>JAEZJR010000027.1 GCA_023415725.1 Acidobacteriota bacterium
CCCAGGTTCTCAAAAAGTATTTCGTATCCACAATCACGACTCCACCCCCGAAGGTCGAGCAATTCATCCCTCAAGGTCAGACAGTACGGCGCGATGCCTTGATGTTTTTGCGATTCGATCAGGCTATCGATCCTGAAGCGGTAATCAAGACAATATCCGTCACCGCCGGAAGGAAACTCGTCGTACGACTAGCCACCCAAGCGGAGATCGATTCAGACGGTGCAATTTCTTACCAGGCAAAACAATCCCAACCGGGCCGTTGGTTGGCGTTTCGGGCGATAAATGCTGATGGTTCCTCGGCGAATGCCTTGCCCGGAGCATCAACCATGACCGTCACCGTCGAGAAGGGCACCCCTTCGGCGGAGGGCCCTATTACTACTGCCGTCCCACAGAGTTTCAGCTTCAACACATACGGCCCGTTCAAGTTCAACAGCGGTTACTGTGGATGGCGCGATAACAAGAACTGTTCGCCCTTTGAGCCTTGGTATTTGGAGTTCAATAACTCCATCGATGCTTCGAAGTTTACTAAGGAAATGGTCAAGGTCGAGCCCGCCGTCGAGGGGCTGAACATTTATCCATCAGGCAATCACATTTACATTCAGGGATACAAAAAGGGGAATACGACTTACAAGGTAACGGTCGACCAGGGACTTGCCGATATGTTCGGCCAGACTCTCGCACAACCGGGAGTTGCTGCCATCCGGGTCGGCACAGCGCCCCAAAGCTTTTATGCACAGGGTGGTGCAATGACCGTATTGGATCCCTCTGCAAAACCATCGTTCTCGATCTACACCACCAACCACTCCGCTGCGCGGGTGAAGATCTACCGGGTGAGGCCGGAAGATTGGAATCAATTCATGCAGTATTATCGCCGCCTGAATTATGACGACAATCAACGCCCTGCCATGCCCGGCTCGCTTGTTTCCGATAAGACAGTACCTATCAGGCGCGCGCTGGACGAAATGGTCGAGACGCGTATCGACCTTACGGGAGCGCTTGGAGGCGAGGGTCTGGGCAACCTCATCCTCGATATCGAACCGACGATCAAGCGCGACAAGTACGATCGATCTCGCGTTCTAACCTGGGTGCAGTCGACAAGGATCGGACTTGACGCGTTCGTCGACAACCAGGAACTAGTAGGTTTTGCCACGGAGCTTCAGACCGGCCAGCCGATAGCAGGGACCGAGCTCTCTATCTATCCGAACGGTGGCTCGGTCTCTGGGCAGCAAGCTTTCATCGAACCCAAAGGCTGGTTTGAATCAGCATGGGAGTATATAGCTGGATCCGGCGGTCCGTCAGCTGGTGAGATCGATGCGATAGGCACGGATGGCAGAGAAGTCGATAGCGAATCGATCGGGCCAGCCCAAAGATCCGTAACCGGGCCGAACGGAATTCTGCGCCTAACGCTCCCTGACTCTGCCTCTCCTAAAGGCATGAACCTGCTGATCGCACGACGCGGGAAAGACATCGCGTTCCTGCCGGAAAACACCGACTACTACTGGCAGGACAGCGGCAATTGGTATAAGAAGCCGGATCAGGATTCCCTCCGCTGGTTCGTCTTCGATGATCGCAGGATGTACAAGCCGAAGGAAGAGGTCTCCGTCAAAGGCTACATCCGCAAGGTAACCGGTGGGAAGCTCGGCGACATCGAGCAGCTTGGCGATTCCGCAAGCGGCCTGCAGTGGTCCGCCAAAGATCCGCGCGGGAACGAGATTGCCAAGGGAACTGCCAACCTGAACGCCTTCGGCGCGTTCGATTTCAAATTCTCGCTTCCTGACAACGCCAATCTCGGCTACGCCCGCATCGATCTATCAACAAGCAGCGGCTTGGTTGGAAACAGTTTTTCACATCAGTTCCAGATCCAGGAATTCCGCCGGCCGGAGTTCGAAGTTGAAGCGAAAGTTGACAGCGAAGGCCCTCATTTTGTGGGCGGGAAAGCCGACCTGTCGGTCGAAGCGAAATACTACGCAGGCGGCGGCTTGGCCAATGCCGCGACGAACTGGACGGTCACCGCAAGTCCGACGACTTACACGCCGCCCAATCGCAATGACTTCACCTTCGGAACCTGGGTGCCCTGGTGGCGAGTCTACGACTACGGTGGTCGCGGTTACTACGGCGGAAAGACCGAATACTTCAAAGGCGTGACCGACGCGAGCGGGCAGCATCATATAAGGATCGACTTCGACTCGGTCAAACCGCCCAGACCATACACGATCTCCGCTTCGGCTTCCGTTCAGGATGTTAACCGCCAGACTTGGGCCGGCCAGACGACATTGCTCGTTCATCCTGCGGAACTGTACGTCGGGATCCGAACTCCGAGGACGTTCGTTCAGAAGGGCGAGAACATCGTCGTGGAATCGGTCGTCACCGACCTCGACGGCAAATTGATCGCGGGCCGCGATGTCGAAGTTAAAGCAGTCCTTAAGGACTGGCAGTTCGAAAAAGGTGCCTGGAACGAGGTTACTGTAGATGAACAGAATTGCACGGTTAAATCTGGCGACGCACCGCAAAAATGTTCGTTCGTAGCGAAGAACGGCGGCAGATACACGATCGCTGCGACGGTGATGGACGACCGAGAACGCTTCAACGAGAGCGAGTTCACGGTCTGGGTCCCCGGCGGCAAACAGCCTCCCAAGCGTAATGTCGAACAGGAGGAAGTCCAGATCATCCCGAGCAAGAAGGATTTCGCCCCAGGCGATGTCGCCGAACTTCTCGTGATCGCTCCGTTCACACCCGCGGAAGGCGTGCTCACTCTCCGCCGCGACGGTATCGTGAAGACCGAGCGTTTCACGATGAAGGATTCGTCAATCACACTGAAGATCCCGGTCGAGGAAAAATACCTGCCGAATATCTACGCCCAAGTAGATCTAGTCGGGTCAGCCGTGAGACAAAACGACAAAGGCGAGATAGATCCGAAACTTTCGAATCGCCCCGCTTACGCCAGCGGAAACATCAATCTTTCGGTTACGACCGAATCGCGAAAGCTATCCGTGTCGGCCGAACCGAAAGAAAAGACCCTCGCCCCGGGAGGCGAGACAAAGGTCGACATCGAGGTGAAGGACCATCGCGGCGAACCGGTCGCGAACAGCGAGGTCGCCGTCGTTATCGTCGACGAAGCCGTGCTTGCACTGTCCCGTTATTCGATTGCCGATCCGATGGGAGTCTTTTACCAGGCACGAACCACCGGAACGTCGGATCACCATTTGAGAAAGGATGTTCTGCTTGGCAATCCCGAGGATGTTAAGAATCCGCCGCCTCCTCCTCCGTCTCCGAGTGCTTCTGGCGCCGGGTTCGTTTCGGAGGCGAGGGTAGCCAACTTGCAGAGGGCTCCCTCACCTAAAAGAGCCCGAGCCGAAGCGGCGGATATGGCAAAGGCCGAAGCGGAAGTAGATGATTCTCCCACGGATGAAGCGATAAATCTCCGCGAAAACTTTAACGCCCTCGCGGTCTTCGCGCCTTCGGTCAAAACCGATTCGAACGGCCGAGCAACTGTCGATGTAAAGCTCCCCGACAACCTCACGCGATACCGCGTCACCGCCATTTCTGTCGACTCGGGCAAACGCTTTGGCAAATCCGAATCGAACATTACCGCGAAGCAGCCGCTGATGGTCCGACCTTCGGCTCCGCGGTTCATGAACTTCGGTGACAAGATCGAATTGCCTGTCGTCGTGCAAAACCAAACCGACAAGGACATGGCCGTCGATGTCGCGGTTCGCTCGTCGAACGCGGAACTCACCGGCGGCAACGGCCGTCGAGTTCTAGTCAAAGCGAACGGCAGGGAAGAGGTCCGGTTCCCGGTTTCGGCGATGAAGGCCGGCACGGCTCGCTTCCAGATCGCCGTCAGTTCCGGCAGTTTTGCCGATGCGGCGGAGATCTCTCTCCCGGTCTGGACACCCGCGACGACGGAAGCATTCGCCACCTACGGCAATACCGATCAGAACGGCGCGATCATCCAGCCGGTCCAAACGCCCGGCGATGTATTCCCGCAGTTTGGCGGATTAGAGGTGACAACGAGTTCCACGCAATTGCAGGAACTCACCGATGCGTTTCTCTATCTCACGAATTACCCCTACGCCTGCTCAGAGCAGATCTCCTCGCGGATGATCTCGATCGCGGCAATGCGCGATGTGCTCAGTGCTTTCAAGGCGAAGGACATGCCGACGCCTGAGCAGCTCAACAAGTATTTCGCTCGCGACATCGAGATCCTCCAATCGCGCCAGCGAAACGACGGCAGCTTCGGCCTTTGGAAACGGGCTGGGGAACGATACAAGTATCCGTTCCTTACGATCCACGTCGCCCACGCCCTGGCACTCGCAAAGGCCAAGGGCTACAAGGTGCCGGACGAAATGCTGAATAAAACGAAGCCTTACCTCAAGGACGTCGAGAAGCATTTCGACGAGTGGTACAAAAACTCCCCCGAGGTCCGATGGACGATCTCGGCGTACGCCCTTTACGTCCGCGACATGATGGGCGACAAGGATGTAGCCAAGGCGAAGCGCCTGCTCGCTGAGGCCACGATCGAGAAGATGCCGTTCGAGGGGCTTGGCTGGGTGCTCTCCGTGCTCGCGAGTGATGCCGGATCTCAGGCCGAGGTGCAGGCGATCGTTCGGTACCTAATGAACCGTACGACCGAAACCGCGGCGGCGGCGAACTTCGTTACCGACTATGGGGATGGCGCATGGTTGATAATGTACTCGAACCGTCGTGCTGACGGCGTGCTTTTGGAGTCGCTGATAAAGGTTCGGGAGAACGTCAGTTTAGCAGTCCCAACGCATAGCGTGTCGGGCGTCAACGACCTCATCCCCAAACTTGTCCGCGGTCTCCTCGACCACCGCGTAAAAGGCGCCTGGTCGAACACGCAGGAGAATGTCTTTATCCTGCTCGCCCTCGACAAGTACTTCAACGCATTCGAGAAGGTCACGCCCGACTTCGTCACTCGTGTCTGGCTGGGTAGCACATATGCCGGCGAACAGGCATTCAAGGGTCGCTCGGCCGATTCGAACGTGCTGAACATCCCGATGTCCTACCTTACCGAGCAAGGGGGAACCGCGAATCTCTTCCTCGATCGCCAGGGTGCTGGCCGCCTCTACTACCGCATCGGTATGAAGTACGCACCGCGTAACCTGAAGCTCGATCCTGCGGATTACGGTTTCACCGTGCTGCGTAAATACGAAGCCGTGGACGACAAGGATGACGTGAAGCAAAACGCCGACGGCTCGTGGACGATCAAGTCTGGCGCGCGTGTCCGCGTGCGTCTCACTATGGTCGCCCAGGCCCGCCGCTACCACGTGGCATTGGTGGATAATCTGCCCGCGGGGCTCGAGATCCTCAATCCCGAACTTGCCACGACCGAGGCGATCCCTCCGGACGCTGGCGGCGGAAACACTCCCGTCATCACGGTCGGGAGTCGTTCACTCGGCCGCAATTACTACTGGTGGCGCTGGAACTGGTTCGAGCATCAGAACTTCCGCGACGAACGGGCGGAAGCCTTCAG
>JAEZJR010000054.1 GCA_023415725.1 Acidobacteriota bacterium
CTCCATCACCGACGCCACCACCCGCCACCTCAAAGCCAAAGCCGTCGAGTTCGATAAAGAATAGGCCGTGTAATGGAACAGTGTCAGGTGCGGCATGGTGTTACACTGATGCAATGGAGGGCGAATACTACTGGCAAAAGATCAACTACTTCACCGACAACCCCGTCCCCCGCGTCGTCCGCTGGCACCTCGAAACCCGTCAGAAAGAAGGCTCCATCCGCAACCTCTCCTTCACCCCCAAAGCCAACAAGACCTGGGTCACCTACGAATGGCGTCGTATGACTGCAGAGCATGTGGCAAACCTAGACGGAGATAAATAAAGTCAAATATACTTCTTCGCGTATGGATGTATTCATAAGCTGGAGCGGTGAACGGAGCAGGATTATTGCACAGGCGTTTTGGGAGCAAATGAGGTTTGTCGTTCCGGATACAACGGCGTTCTTCTCCCCAGAAATTGAAAAGGGCGTAAACGGCTATAACGAGATCAGCGGAAACCTCGGGAAAGCCGATTTTGGGATTGTCTGTCTTACGCCTGAAAATCTACACAGCACCTGGATTAACTTTGAGGCGGGTGCTTTGTCGAAGCATCAGCAGAACGCACGATTGTGGACCGTCCTTTTCGATTTGACCCCAAGCGAAGTTCCTGAGCCGCTAAAAGCATTTCAACACTCATTGTGTACACGAGACGATTTGCTCAAAGTCTTCAAATCTATAAACAGTAAAGTCTCAACGCCCTCAATGCCATCCGTCTTAAACGTACATTTCAACAATAGATGGCGGTACTTCAAAAAGGCTATTGACGCGGCGAGTGACGTCGATGTCACTGCCAAGATGAAGGGCCAAATTGAGATGCTCCGCGAGATTCTGGACCGGGTAGAGACTCTTGACCAGAAACTGCCAACTGACGCCATTGTGACGCAACGAATGGGCGACCTGTTACGGCGGTTGAACTCCGGAAACCTACATCCGTCCAACACCTCTGCCACACGATTGGGAGGCACGCCTGAGGATGTAAATAGGCGATATGGAAAGTAAGTGACTGATTACAGATTGCCTTCCCCAGTTGAAAACACGAACGCCCCGAGATTGCTCCCGGGGCGTTCGCTTGCACTTCTTATCCCCACGAACTGAAATCTCCTTAGGAGCCCTGTCGTGCAGATGAGGATTTGGATGGTAGCACGGGTCGTGGGTGCCGGCAAATGGGGTCAGACTTCCACGCCGAGGTCCTCTTCCGGGGCACGCCGGAGCACTTCGCCTTTATCGAATTCGCCCTCGCCTTCCTGATAGAAGCCCGTACCGGTATGCTCAGGTGATCCAACCATTCAGTCCCGAACGACCCGCCGCCTTGTCCGAGAATATCGCTTGTCCGAGAATCTTCGGACAAACCATTATTTCGGACACCCTTTACGCCCAAACGTATTTACATCTGCCGATCGTTGTGTTAGATTGTCCGATGTGTCGCGTGTGTGCGATTGTGTGCAATGTGCGGGACACGGACGATCTGATATGGAAGAGACACAGAAACAGAATATTGAGAACAGGCCGGACGAGGATAGGATCGAGGCGGCGAGGCGGTTGTGGGTGGAGAATGGGGGTAGGAATTATAAGTGTATCGAGCGGGAGATGAGGGCGGCGGGGTGGAAGTTTTCGAAGAATCTATTGTACACGCGTGTCGAGAAGGGTAAAACGCGTGTTGGATGGCCGGACAGGTTCGGGTGGTACGGGGACCTGACCGTTCAGCAGCACGAGGCGCTAATGAAAGCGGCCAGAGGCCGGCGGCGGATCGGCGAACCTGCGGAGGCGGATTTTGGCGAGTGGCTGGGGCGGCTGCACTCGGGGAGCGGGATGCGCTGGGACTGGCCGTATCAGCGGTACGTGCTGGAGCGGCTGACGGAGGTGACGTATGGGAAGTGCAGGCGACTGATGATCTTCATGCCGCCGCGGCACGGCAAATCGGAGATGGTGACGATCAGGTACGTCGCGTGGCGGCTGCTCCGCGATTCGAGGACGAACGTGATAATCGGGAGCTACAACCAGAGGCTGGCGAACAGGTTTTCGAGGAGGATAAGAAGGTTGGTGGATGAGCATGCGGACGCCCGGCGACAGTGGACCACCCCGTCCTCTCACCACCCCGTCGAAGACTCGGGCTCACTTCCTCCGGCCAGAGGGGAGCTTTCCGGGTTGCAAGCTCGCCTTGCGGCGAATCCGCCCCATACCTGGGGCGGCTCTGACAATGCCCCGCCGCTTGCCAGCGGCGGTTCTGATAAGAATAGGGCCCGGTCGCTTGCGGAGTGGGAGACGGTCGGCGGGGGAATCGTGCGGGCCGTGGGCGTTGGCGGCGGGATCGCGGGGTTCGGGGCGGGGCTGGTGGTGATAGACGATCCCGTCCGCAGCCGTGCGGACGCCGAGAGCGAGCGGCGTCGCGATGCGATCGACGATTGGTTCAAGAACGATATCTACACGAGGCTCGAGCCGGACGCGACGATCATCCTCATACAAACGCGCTGGCACGAGGACGACCTCGCAGGGCGGCTGTTGAAGGAGATGGATGACGGCGGGGAGCATTGGGAGGTGGTGCGGCTGCCGGCGCTGTCAGAACCGCCCGTGGTAACGGGCGGGATCCCGCAGGGAGAAGTCGCCAACGCGGCGACCCCGTCCCCGGTGCCTGCCTTCGGCAACCCGCCGCTTACCAGCGGCGGTTCTGACAAAGATCCATTAGGACGAGAGCCGGGTGAGGCTTTGTGTCCGGAGAGGTACGGGGTGGAGAAATTGGCGGCGGTGAGGCGGAAGCTGGGGAGCTACGCCTTCGAGGCGTTGTATCAGCAGAACCCGAGCCCGGCGGAGGGCGGGCAGTTCAAGCGGGCGTGGTTCAAGAAGGTGATCGACCACATGCCCGTCGGCCTGAGGTGGAAGCGCGGCTACGACCTCGCCGTCTCGACCAGCACGACGGCCGACTACACGGCGAGCTTCCGCGTGGCGATGGACAAGATGGGGAATCTTTATATAGCGGACGGGTTCCGCGCAAAGATCGAGTACCCCGAACAGCGGCGATACATCATCGAGCGGATGCGCAACGAGCCGGACACCGAACACGGCATCGAGGCGGCCATGCACGGCAAGGCCGTCGTGCAGGAACTGAGGCGTGAGCCCGGCATTCGTCGATATGCCCTGCGTGAGGTGCGCGTGGCGGGCGATAAACTGACGCGTGCGCTGGCGTGGCTGAACCTTGCGGAGGAGGGGAAGATATTTCTGGTGCGGGGCGGGTGGATCGAGGAGTTCGTCGATGAGGTGGCGGCGTTCCCGACCGGGCGGCACGACGACCAGATCGACGCCGTTTCGACCGCGGTGAATATGCTCACGAACAGCGGGAAGAGGGCTTGGGGGTTTTGATCGGCACCACCCGAGCCGGAAACTTTCGCTTTCGTTTTTCTTGATTTCTTTTTTCGTGGTTCAAATTTTCTTCAAAAACAAATTCGAAACACGGAATACACAGAACGCATGGACGATCACGGAAAGAGGTCATCTGTGTGCATCTGTGTTCGTCTGCGGACGCATCGATCGCGGGACGCTAACGCGATCCACCCGTTACCACGGGTGGTACTGACCTTGGTGACTAATGCATTTCGCGGTTGGTGAGGAAAGCGTCCATGTCGGCGGCGGTGAGGGGTTTGGCGAAGTGGTAGCCCTGGCCGGCGGCACAGCCGAGGGATTGCAGTTCGGCGATCTGTTCGGGGTGCTCGATCCCCTCGGCGATGGTCTTCAGGTTGAGCGAATCGCCCATCATTATGATCGCCTTGGCGACGGCGGAGCCCTCGCTCCCCTGCCCGAGCTTATCGATGAAAGACTTGTCGATCTTCAGGATGTCGATCGGGAAACGCTGCAGGTAGCTCAGGGACGAATACCCGGTGCCGAAATCGTCGATCGCGAGTCGCACGCCCAGATCTCGTAGCAGCTGAAGCTTCGCGATGGTCGCTTCGGTATCCTGCATCATGAAGCTCTCGGTGATCTCAAGGATCAGGCAGCGTGCCGGAAGACCGGAAACCTCCAGGGCACGGCTGACCATATCCACCAACTCCTTCTGCTGGAATTGCCGTATGGAGATGTTCACCGTGACGGAGAAATCCATCTCGCCCGCGTGACGCTCACGCCACTCCTGCACCTGTCGGCAGGCCTCGCTCAATACCCATTCCCCGAGCGGGACGATCAGGTTTGTCTCCTCGGCGAGCGGGATGAACTTCATCGGCGAGAGCAGCCCGTACTTCGGATGCACCCATCGGACGAGTGCCTCCATCCCGAGCATGTTCTGCGACGAGAGGTCGAGGATCGGCTGATAATGGATCACGAACTCGTGCTGGTCGATGCCCCGGCGTAGGTCGTCCTCGAGCTCGATGCGTTCCATCAACGCTTCGTGCATCTTCGGCTCGAACACCACGTAGGTGCCCTTGCCCTGGCTCTTGGCGAGGTACATCGCGAGGTCCGCGTTGCGTAGAAGCTCTTCGCTGGTCATCGCAGCGTCTGAGCTTGCGGCGATGCCGATGCTCGTCCCGACGAACGTCTCCTTCCCGTCGATCATGAACGGCTGGCGGAACACCGCGAGGATGCGTTCGGCGATCATCACCGCCTCGTCCACGCGATGGACCGATTCGCAAAGCACGGCGAACTCGTCACCGCCCAATCGGGCAGGTGTATCCGTCGTGCGTAGGCAATCCTGCAAACGCTCGGCCACCGATACGAGGAGCTTGTCACCCGCGGCATGCCCGAGCGAATCGTTCACGGCCTTGAAATTGTCGAGATCGAGGAACAGCACGGCAAGCTGCGAATTCGCACGCGGGAGCTTCGCCAATGCGTGGTCGACGCGGTTCTGGAAGAGGGCACGGTTGGCGATGTTGGTGAGCGGGTCGTGAAGGGCCTGGTGGGTCAATTGTTCTTCGAGCGATTTACGCTCCGTCACGTCCATCACCGAACCGATCATGCGGACGGGCATCTCGTCCTGATCGTAGACGACGTAGCCGCGGTCGATCACGAACGCGTACGTGCCGTCCTTGCGGCGGAAGCGATACTCGGCGGACCAGTTGGCCTTGCCCGCGTCGATGTGCTGGTGCAGGTCGCGGACGACGCGTTCACGATCATCAGGGTGCAGCGACCCGTGCCAGGTGGAGATGTTGCCGTCCATCTCCTCCGGCGTGTACCCGAAAAGCTTATGGATGCCGTCGTTCCACCAGATCTCGTCGCTGAAGAGGTTCCAGTCCCAAACGGCGTCGTTGGTCGCCTGGGTGACGAGCTGGAAGCGTTCCTGGCTGAGCTTGAGTGCGTTTTCGGCACGCTTGCGTTCGATCGCGATGGCGATCTGGTCGGCGACCGAAGCGAGCAGGTCAACGTCGCGTTCCGTGTAGGTGTCGGAGCGTTCGTAATCCTGCACGACGAGCACGCCGATCGTCCCGGCGGGGGTTTTCAGCGGCACGCCGAGCCAAATGGGCGAATCGGTGCCGACGTTCTCCACTTCACCTGTGGCTATGATTCGCTGCACATCGGCGTCCGTGAGCAGCATCGGTTCTCCCTTACGGAACACGTATGCACTCAGTGAACGTCCGAGCTTGAAGGGCGGGGGCATGGGGTCGTATTTGTCCACCCAGAACTGCACCGTGAGGATCTCGGTAGCGGGGTCGATCAAGGCGACGAAGAAGTTCTCCGCGTAGAGGATCTTTTTGATCGTGCGGTGGATCAGCTCGAAGAGCTCCTCGAGATTGGCGGTCGTGCTGACGCCGTGGATAATGCGCGAGATGGCACGCGATTCGGCCTCCAGCCGCTTACGGCGGGTGACGTCCCGTGCGACACAGACTAGCTTATGATCGCCGGAAACCGGGTCGAAGATGACGGAGGTGGAGACCGACACCGGGAACTCGCTGCCGTCACGGCGTACGCATCGGAGCTCGTAACGGTGGCCGTGGTTGTTCAGCGTCTGCTTGAAGATGCGTTCGAAAATGCGATGGTTGCGAGTGAGCGTGGCGATAGGGTGGCCGACCAATTCATCCGCCGCGAAGCCGGTGAGCTCGAGCGTGGCGGCGTTGACGCGGTCGATCGTGCCGGAGCGGTCTATGACGAGGATCGCGTCGGAGATCGCGTCGAATATCGAATCGCCGAACGATCGCTCGACGGCGACGCCGAGGAACTCGTCATTGGGAGACGGAGTGAGGGGGTTTTCGACCGGTTGGTCGTTGCGCAGTTGCAGGTCCATCTGGGTTTCGGGCAATCGGGGAAGCCCTGTCGGTTTTTGGAGTTTGAAAGGGTCGGTGAGAGCCGGCCGTGCGGGGGTGGGCACAACGGCAAGGCAGGTAAGGCAGCCTAAACCGATTCTAATGATGAATTAAACCGTGTTTAATGTCAAGGATTTTGTCACCCGAGCGGGTGTCAGGGCGGTCAGGTATAATTGTAATGCCAGATGGATATTACCTACGAATCTTTATTCGAGAGAATTCGAGAAAGTCCCCTTGAACATATCGGAGGCTATTCCCCTCAATTGATCTTTTCCTACTTCGTCGGGTACGAACATGGAATTCGTCATTATGGAAAGCCGGCTCCGAAAGGGTTTGGCCCTCACGAACAGAGGCTATGGTCACTACAGACACCAAATGCGAACCCTGCTTCGGTAAGTGAGCTGATGACAGATACGGATGCAGACGCATTTGACTTGTTTTTTGCGTTCTACCGACGGGCGTTGGACAATCCAAAAGAAATTCAGCCAGGCACTGTCGAATACGAAAAGATAGACCAGACCTTGACGGAGTTTGTCTTAGGGGAATCGATACGTAAGCGACCGGCAATGTACTTCGGCAACGAAAAATGGCTGCCAAATCTCTGGGCATTCTGTTCAGGATACCTATGGGCAGAAAGGGACATGGGAATCACCGATTCAGCAGATCGGCAGACATTCAACGGCTTTCAGGCTTGGCTGGATGAGCGGTACCCATTCGCAAAAGGCAGAAATTGGGGGAAGTTAATGTCGTATCTTGGTTTAGGCAGTAGTCGTCAGGCCTTAGACAAGTTTTACGACCACTTTGAAACATTCCTTGAGGGAACGCCGCCGGACGGCCAGACAAAGCAGTGCCGCGAATGGATCCAAGCGGTTCTCGAGAACGTAAAGGAGCGTGGCGAGCGCGGCGAATTATGAATGAAGTTGTGAATGTGATCGGCGGTGGTTTGGCCGGAGTCGAAGCGGCTTGGCAGGCGGCGGAGGCGGGGGTGAGGGTGCGGCTTTACGAGATGAGGCCGGTGCAGCAGACGCCCGCCCACAGGACAGACAAGCTGGCGGAGATCGTTTGTTCGAACTCGCTGAAGACGGACGAACCGGGGACGGCGCCTTACCTGTTGAAAGAAGAGCTTCGGCGGGGCGGTTCGCTGGTGATGGAGGCGGCCGCGGCGACAAAAGTGCCGGCCGGTGCCGCGTTGTCGGTGGACCGTGGGAAGTTTGCGGAATATATAACGGAACGTATCGAGCGGCACCCTAATATTGAGATCGTAAGGGAGGAGGTGACGGAGCTGCCGACAGGCAGGCAGGATGCCTGCGGTCCAGTCATCATCGCGACGGGCCCGCTAACCAGCGACGCACTAACGGCGGAGATCATAAAATTCACGGGGGACGATCAGCTTTATTTTTACGATGCGATCGCCCCGATCGTGGCGGCGGATTCGATCGATATGTCGATCGCGTGGAAGGCGGCGAGGTACGACAAGGGCGGGGCCGATTACATCAACTGCCCGATGGACCGCGAGCGGTATGAACTTTTCATCTCTGAGCTGCTCAACGCCAAATCGGTGCCGCTGAAGAGATTCGAAGAAACGCACTGGTTCGAGAGCTGTCTGCCCATTGAGGAGATCGCCCGACGGGGCCCGGAGACATTAAGGTTCGGCCCGATGAAGCCTAAGGGGCTGCGACATCCGAAAACCGGAGAGGAGCCGTACGCCTGCGTGCAGCTAAGGCAGGAAAACCTGATGGCCGACGCTTACGGGCTCGTCGGTTTCCAGAACCACCTCCGCTACGGCGAGCAGGAACGCGTGCTGCGGCTGATCCCCGGTCTGGAGAATGCCGAATTCCTGCAATTCGGGCAGATCCACCGCAACACGTTCATCAACTCGCCGAAGATACTTAACGAAACGCTCGCGACGAAGTCGGATCCCTATCTGTTCTTCGCCGGTCAGATCACCGGCGTCGAGGGATACGTTGAATCGGTCGCAACCGGGTGGATCGCGGGGCTGAATGCAGTGCGCGTGATGCGTGGGCAAGACCTCTTAACCGCACCGGCGACATCGGCGATCGGAGCCCTTTGCCGGTACGTGTCGAACGTGGACACCAAGAACTTCCAGCCCGTCAACATCACCTTCGGGCTGCTGGAACCGCTGCCGGAGGAATTGCGTAAGAAGTACCGCAAGAAGCGGGAAAGACACGAGGTGCAGGTGGAGCGGGCATTGAAAGATTGGGATGAATTCATCGCGGCGATGAACCGCAGAGAGGCTGAGCAACAAGGCGTCGGAGCATAGTTTTGCGTCGCCAACGGCGACAGATAATAAAGCCTAGGGTGCAGCGAACGCGAGTGAGCGGAACCCTAGGTCGCGTTGCCCGCCCCGTATTCCGACCCTGAAGGGGTCGAACGATCGCGGGCGGTTGCTCCCCTTCAGGGAGCGTTTGATCGATGATACGGTCCTAGGGTTCCATTCGCTACGCTCAATTCACCCTAGGCTTTATTGTTTGTCGCCTTTGGCGACCGGCGTATGATCCAAGAGCCCTAAGATGGACCTGTTCCCGATACTCATCGTTTTGGCGATCTTCGTTGTAGCCGTCCTTTACTCTTCGGTCGGGCATGGCGGGGCGTCGGGGTATTTGGCGGTGTTGGCGTTTTTGGCGGTGGCACCGGGGGTGACGCGGCCGACGGCTTTGGTGCTGAATCTTTTTGTGG
>JAEZJR010000087.1 GCA_023415725.1 Acidobacteriota bacterium
GAGGTGATTTCTATGCTGTACGGTTTGCTCTCGTTGGTGTCCCTGGTCCTGACGGTAGTTTGTTTCTACCTGTATTTCGGGAACCGCGGGGCTAACATTCTCTACCTGATCCTCGCGATAGTGTTTCTGATCGCGACGGTCGGCCTCGGCGGATTCTTCCTCTCCGGCCGGGTCAACAGGAAGGAGGACGTCCATATTACCGAATAAGGGTTCGGTACCGGGCGGGGGTCGTTGAGGAAAGCCCGCCCGCGTGTGCTGTTCACGGGAAAGGCGCGATCTTGAGCGTGCATTCGAGCCGCTCGGAACGCGCCTTTTCCTTTGCGGCGATCTTACGGCCAGCCGTTTGCGTCTAATGTTGACAAAAAGGTAAGGATTGCTAAACTTTAAATTTGCCCTAACCTTCAGGGACGCGACAATGCCTAAGATAGCTGATATACAGGAAACCCCGAACCCGAACGCGGTGAAATTCATTTTGAAGGAACCCGTGTCCTACGGGACCTCTCATTCATTCCCGACCAAAGAATCTGCCGCGGATAATCCGCTCGCGAAGGCTTTGTTCGGCCTCGATGAGGTCGTGTCCGTTTTCTACATGGACAAGATGATCACCGTCGAGAAAACGGACGATGCGGAGTGGGACGAGGTGTTGCCGCTGATGGCCGTCCCGATCCGAGAGGCTGAAGCTGTCAAGACGAACGGGAACGGCCACGCAGCATCTGCCGTCGGCGGAGCGATCGCGGCCGCGGCCTCGTTGGACGACCCCGTCGTCCGGGAAGTTGAGGCGTTGCTCGATGACCGCATCCGGCCGTACCTGGCCGGCGACGGCGGCTGGCTGGAGATCATCGGTCTCGAAGACAAGACCCTGAAGATCCGATATCAGGGAGCGTGCGGGAGCTGCCCTAGCTCGCTTACCGGCACGCTGATGGCGATCGAGAACATGATCCGGGAAGAGATCGACCCGGATATCGACGTGGTTGCTGTTTAACACGTTAAACTAAATCCTTGACAGCACTTACCCAAGTTCGCCATAATTCCTAAGTGGCGACCGCACCCAAGCGCCGCCTCCACCTCATCAAGCGCATTAAACCACCCCGGAAATCCTACCCGGACGTCAGCCTCATCCTGTCGACCTTCCGTCTATCAAGGAGACATTTTCTGTGAACATCGAAGAACTCGAGCTTAGTTTACGGTCCGAATTCGAGGGCCAGTTGAACAGCGTCGTCGCCCGCCTACGGCAGGACGTTGCCGATTTTCAGGAGAAATTCCAAGCCGAATTTCAGAAACACCGCGAGCAAATGGACCGCTCCATCGACGAGCTGGCCACGCGGCTGCCCGAATCCTACCCGCTCGAGTCGGCGTTCAAAAGCACGATAACGGAGCACCTCAGGCTCGCCCGCGACGAAGGCGCGCAGATCGCCGCTACCGCGTTCGGCGAGGCCGAAAAGCTCAAGACCGGCAGCACATTCACCAACGGCGAGGCGAAGTACGACCTTGTTCGGGATGCTATAAACGACATCACCGCCAGGCGGTCCCAGGCGGCTATCCTTTCGGCGCTTGTGGAGCATGCCGCCCGTTTCGCTCCGCGCGGAGCGTTCTTCATCGTGAAGAACGACAACTTCGTCGGGTGGAAGGCGTTCGGGGCGAACTCCGTAACGGAGGAGGCGGTGAGGGGGATCCGCTTCACCACTAAGTGCCATTCGACGCTATCGGAGGCGGTCGGCCTTCTCTCGACCGTCAGCACAAACTTCGGTGCATACGCCGATGATCACAATTTCCTCGAACCGCTGGGGTTCGGCCAGCCGGCCGAGATGTACGCCGTTCCGCTATCGGCACGTGGCCGGGGTGTCGCGGTGCTTTACGCGGATAAGGATTCAGAAGGAAATGCACTGAACGTCGAAGCTCTCGAGACGCTCGTACGTGTCGCCGGATTGACGGTGGAACTCCTCGCCGCACAGTCCGCAAAGCCGCAAACCGAAACTGCAGAGAAGCCTGCCTATAGTGCGGATGAGCGCGCCGCGTCACATCAACCGGTACCGGATGCTGTTGAAGCGGTCAGCGAAGTCGAAACGGCCGAGGCCGCTGAAACTGTAGAAGAAATCCGAGAATACGAAACTGCACCGGTCGAGGCTGAACAGATATCTGAACCTGGCAGCCCGGAAGTCGCGGAAGGGATCCGGGAAGAAATGGTTCCTGCGGTCGAATACGAATTCGAAACGACCGCTTCGACACATGAGACCGAGACTGCGGCTCCCACTTACGAGGTCGAAACCACTTCCGGTTATGAGTTCGGATCGACTGCGACGTACGAGCCAGTGGAGGAGCCTGCTTCCAGGGTCGAATCGGTGGAAACGTCTTCGGAACCTGCCGTGTACGAGGTCGTTGAGGAAACGCCGTCGGTGAACGATTTCGAGTTTGTTTCCAATAACTCCTACGATGCCTCGGCTGCGGGCAAACCGGTGGAAAGCGAGATCCCTCACGTGGAATTTGCGGCAGAAGAAGTTTCGGTCGCATCGAACGGAAACGGCTACGTTCACGTGCCGGAGCCCGTCGCTGAGGTCGCTCAGAACCTACAGGCCGTAAAGCCCAGGCTCAGCGACCGGAATGTGGACCTCCCGATCGAGGTCGCGGACGAGGAGCGTAAGCTTCATAATGATGCCCGCCGGTTCGCACGCCTTCTCGTTTCTGAGATCAAACTCTACAACGAGCAGAGCGTTGCCGAAGGAAGGGAGCATCACGACCTGTACGATCGCCTTCGTGAGGCGATCGACCGGTCACGGGAAATGTACGAGAAGCGCGTCAAGCCGGCCGTTGCGTCGAAGTTCGACTATTTCCATTACGAACTGGTGAACGGGCTCGCCGAGGGCGATGCGAAGAAACTTGGTGGGAACTATCCCGGCGAGACAGTTTGATCGGACACAGGTAACAAATAAAACACCCGGCAAATTTTGCCGGGTGTTTTTCGTTAAAGTGGCTCCTGCGGTGTGTTGCGTTCGGAGGGCAGAACCGGGCGGTTGGCCGGTGGATTGTCCGGTGAAGTATGGGCGTGCACGACCTTCCAATCCTTCCCGATCAGGCGAAAGATCAGGGTCATTCGACCGGAGGCCTGTTCGAGCTTTCCTTCGTATTCCTGCGACTGCTTCCACTTGCATGAGACGTACGCGGAGCGCGGTCCAAGCATCTCGACCCTGACGCCGGTGACGTCGAGAGTGACGTTCTTGGTCTTTTCGTAAAGCGATTCGCGGTTCTGCCGCATCGTGTCCCAGCCGATGGTGACGCTGCCGTTGTTGTTGAAGAAGAGTGTGCGATCGCTCTTCTCATAAACGCTCATCACTTTGTTCGCGTCCACCTGGCGGATGCCTTCGAGGAGGCGTTCGAACGCGTCCCGGACCGGCTTCGTCGGGTCCGGTTTTGCCGAAGCAGCCGCGGCTTTTTGCGCGTGCGCCGCCGCCGCGAATGCCGATAATATGAACAGGATCAATGCAAATTTCTTCATTTTCTGCGTCCTCTAAACGGGATAGATCACGAAATTCGAGTTTATAATTCGCAATTGGCGGCTGCAAATCGCTCCACTGAGGATCGGCTGCTTCGCACCACGACCAAAAGTTTAATTGCGCATCGTGTTCGGTGCCGAGCATCAGGGTCGTTCGCCAGGCGTTCGGGACGGCGTTCGATCAAACCGGGGCTTTGTACGTTGCGTCGCGTCGGTCCGTGGTAAATTACGTCATCAACGAGTAAGTTATACGGTTTCGTCTACTCGTTTCATACGATTTCGTTTGAAGAGCCGGATGCGTATTAAGAAAAATCCTGCAAGTATGGACTTCCGGGCCGTTCTAAGGTCGTAGGAATGCAAATTGCAATGCGCGGCTTGCATAGGGCCAATGCGTGAACTTCTGCTGAGGCGCTCCTCACCCTTTTAAATTCAATTTTTGGAGGACAGCAATATGCTGACCCTTTACCGATCGGCTTTGGCGGCATTGATGATGGCGCTGGTGCTTACTGCGGCTGCGTTCTCTAACGTTTACGACGAGGTGCCCGAAGTGACGGCCCGAGTCGCGAGGATAAGTTCTGTCAAGGGCGACGTAAAGGTGCGTCGTTCCGGCGAGGACGAATGGGAAACCGCGGATCTGAACCTCCCGCTGGTCGAGGGAGACGAACTTACGACCGGCGCCGATGGTCGTGTGGAACTGCAATTCGGGCCGAAGTCGCACCTGCGCGCCGACAAAGATTCTTACATACAGATCAAACAGCTCAGTGATGAAGGCATCGCCGTCAGCATCTCCGCCGGCACGGTGACCGCCCGGCTGCGGAAATTCGAAACCGATAAAGAATTTTTCGAATTCGACGCACCGGGCACCACGGTTTCCGTGCAGAAAGAGGGCGCTTACCGTCTGGATGCAGGGAAGCCCGGATCACCTGAGGTGCGGGTGACGGTCACGAACGGCGGGGAAGCTCGGGTTTATTCTCGAGATTCCGGCTTCCAACTCCGTTCAGGCCGCTCCGCAAAAGTGTTCATCGAGGGGGATTATGAGGGTGAGTTTGAAACCGCTGACGCGGGACGATTCGCCGATGAATTCGACTCGTGGGCCGGGGAGCGCGACGAAACGGTCGCGAAACTCGTCGACACGGCGAAGTACGGTACCGTTTACGACCAGGACTTTTACGGAGCCGAGGAACTTAACGATAACGGGTCGTGGGATTACACCGCGGATTACGGCTACATCTGGCAGCCGAGCGCATCGGCGATCAGCGGGTACCGCGATTGGTCACCGTACCGGTACGGAAGCTGGCGC
>JAEZJR010000117.1 GCA_023415725.1 Acidobacteriota bacterium
GTGCGTCGGCGTGCTCGTGCACAGCTTTGTGGATTTCCCGCTGCGGACGGCTTCGAATGCGTTCTTCTTTCTTCTGGTGGCTGCGATGCTTGCCGTGCCCACTTTCGCCGGGCATCGCAGACGCCGATCGGTTAACGGATCCGCACGTTGATGGTCTTGCGCCCGCACGGGGCCGCGAACGTCACCTGATACATACCCGGTTTCCCGGTCGCGGAGCTCACCAGATAAACGATGCGGTCGTCGATACCCGCGATCCGGGGCTCGCGCCGCACCGCGATCTCGTCGCTGTTCGGCGTGCCTTTGATCGACGCGATATCCACGCCTTCATCCACCGAAACCAGCACCGCCACAGTGCCGTCCTCGCCGTTGACGGCTATATCGTCCTGGCTGACGCCTATGGTGCAGCGCTTCGTCGTGTCGGTTACCGCCACGCGGTCCGAAGCGGACGTATCTTTTGCGGCTCCCGGGACCGTGATCACGACCGGCTCGAATAGCGGCCTCATCGGGTCCGGTTTAGCCGTGCGGCGAGCGGTTTGGCTTGTCGTTTCAGTGGGTGACGCAGGGGTCGATTTCGGGTTGGATCTGGGGGGCGGGATCGTGAGGTCCGTTTTCACGACTTCGAAGCGTTTAGGCCTCTCAACTTCACTGCCTGCGTTGGTCGCGACAGGCTTTGGATCCTCCGCAACCGGTTCCGCACGTACCTGTTTCACCTCGCTGTTCTCGACGATGCGATCGCGTTTGGCGGGAGTTTTCGGTGAGGGTTCCTGTTTTTCAGTTTCGTTAGGAACCGGCTTGATTTCCTTCGGGGTGTCGATCGGGGTTTCCTTCGGAACCTCGGAAACTTCCGCAACAGGCTTATCGTTGACCTCGACCGGAACGTCCTTCTTCACCTCGGCGGGAGCCTCTTTTTTCTCCTCTACGGGTTTCGCCTCCACCGGAGTGTCGGGCGGAGTTTCCTTCTTCTCCTTAACCTTCGGGGGCTCCTGAGACGGTTTTTCGGTATTTTCGCCGGCCGACTCCTTCTTCAAATCAGCGGCCGGGACCGGCTCGGGCTCCTTCCTCTCTTCAGCCGGCTTCGATTCCACCGGGACATCCTTTTTCTCTTCCGTCGGCTTCACGTCGGAGGGGATCGTTTCCGGCTGCTTCGGTTCCGTTATCGGATCGCTCGCGGGCTTCTTGTCCTCGACCACCGGCTCGGCCTTTTTCTCTTCGACGGGCTTCGGTTCTTCCGGCTTTGGTTCGACCGGCTTCGCGTCGACATTCTGTGTGGCCGGTTCAGCCTTCGCCTCCAACGGTGTCGTCACAACGGGTTTCACATCGGCGACCGGAAGCCTTCGAGGCAGCTGCTTCGGTTCTACACCGCTGTCTCCCGCGGGGACCGGTTTTTCTATCACGGGGGATGTTTCCGGTACAGGTTCCGGCTTGGTGTTCGCTATCGTCGAAGGATTTCCGATCGGGTTCGGGCCGATCGCTTCTTCCATCCCCTCGTCACTGCCCTTCACTTTCTTATAAAGCGAGCTCACCTGCAGGTAGCGTACGAGGCTCGGCTTGTCGATCTTATAGCTTGCGATGTACGCGCGAAGGGCCTCATCGTCCTTTCCTTCAGCCTCGAGCGAGCGGCCGAGGTTCCATGTCGCCGAACGCCACCAGGCACTGTCCTTCGGCACCACGCTCAAGGCGCGGCGGAATCGCACCGTCGCTTCGGCCGCGTTGCCCGCGTGCAGCAGGGCGACGCCGGTCGATTCCTCTATCCGTCCGCGGAGGATCGCGGAAAGCGTCTGCTTCGGCACCTCCGGGATCAGTAGGAAATCTTCCCTCGAGAAGGCGCTCGTCCTCGCGTCGTATAGCTCCGAGGCCATGACGGCGGCACCGGGGGCCGGGACGTTGAGTGCATTATCGACGGTCGCGATGGCGGATCTCGAGTATTCGAGAGCCTTGTCCGCGGCGAGCTGCTTGTCGTTCAGTTTTTGGGCGGCGTAGAGCCGCCGGTAGGTCGCCATCTGGTCGCCGCCGGTCGCGAAACGCTCGGCTGCCGAAACGGCCTTGGTCTCGTCGGGCTTCTCGGATGAAAGGGCCTGGTCGAGTTCGAATAATGCTTTAAGCTGTTCCGCCGTTTCTGGCGAATCGGCCGCGGCGGGCGTGAAGATGCTCGCTCGCCGCTCGTAGGAAAGAAGCTCGGTGAAATTCGTGCCGGTGCGGTCGATCCTGCCGCCGAGCTTGGAGTGCAGCCCGTACGAGTCGATGCTGAAGCTCTTCCGCAGTTCCTCCGCCGCTTCTCGGTAGAAGCCCGAAGCCAGCCGGGCGGATGCGATCTCGTATTGCAGCGTGGGGAAGTTACCGTATTTCCGCGCCGAAACTAGTGCCTGTTCCGCGTCGACCGGTTTGCCCTGGGCCATCAGCCCGCGTGCGAGTGCGATGTGCGACCAGATGAAGCGTGGCTCCTTCGCGATGGCTTGCTGCGCGAGTTCGGCAGCCTTCGCTCCGTCGTTGTTCGCTGCGTACCAGTAGGCCGCCCCCGCGAGCAGGAAGATGTTGCCGGGCGTGCGTTCGACAGCTTTCGCGAACTCCGCCTCCGCTTCGCTGCGTTTCCCCGCGTCGAAGAGCGACAGCACGTAACCGGTGCGTGCCATCGCGTCGTTCTCGTCCTTCGCGAGGATCTCCTGGTAGAGCATCGCCGCTTCGTCGGATCTGCCGAGGGCACGCTTCATCTCCGCGAGCATCCGCTTGGATACGGGCGATGCAGCGTCCAGTTCAACAGCCTTTGCGAAAGCCTTCTCGGCTTCCTCGAGCTCGAAGTTGAGTCTCTGTGCCGTCCCGAGCACCATGTAGGCGGCGGGAGCCGATTCGTCCAGTTTGATCGCGGCCTCTGCGATCCGCTTCGCCTCGGTGCCATCCTCGACGCTGAGGTAAAAATTCGCCAGGCCGGCAAGCCGCTTCGCGTCCGTCGAGACGTTCGCCTCGACCGCGCGGGCGATCTCGTAAGCTTCGAGGCGGCCGCCCTTCCAATAAAGATTCGATGGGATCTTTGCGATCACCTCAGCGAAGAGCCTGTCGGAGTAAGGTTTCGGGGCGTCGTCGACAGCGAGGCGGAAGAGCCCGAGGGCCTGCTCGCTGTTTCCAGCGGTCAACGCTTCGTCGGCCAAAGCGGCGCGTGCGCTCGCCAGCGATTCCTGGGCGCGCTGCTTGTTGGCAGATCTGGGGAAGTCGGCGATGAACTTGACCAGCAGTTCGGCCTTTTCGGACGGTGTGGCCGCGGCGATCGCTGCGTCGAATCTGGACTTCTCGTCGGCTGGTGCGGCGGCTTCGTTTTCCGCGGTGACCGCCTTCGGTTTAGCGGCGACCGTGCCGGCACCCGGCTTTTTCACTGGAGCCTTTTTTCGTGGTGCCTGGCCGTGGACGGAAACGCCCGCCGCCAGCGCCGCGCAAAACAAAAACACTCCTAACTGCCTGAAAAGAACTCTCACAAAAAACCCCCGACTTTTTATTACTTGGTGAAATGATAACACGTAATTGCAATGCCTTTCGGCACATCTTATGCTCAGTCACGTATGACTGAGCTGGACCAAATGTGGTCGCAAATGCTCGACGAGGCGATCGCCGCCGCCCGCTCGACAGGGCGCGAGGGGCTGGCGGACTACCTCGACCTCAGATCCCGCAACGACGCACTCCGCTCGGCTGGCGTTCGCTGGCTGTTCGGGTCCGTGATCGAGATCGCGGGCGAGGCGAACAGGCAGTTCCCGGCCCTCGAGATCGAACGCGAGGACCCGCACAATTTCCCCCACCGCGGGGCGAACATCGCCGGTGCCCTGCTCCGTGTGCGTCACGGCGTGAGATGCCTCACGGTCGAAGCCGGTTGGACGCGCACCCCCGCAGACGGTTTCATGCGCGGCGGAGCGCTGGCGATCGCCAGGATCTCGCATTTCGGAATGCCGAAGATGAACATGGATCTGCTTTTGAAACCGTCAGAGGACGTTCCCGGCTGGGTCGCCACGATACCGGACGGCCGCACCGCCCCGGTCGACGAAATATTCTTACGGCACCATATTACCGTGCTGGTCGGCTAGGAACCGTACAGTTCCGGACCGTCGTTGTAAATGCTCCCACCGTGCGGTAAACTGAATATTTGACCCAGCCCTTTGATCGACAGGAGTATTGACCACAAGTGAAAGAGGAATTAGCGAAATTAGTAGATCTACAGATAACGGACACCAGGATCCGACAATTAAAAAAAGCCATCAATTCGGCAGACGAGAGGCGTGCAGGTATCGAACAGGAGTTTGAACAGCACGCCTCTTCTATTCGAGAGGTGCAGAAGCGCCGCGACGACCTCGTCGCCGAGCGGGCGGCGAACGAAAACCAGATCGCCGAGAACAAGTCATATCTCGAACGCGCGGACCGCAACCTGAAGCACGCCCAGAACCAGAAGGAATACGAAACCGCCATGCGCGAGATCGACGCCCTGCAGAAGCAGGTCGGCACGCTCGAGACGAAGGTGGTGGAATTGATGGGATCGGTCGACGAGGTCGAGAAGGAGCTTGAATCCCGAGCGGAGGAGATCAACACCCTCGACGCAAAGCGCGACGAAGCACTTTCGGCGTTCGATTCGGAGGTGGCGGCAAACCAGGCGGAACTGGAGAAGGTCTCCGCAAAGCGGGACGAGGTCTTCACCACGCTGCCTGCGCAGCTTGCGTCGGTTTACGACCGTATGGCCCAGCGCAGCCGCGACGGGATCGCCGTGGCCGAAGTTGTGAACGGTTCATGCTCCGCGTGCAACATGTCACTGCGGCCGCAAATGAACGTCGAGGTGAAACGCGGCGACAAGATCATCACCTGCGAAAACTGCGCCCGCATCCTCTACATCCCGACTCCCAAAGAAGCCGAAGCCTCGGCCTCGTAGGCGTAACAGAGAGAAATATCATTTAAGATACCACCCGCAAACACGGGTGGTTTTTCTTTTCCGTGTATTCCGTGGTTCCGTTTTCTTTCATCTTCTTCCGTTCCGCTCTTCTTGTTCTGTGTTCCAATTCTTTAACCACAGAACAAGAAGAACTAAAACCGAAATACACAGAAAAGAAGGCAGAGAAACCACAGGAACGCACGGAAAAGAACGAAAATTGAAGATTCTAAAAATCCTACCAATGGCTCCTCTGCCTGTGAGATAATGGGTTCAGCGTCACCTCACGATTCCCCCGACGCGATTCCCCTTTTCTGTTTCCCAACCCGTATGAAATACCTCTCGCTCCTTTTCGTTCTGCCGCTTTTCGTATTCGCCGCCCAGGCACAGACCAAATCGAACGACGCGATCCAGCAGCAGTTGAAGTCGCTCGGGTCCGGCCAGATCTCCGTAAATTTCGACCAGAATTCCAAGGTCACCACGATCAAGGCCGTGGCGGATAACTTCGCCGACAGCGAAGCCAAACGCGCCGGAGTGAAGGCGATGAACTTCGCCGTCGGCGTGATCTACCCTGGCGGCGGGCTCGATCGATCGCCCGATCAATACATGCTTTCGTTCTGGGTGCTTTCCGGCAAGCCGCGGTTCGGCGAGGACCACTCGTTCAACGTGTTCCTCGGCGACGAAACGCTGCAGCTCGGCGATGCCCGCTACACCGCGCGGGCTCGTGACGGAATGGAATATCTGAACTTCAACCTCACCAGAGATCAGCTCAAACGCCTCGCAGCGGAATCCAAGGTCTACTTCCAGCTAGGCGGGAAGACCTTCAACTTCACGCCCTCGCAGCTGAAACTCTTCGCGGATCTCTACCTGGCCACCGAGGCGAAGTGATCACTTCGCCCATTCGTCCGCGATGTGGGTATCGGTCTTGATCGGCACGCGCGAGACGTAATCTTGCCCGGCCTTCAACATGGCGGATTCGAGGCGGTTGGCGATGTCCTCGGCTTCGGCGGCGTCGCATTCGACCATCACCTCGTCGTGGACGATGTTGATCAGCTTGCCCGACGTTCCGCGAAGGTAATCGTGCAGCAGGCGCAGGGCGCGTTTGAGGATGTCGGCGGACGTGCCCTGTATCGGCATGTTCACGCCGTAGCGTTTCGCGGCGGCGATGGAGCCGCGGTCGTTCTCGTCGTAGCGGAGCTTCAGCATCCGGCCCGATTTCGTCCGGGCGACTCGCGAATCGATCACGTTGCGGCCCGATTCGCGCAGGTACCCGTCGAGGTTCCGGTAGGTGCCGAAATATTTCCGCATCGTGTTCTCCGCGTCCGTGAGTGAAAGGCCCGTCATCGTCGCGAACCTTGAGGCCCCGATCCCGTAAACCACGCCGAAGTTCAAACGCTTCGCGAACGAACGCTGTTCCGGCGTCACGTCCTCGAGCTTCACGTTGAACACCTGCGACGCCGTCATCGCGTGGAAGTCTTGTCCGCTCTCGAACGCCTTGATGAAATTCTCGTCGCCGGAGAAATCCGCGAGGATGCGCAGCTCGATCTGCGAGTAGTCGGCGATGACGAGTTTGCGTCCGTCCGGTGCGCGAAAGCATCGCCGGTACGCCGTCTCGGCGGGGATCTGCTGCAGGTTCGGGTTCGAGCAAGAGAAGCGGCCCGTCGGCGCGCCGATCTGCCGGAAATCCGCGTGCACCCGGCCTGTCACCGGCTCGATGTATTCGAGGATGTTCTCGCCGAAGCTGGTCATGGATTTCTGCACCGCGCGGTATTCGAGCAATTTCCCGACCACCGGATACTTCTCCGCTAGCGGCTGCAGCTCCCACGCACGTGTCGATGCCGGCATCGGGATGCCCAGATTCAATAACGCGTCTGTCACCTGCTGTTGCGAATCGAGGTTGATCTCGGCCCGGCCGAAAAGGGAAGCCTGTGCGACGCCCGCCGAAAGCATGTCCTGCAGCTCGTTCGCCGCCTTCGCCTGAGCTACGCGAACCTTCTCCAACTGTTCGCGCCAGCGCGCGGCGTCGAGGAAGATGCCGTTCAGCTCCATCTGGGTGACGGGCATCAGGCATTCGAATTCGAGCTTTGCGACCTCGGTCAAACCATCCGTAGCGAGGCGGTCCGCCATCTGCTCGTGCAGCGGCAGCATCACGTGTGCGTCGCGTGCGGCGTACTGAAGCTGAGTTTGCGAGAGCTCCGCCGCGTTCCAGTCGCTGACCTGCTCCGATTTATCCAACTCCGTGTCGGTGAAGAACTTCGCCACGTCCGCGAGCGAATGCCTGCGGTCCGAATCGCCCGCCGCGATCAACTGGCTGGCGAGGAACGTATCGAAAACCCCGTTCGTCTCGCACCCGAGGTGATGCCTGATCCACTTAAGATCGAACTTGGCGTTGTGAGCGATTTTCGCCACCGCAGCGTTCTCCAGAAGCTCACGCAGCGGTTCAAGCCCCGCGTCCGTCCGCGAATCGCCGAACCGGAACACGTCGAACACGTAAGTGTTGCGCCCGTCCGAAAGCTGCACGAGCCGAAGCCTGCCCTTGTAAGGGTCGAGTTCCGTCGTCTCCGTGTCGAAACCGAGCCGTGCCTCGCGGCGAAGTTGCTCGACCGCGCGAGCCACCCCGTCCGCATCCTGAATGTACTGAAACTGGATCTCCAAACTTCTCTCCGGTGTCATCTGTAGGACAAGTATACCCCAGACCCGACCGCTCTAAAGATTCGCGAGGATGAAGTCGACGCGTTCCTCCGCCGGCGTCACCGGAACATGCACCACCGGGAACGGGAGCGAATGGTAGACCTCGTGGAGCAGGTCCCGCAGCCGCCTCTGTTCCGTTTCGTCCTCCCTCCGGGCGTAATCCCGGACAAGCGGCAGGCATTCGAGGAGAAACACCTTACGGT
>JAEZJR010000169.1 GCA_023415725.1 Acidobacteriota bacterium
AACCTGGCTGTTCTCATCAATACTCCCGCCTGTTCAATGTGTGCTAAACATTTTATCATACAACATATGCAGGAGAGATTGTTGGAAGTCCGCCGCTTGGGCAGAGTTGCCTATTCTCGTGCACTCGAACTGCAGAAGGAACTCGAGGCAGAGGTGATAGCGACGCGCGAAAGGGACTATTTTCTGCTGCTTGAGCACCCGCACACGTTCACGATCGGACGCAGGGCTAAGGAGAACGGCGTGCTAGCGACCGCCGAAGTGCTGCGGAACCTCGGGATCGAGGTGTTCGAAGCAAACCGCGGCGGGAAGGTCACGTACCACGGCATTGGGCAGATCGTCGGGTACCCGATCGTTAACCTCTCGCCCGACCGCGAAGACGTTCACATGTACGTCCGCGATCTGGAAGAGGTGCTGATCCGCACGATGGCCGACTTCGGGATCGAGGCTTTCCGGATAGAGGGCTTGACCGGTGTTCACACAGCCGAGGGCAAGGTCGCGGCGATCGGGGTGCATATCAAGCGTTGGGTGACGACGCACGGATTCGCCTTGAACGTGAACACGGACCTGAGCTATTACAACTGGATCATCGCGTGCGAGGGCGAACCGGTCACGTCGATGGATCGCCTACTCGGGCGTGAGGTGTCGATGGCGGAGGTTGAGGACCGGTTAGTGGGGAATTTTGCAGTAGTATTTGGCGAACAGGTCATTGCAGCAGAAACACCCATGGCCGCGACCTCGGTTTAAGATCTTACGCAAAGAGCACAAAGGTTTTCACAAAGGGCACAATCGAGTTGTGCCGTTCAAGAACAATTATTACTTCAGAAGGGGGAATGGAATGAGGAATCTATCTTTGTCTATGTTGTTGGCGGCGGCGATGTTTGCGGCGGGGTGCGAAGCCCCGGCGACGAACACGGCGAATGCGAACCACTCGAACAGCAACGTCAACTCTAACGCTAATTCCGCAACGGGCGGACCGTTGAACCTGACCACGGTGGACACGCCGCAGCGCATCAAGGACATGATGGCGAGCCGCGGAGAACAGGACGCCGCTTCGCCCGTGCTGAAGATCGTTTCGCCCGCCGAGGGCTCGACGGTGAACAGTTCGACGGTGCCCGTGAAGCTCGACCTCTCGGGCGACCTGAAGGGCTACAAGCCGCACCAGGACCCGCAGACGAAGATGGGGAACCACATCCACGTGATCCTCGACAACCAGCCCTACGAGGCCTACTACAACATCGAGAACGGCCCATTCGAGCTTCGCAACGTGCCTGACGGCGAGCACACCCTGCGCGTTTTCGCCTCGCGACCGTGGCACGAGAGCTATAAGAACGACGGATCGTTCCAGATGGTGAAATTCACCGTGAAGAACGGCAACGCGAACGTAAACCAGCCCGCTACCACGAACAGCGGCCAACAGATGTCGAACGCGAATAGCAACACGAACATCGCCCCGACGACCGAGGGCAAGGCGATGCAGCAATCACAGGCCGGACCGATCGACGCGAAGAAGCCGCTTCTCACCTACAGCCGCCCGAAAGGCGAATATAAGGAAGCCGACGCGGACCCGATCATGATCGATTTCTGGCTCGCCAACGCGAAACTCACCGGGGACGGCGGTGAATACCGCGTGCGTTACTCCGTCGACGGTGGAGAACCGAAATTCATCGAAAAATGGGCCCCGATCTGGCTGCAAGGCTGGACCGCCGGCAAGCACAGCGTTAAGGTGGAACTCGTCGATAAGGACGGCAACGTCGTGGATAACGGCGGGTATAATTCGACGACGCGGGAGATTACGGTCGTTAAGTAATGGCCCGAGTTCGAATCGATTCGGAGAAGATCGATGACTGGACCTCCTTCCATTCCGTATGCAAAGAGGTCTTCGGGTTCCCTTCATTTTACGGAATGAGTCTGAACGCCTTCATCGACTGTCTTACATACATTGATGAGGGTGACGGAATGTCGAACGTCATTCTCGGTCCAGACGAACTTCTCCGAATCGAACTGTGTGCTGGTAACGATCTAAGGGCCAGACAGCCAGAGATTTATCAAGGACTTGTGGGCGCAGTACGTGCTGTGAACCAAAGGTTTGTTGAGGATGGCAAGAGTGAAAAGATCGAGCTCGTAACACTATGAATTGGGTCTATCTCGCTATTGCCGGAATATTCGAGATCGCGTGGGCGATCGGGTTGAAGTACACCGTGGGATGGACGCGACTGGTGCCAAGCCTGATCACAGCGGCGCTGATGATCGCGAGCTTTTACTTCCTTTCGCTCGCAGTGCGGTCGCTTCCGATAGGAACCGCTTACGCGGTGTGGACGGGGATCGGTACGGTAGGGGCGGCGATTCTGGGAATGTTTCTCTTCGACGAGCCGAAGGACATCGTCCGCGTGCTTTGCATCCTTCTGATAATCGCGGGAATCGCAGGGTTGAAGATAACATCGCCTAGTTAGACGGCTGGAAGCTCATATCTGGCAGCTGATAGCTGGTCAGATAACAGTATTTTCAACAGCTTCCAGCTGCGAGCTATCAGTTTCAGTTTGCGGCTGCTGACGGATTCACATATTCTCGACTATTCGAATACAACGCACGCCGGCAAGGTGCCGGCGTCCCATTAAATATGCGACGTGACACCACTTCCTGGTACAGCCACAATTTGAACATGGATATGCCGCTCGTCGCCTACGGGCACGCTGGATATCCACTGCTGATGTTCCCGACGGCGGCGGCGGATTATCTCGAGTATGAGCGGTTCCACCTGGTGGATGCGATCAAGCCCTTCCTCGAGAACGGGCTGATCCGTGCTTATTCGATCAATTCGGTAAACAAGTACAGCCTGCTGAACCGCGAATCGCACCCGGCGTGGAAGGTCGAGATGCTCGCCCGTTACGACAAGTACATCCTCGAAGAGGTTTTGCCGCTCATCCGCAACGAATGCGGGCAGGACGCGCGGCCGCTGACTACGGGTGCGAGCCTGGGAGCGTTCCTGGCGGCTAACACGTACTTCAAGCATTCCGACCTCTTCCGCGGCGTGATCGCGATGAGCGGCAGCTACGACATCTACAATTACCTCGACAAGGGCTTCTACGACGACAACGTCTACTTCAACAATCCCGCGATGTACCTGAAGAACCTCAACGACGATCACCACCTGCCGCGACTGCGCAAAGCGGATTCGATCGTGATCGTCTCGGGGCAGGGCGCATATGAAGCGCCGGAACGCAGCCGTGAACTTTCGAACATTCTCCATTCCAAGGGCATTCCTCACCTGCTCGAACTATGGGGTCACGACGTGAACCACGACTGGCCTTGGTGGCGAAAGATGCTGCCGTATTATCTGGGGCGATTCACGCAGGATTGATCTTGGAGCAAGATGATCGCAAATAGTAAGGGCCCGAGGTGATCACCTCGGGCCCTTTTTTACGTACAGGATAATAATGCACTTTTATCGGCTTACGGAAACCGAAATGTGCGTCGGATACTTCGACGAGCGGTAGACCCGCTGGGTTGCGGGTTGAAAATCCGCTTCGGTCGCTTTGAAGATGTTCGGAACGAACTTCTGCGGGTTGCGGTCGTAGAGCGGGAACCAAGTGCTGTGGATCTGCACCATGATGCGGTGGCCCTTTTTAAAGGTGTAATCGTTACCGCGCATGTCGATCGTGTAATCGAGCACCTTGTTCGGCTCGAGCGGTTCCGCCTTTTCGAAGCTCTTGCGGTAGCGGCCTCGGAAGATCTCGTCCGCGACCATGAGCTGGTAGCCGGCCATTTTCGGGTCGGCGGGGTACTCGGCCGGGTAAACGTCGATCAGCTTCACGACCCAATCACTGTCCGACCCCGAGGTCGAGGCGAACAGCTTCGCCGCGATGTCGCCGGTGACGGTGAAGTCATCGGCGAGCACGTCCGACTGCCACGAGAGCACGTCCTTTCGGCCTTCGAGGTGCCGCTGATCGTCGACCAGCCAGGTGAACCACGACGAGCCTCTAGTGTAGGTGGCGAGCACCGGGCGTTTGCGGTACGGGACCGGATTCTTCGGATCGGAAACGTAGGTGTCGAAGATCTCGCCCGAAGCCTTCGGCTTATTGAAGGTCAGCTTCCCGTTCGCGTCCAGGTAGATATCGCGCTTTTGGGCGTTCCTCGGCGACCATGAATCATACGCCATCCAGCGGTTCGTGCCGGAGCGGAAGATCATTGCCTCGGGTAGCTTTAGGGTGCCCTGGCCTTTCAGGTGGTAATTGAAGAACGGCGCTAGCGTCTCGGTGCGGAAAATACGGCCGGCGTCGATCTCGAAATCGATCGCTCCGAGCTTGCGCCCCGGACCGCCGCCCCAGCCGCCGTGGTTCCACGGGCCCATGACGAGGTTCACCTGGTTGTCCTTATCGTTCTTCTCAAGTGCCTTGTACATCGCGAGCGGGCCGAAGAGGTCCTCCTGGTCCCACCACCCACCGACGACGAGAGTGGGTACACTCGTGTCAGTAAGGTACAGCTGCGTCGCCTTCGCTTGCCAGTAGGAATCCCAGGCCGGATGGTCGAGGAACGCCTTCCACGAATGCGATTTCTGGGTAAGCTCGGCGGCGAGGTTCGGCAGCTTGTCGAACGGCATGTACCATTCGTACATGTCCTCCTTGTCGAACGTTATGCCGCCGCCGGATTTCGCGGATTCGAGCGGTACCGCCCATTCGTGAGCGTACGTCTGCCGGAACGCCCCGTGGTGCATGAAGTCGTCGCCCATCCAGAGGTCTGTAACGGGTGCCTGCGGGGATGAGGCTTTGAGAGCCGGGTGCGGTTCGAGCAATGCGACGCCCGCGAGCCAGCCATCGTATGAGACACCTGAAATCCCGACGCGCCCGTTGTTCTTGGGCACGTTCTTGATGAGGTAATCGATAGTGTCGTACGTGTCGGTGCTCTCGTCGATCGCCTTCGGGTCGCGTTTATCGCGCGGCGGGCGGAGCATCTCGAAAACACCCTCGGACTTGTGCCGCCCGCGTATGTCCTGGTGAACGAATATGTAGCCCATCGAGGACATCTCCGCCCAGCGGTACGGCGTCGAGTTCTGCACGCTGTAAGGAGTGCGCTGCATCATGATCGGTAGCGACTCACTTTGATTCTCGGGGGTGAAGATGACGGTGAACAGCTTTACGCCGTCACGCATCGGGATCATCGCCTCGGTTCGAGTGTATTTGACGCGGGTGTCGGGCTCAGGAGCGTTTGCGACCTTCTTGGTCGTGTACTCGACCCCTCCTTGCCGCCAGATCATCCCCGTTACATTGCCGGACGCGTCGCGGAGAAACTCGGCATTGGCAGGACGAGCTTTCAGAAAGAATTTATTCTCGGCCGAGGGGAATATCTCGATGCTGTCCTGATTGGAAACTCTCGTATAGAATTTCTCGCCCTCCCGGAAGAACGAGATCTTGATGCCGGGCAGGTTCGCCGGGTCCTCGTACTGGCCGACATACGGGTCGAACTTCGCAGGCTCGAGTTTGATCTCGGGTGTCGGCTGTGCAGAAGGCTGTTGCGCGGCGACGTGCGCGGGCAGAATGAAGGTTACTAAAAGTGCAATGGCCCAAAGGACCTTAAGGACGGTCTTTCGTGTGCTATTCATGATTTTACGGATTTCAATACGCAGTAAAGTGCCTGTAAGTTGCAAACAGCTAACGCTTTAAACTGTTCGCCCGTTCTTGAGAGCGGGCATCAGTATGTCGTCCAGCAATGCGGAGTAGGCGGATTTGTCGAACGGCTTCCTTAGGGTGAGGCTGTTGTACGAAACCACGGCGACGATCACGCTGCATGCCGTTTCTATTGCCGCGCTCTCCGGCAATTCGCCGCGCCGAACGGCTCGCTGCATCAGTTCGCGGTTGAGGGTGGTCCAAGGTTCGTAGATCCCGGTCATTGTCTCTTCTGCCAGATCCTGATGTTCGGAAAAGAAGGAACCCAGGCGGGCAAGCACGCGAAATTTCCGCTCGCTTTTCTTAGCCGAATAGGGCTTAAGGAGCGAGATCAGATCGTCCCGAAGGCTTCCCGTATCGGGCAGGTCATCGAGTGCGATGGAAGCCCGGCTCATCCTTATCAGGGTATCGCGGACGAGCTCGGCCTTTGAGGACCAGCGGCGATAGACGGTCGCCTTTCCCGCCTTCGCCCTCGCCGCCACCATATCCATCGTCATGCTGTCGAACCCCGACTCCGCGAGGATGTCGATCGCTGCCTCGATGATGCGGTCATCGGCGGTGTGGTCGCGCTTTCTGCCGAGGGTCGCGGGCTCGTTCTTCGGTTCCTCCACGGTTTTGGTGTGCTTGTTTTTTGTCATCTTTTCCAACAATACGATACTATCACGTTTCGGAACTTGCCAGTTTCGTAATTATCTGTTTCAATGTTCACTATGCAAAGCAAGTATAGACCGAACAGGAGAATGAAATCATGAAAACCATATTGATCACGGGATGCTCGTCGGGTTTCGGGCTCGAGATCGCTAAATATTTTCTCGAACGCGATTGGAAGGTCGTCGCGACGATGCGCACTCCGCGCGAGGACATTTTGCCGGAATCAGAGAACTTAGAGAACCTTCGCATTATGCCGCTGGACGTGACGGACCAGAAAAGTATCGATTCGGCGGTGGAATCCGCCGGGCCGATCGATGTTCTGGTCAACAACGCAGGGATCGGTTTGTTAAATGCCGTCGAGGGCACATCGATGGAGTTGATCCGGGAGATCTTCGAAACCAACACCTTCGGCCCGATCGCGATGACGCGAGCATTTTTGCCGCAGTTCAGGGAACGCCGATCCGGGGTCGTCGTGAACGTGACCTCGGCAGTCACATTGAAATCGCTTCCATTGCTCTCTGTCTACACCGCGAGCAAATCAGCTATCACCGCATTCACCGAATCGCTCGCACTCGAACTTGAGCAATTCAACGTGAGGGTGAGAGAGGTGCTCCCTGGTCGAGCCCCAACGACGACCCGTTTCGCCGAGAACGGGCGGGAGTCTGATCGGTTCGTCATCCCCGAAGCCTACGAAGGTCTGGCCCAGAAGTTTTTGGACGAATGGGCCGTGGCGAATCAGCCGATCACGTACGCCTCGGACGTCGCTAAAGCAGTGTGGACGGCTGCAAACGACCCGTCAAGCCCGATCCGCATCCCCGCCGGTGCTGACGCAGTTGAGTGGGCGAAGGCCCGCGCGGCCGGGATTTGACCTGGATGTTTGAAATACCAAAGGCCGATAAAGCACAAAGGGGGATACCTGGGCAGGTATCCCCCTTTGTTTCTATATTCAGGACCTACTCAGCGGTTTAGGTATCGCCCTTCTTGCCCTTACGCTTTGTTCCTTCAGGCCTATCGTTGTCGCCCGGGTCGTTGTCGCGGACCGGCGGCTTAGCCGCAGGCGGACGAGAGACCGGGGGCGGTGCAGCGTCATTTTGTGGTGGCTTGCTAGTATCGGCGCCCGATGGATTTCCCGTATCCGAGCCGGTCGTTGCCGCAGGTGAGTCGGGATTCGTCACGGTCGCAGGCAGCGAGGAGGCGCTCGTCGCACCCGAACGGATCGCGGCCTGGTTCGCCTTCTCCAGTTTCTCCAACTCTTCGCGTTTGTTGCGTTCGATCAGCGTCTTTATCTCGGACGGGATCGGCGGCGGTTCCGGGAACGATTCCTTAGGCTTGTCCTTCATGAAGGCGTTCATGAAGGAGTTGAAGTACGGCAGGGCCCCGTGGCCGCCCGTCATACCCCCACCCAGATTTTCCTTCTTCTCCGGATTCCCCATCCACACGCCGGTGACGTATGTCGGGGTGTATCCGATGAACCAGACGTCAGTGTGATCGTTAACGGTACCGGTCTTGCCCGCGAGCGGCTGCCCCGCAGCCGATGCACCTGCCGCCGTGCCGCCGCCGCTCGTGACGGCACGCATCATATCGACCATCGTCAGCGCGACGTACTCGCTCGTGACGCGTGAACTCGTTCCGTCGAACTCCTCTAGCAGGGTCCCGTCGCGGCTATAGACCTTGCGGATGAGGTGCGGCTGAACGCGGATGCCCTTGTTCGGGAACGCTCCGTACGCAGCGGTCATTTCAAGAAGCGACGCTTCGGACGCCCCCAACGCAGAGGGGAGGCTGGGCGCCATCGGGTTAGAGATACCGAACCGGCGGACCATCTGTGCCCCCGCCTGTATGCCGACCTGCTCGAGCAGGTGCACGGCGGCGAGGTTGTAGGATTTCGCCAATGCGATCTTCATCGGCACGTTAGCGTGGCTGGTGGAACCGTCGTAGTTCTTCGGCATCCAGCCGCCGCGCTTGATAGGAGCGCCGCTGACCAGCATTTCCGGCGTCATCCCGTCCTCGACCGCAGCGGTGTAGATGAACGGCTTGTACGCGGAACCGGTCTGACGCAGGCCCTGCGTCGCGTTGTTGAATTTATTGGTGTGGAAATCGTACCCCCCGACCATCGCCGCCACCTCTCCGTTCTTTGCATTTATGGAGACAATGGATGCCTGAACTTCGGGCACTTGCGATAATTCGACCTCGAGGATCTGATTCGCGTTGTCGACCTTCTTGACTAGAAACTCGGCAAGGAAACCGGGCTTCAGTTCCTCCTTCGGTTTCTTGCCGCTGCGGCCCATGTTTGCCAGGCGAACAACCGCTTTGTAACGCCCGAACCGCACGCCAACTTCGTCTGCCGACGGATTTTGGGTTACGACGAGCCCCTTGATGTACTCGCCCTCATCATACTCATCGCCGTACCAGTCAGCGTGCTTGTATGTAGTGAGGGTCTTGGCGATCTCTTTCTCGTCTGTGAGCGGCTGACCATCGGAATCGACGAGGATATTCTGGTAATCGGAGCGCCAGCGGCGGCCCTTGTCATAGGCGCGGAGGCGTTCGCGGATCACTTTCGTCGCCACCTTCTGGGCTTCGACGTTGATTGTCGAATAAACCTTTAATCCCCCCTGAGCGACGCGCGTGGTGTAACGCTCTTCAAGGTACTTACGGATCTCTTCGACTGGGTAATCCCATGCGGTGGATTTCGGGAGGGACTGGTAGTAGGCGGTGTCGGCGAGTTTGATCGGCTTCGCCTTCGCCGCGGCGGCTTCGGCGGCCGTGATGTAGCCGTATTTGGCCATCTGGTCGAGCACGACGTTGCGCCGCATCTCAGCCTTTTGCAGATTTCGCGTCGGCGAGTACTCCGGCGATTTCGGAATCGCGGCGAGCAAAGCCGCCTCCTCGAGGCTCAGGTCCTTGAGGGATTTGCCGAAATAGGTCCGTGCCCCCGCCTCGAATCCGTAGGCCCCCGCACCGAGGAAAACGTAGTTCATGTACATTTCCAGGATCTGCCGCTTCGTGTAGAAACGCTCGATCTGGAGCGCGACCATCCATTCGTTCACCTTTCGGGTGTAGGTCTGATCTTTGTAAAGGAACAGATTCTTCGCGAGCTGCTGGGTTATGGTTGAAGCGCCTTCGGAACTGCCGGTCGTGATGTTTTTGAAGACGGCACCGGCGATGCGGTACGGGTCGATACCGATGTGGTTGTAGTAGCGATAATCCTCAACGGCGAGAAGGGCGTTCTCTACCGTTTTCGGGATGTCCTGCTCTTTGATCGGGATGCGCTTCTCGATCGCGAACTCCGCCAGCACTGTCTCACCGTCGTCGGCGTAGATCGTCGTGACCTGTGGGGGCCGATATGTCGCGAGGGCGGAAACCTCGACCGAGTACCGCGAGTTGTTCAGGTAGTAGGACGCCAGAACGCCAGTCAACCCGCCCGCCGCGAGTGCGAGCAGCAGCGCCATTACCATCCACACCGCTTTCACGGCGAAACTTCTATTCCCTTCGACCGATCCGACTTCCCTCTCGACGATCTTTCGTTCTCTGGCCATAAAACCTCATGCACGGCAGGTTTTCTAACCTGCCGTTAACCGGGCTGCTTACGTTAAGCGAACGCGCTGATGCACCGGCGGGGACAGACCGGAAGGTCTGTCATACTTAATTGACGAAGCGCCGCAGTTTGATGCTTACGACGAACCCCATCGCGATGAACGTCGTCAGGATCGCAGAAAGCCCCGCGCTCATCAGCGGGAGCGGGACCCCGATCACGGGGAGGAACCCGAGCGCCATGCCGGCGTTCATGAAAACCTGGAACGCCATCGCGGTCGCAAATGACATTATAACAAGCATGCCGGCCCGGTCGTTAGATTCGCGCGCCCCCGCGATCAGGCGGGAGAGCAGCAAGGCGTACGCAAGGAGGAGAGATATACAGCCTATAAAGCCTGTATTCTCAGCAGTTACGGCGAAAATAAAATCCGTCTGCGGCTCTGGGAGGAACTTCAGCACGCTTTGCGAAGTTTCTGTGTCGCCTTTAATGCCCGAGAGCCCGCCTTTTCCGACGGTTATGATCGACTGGATCGTGTGGTAGCCGAATCCGCGCGGGTCGACCGATTCGGGGTCGATCACCGCCATGATGCGCTCTTGCTGGTATTTCTTGATCTTCCCGGTCTTAACGCCGATCATCCATGCCGCGGGGACCATCACGGCAGCAAGAAGCAGAGAAGCGAGCACGTATCGGATCTTGATGCCGGAGAGAAAGAATACCGCCGCGAGGATCGGGAAATAGGTGATCGCCTGTCCGGCGTCCGGTTCGAGCATGATAAGCCCGATCGGCCCGGCCATGATCAACCCGCCTACCATGGCTTCCCTAAGAGTTAGGGCCCCGGCCTTCTTCTTGCCGAAATACCGGGCGAGCATCAGCACCGTCGGGACCTTCATGAATTCGGACGGCTGGAATTGCCCAATGATCGGGAGTTTCAACCACGCCTGCTGCCCGTTCACTTCCACCCCGAGCGGGGTGAGAACAAGCGCCAGTAGGAGCAACCCGAAACCGTAAAAGAACGGAGCGTACTCGATGATCCGACGGTAATCGCTAAACACCACGACGAAGAACGCGAAAAGAGCGATCCCGAGCCCGATGATCTGCTTCGTCCAGTAGCTCTCCATCGGCAGAGCGTTGTGGATCTGCCAGATGCCGAAGCACGCGATCGCGACGGCCAACAACGTGGTCAGCCAGTCAAAATCGCGAAGGTCCCGTTTTTCAATTATCGCTACCATCTGTGAGTCCTGAGAGTCTCGCCTGTCCGGTAAGTCTGGGAAGTCAATTTGTTACTAATCAACCGCTTCGCCGGGTTTTGCCGCATTCGCGTCCGGAGGAGATTGCAGCAAGTTCGGATGATTCTTGGTTATATAAGCCTGGTATACGCCCTTCGCGGCCGGAGCGGCGTTGCTGCCGCCGAAACCGCTATTCTCGATCAGGGCGATCACCGCGATCTCCGGCTTGTACGCCGGGGCGAACGATACGAACCAAGCGTGGTCCTTCTTCCCGCCGACGTCCTTGCCGAGCGACGCCACCTGCGCCGTTCCCGTTTTCCCGGCGATATCGAACCCGGGGATCCTGATCGAGCCGGCAGTACCGCCGCCCTGGACCACGCCCCACATGCCGTCCACCATCACCTTTTCCTGTTCCGGCGTCATAGGGATCATCTTCGGCTCGGGCCGGTCGAAAGTAAGCCCGGGCCGCTCCGGGAAGTAGCCGGACGTGCCTTCCTCTCCCATCGCGGCGATCGGCTTGAACTCCCTCATCAGGTGCGGGACGTACATGCGTCCCTTCACGCCGATGCTCGCCACCGCTCGCAGGAGCGAGATCGGGGTGACGACCACAGTGTCCTGCCCGATCGAGGCGTAAACGGTGCGGATGTCGCTCCATTTGCCTTCGCGCTTTTCGATGATCGGTTTCCAGGACTTAGGCGTCTGGCTGACCTTTTCGTTCGGGATGTCGATGCCCGTTCGCTTGTCGAAATCGAAGGTCTCGATCATCTGGATCAGCCCCTCGATCTTCATCTTCAGGGCGAGACGGTAATAATATCCGTCGCAGGATTTCGTGATCGCGTAGGAGAGCGGAGGCGAACCATGGCTGCCCATGCACCGGGTGAACTTGCTCCCGATCTGGATGCCGCCGCCGCAGACCATGTTCGAATTTTTGACCGTGATCGCGCCTTGCTGGAGTGCTCCCATAGATTCTGGGATCTTCCACGTCGAACCGGGCGGGTATTGCCCCTGTATGGCCCGGTTGAAGAGCGGACGCTTCTCGTCCTGCCAGTAAGCGGCGATCTGCTTTCGCCCTTCGGGCGTTTTGCTGCCCTGCGTGAATACGTTCGGATCGTAAGACGGTGCCGACGCTAGTGCGAACACCTCTCCGTTGTTCGGGTCCATCGCGACGATGGTGCCGCGTTTGGTCGAGGAATTGGCCAGTTGCTGCTCCGCAGCGATCTGGATGTCTAGATCTATCGTTGATACAAGGTCCTGGCCCGACTGCGGCTGCACCACCTCGATCTCGCTTTGCACACGGCCGCGGCTGTCGACGATCACCTTTCGGTAACCGGGCCGTCCGCGTAAATACTCGTCATACGCCTGCTCGAGCCCCCCCTTACCGATAATGTCGCCCGGGCGCATGCCGCGAGAGCGGTAAGGCTCGGATTCAAGCTGCTTCGGGCTGATCTCCCCTACGTACCCGAGCACGTGCGCGAGCATCGTCCCGTGCGGGTAATAACGCTGCGGCTGCAGTTCGATCCGGAGCTCGGGGAACTCCAGCGAGTGAGATTCAACCCACGCGATGTCCTGCATCGTCGCGCTCTCTTTAAGCACGAGGGTTTCGAACTCGTTTTGCTTCTTGATGAGGTTGAGCCGCTCGACGACAATGTCGGGCTCAAGGTTGAGGCCCTTGGAGTATTCCGGTATTCGCTCCGAAACGTCGATCTTCTTCAGTGGCTCGTTCGACATCACGACGTTGTAGGTAGGCCGCGAATCAACGAGTATCTTGCCGTTGCGATCGAGTATGGCACCGCGCGGGGCGGGGATCGGGATGAACCTGACCCGCTGGTTCTCTGCCCTGTCGGACCAATACTGGCCCTGGACGATCTGGAGGTAATAAAGCCGGACACCAAGGATCGCCAGCAGCACGAACGCCACTATCTGGATTGTAATGATCCGTAGCGGGACATTCTGTGTGTACTCGTTCAACTTCATTTCGAGTCAGAGAAAGGGGTCACTTACCGAGGCGGATCGGGTTGCGCCTTCGCGAATGGCGACGCTGTGGGAACATCTCCCGTCGCCTGCTGCGGCTCGTTCGTTCCGAGAGCCAGTAGTCGAGGATCAGATAAACCATCGTCCCGGCGATGGTCGTGCCGATGATCGTGTACGAGATCGTGGTCACCACATCGACCGTGGGCTCCTGCCCTAGCAATCTATGCAATCCGAAATAAACCAGGTCGTCCAGAAAACAAGCTCCCGCTATGACGGGGATGCGGAGCAAAAGGTTGTCCATGTAGACGCGCCTGGCGAGCTCGGAAACCGCATATGCGATAAGGGTTTTCGAGAAACCGTTCGCCCCGAGGAGCCCCCCGGAAAGAGCGTCTACGGCGATGCCCGAGAACGCGCCGAAAAGGATCGCCTTCGTCGCGTCACGCTGCAGGGCCGCGTAGACGACGATCACCAGCGGAAGATCGATATACGCGAACGGCTCCGCCACATTACGCAGGGTCCACTGCAGCAACACCGCGATGATCAGAGCTATCGTTATCTTCAGCTGATTCATTATCGAGAGGAAACTTTATTTGGCCTTTGGCGGCTTATTCAACTGCTGCTCGAACTCGGTCTTAGCCGATGGTTCATAAAGAAGCACACCGACCTCCTGGGCCCGGTCGATGCCGGCCGTGGGCCTGATAGTGATCTTGTGCGGGGTGGTGGCGGAACCCGATTCGACCTGAACGATCTCGCCCACTTTCAGGCCGGCAGGGTAAATGCCGTCCTGACCGGTTGTGTAGACGCTCTGCCCGGCCTGCACCTCGACACTCCCCGCGACGTACCGCATCTCCAAAACATCCCGTTTGCTGGAGCCGACCACTACGCCGAGGGCGTTCGAGCCGGAAACTTCTCCGACGACCGCCCCCACGCCGGATTTGTCGCGGGTAAGCAGGTCCACCTGAGAGGTGAGGGGACCCACAGCGGTCACCCGCCCGACCACCCCGCCGTTGGTCACGACCGGCATGTTTATTTTAACGCCGTCGAGGCTGCCGCGGTCGATAATTGATGAATCGAACCACACGGACGGGTCGCGCCCGATGATGCGGGCGTTCAGCACCTTGTACTTGCTCTTTTCCTTGAGTTCGAGAAGTTGACTGAGGCGGGCGTTCTCCGCGGCGAGGTCTTCCTTAGCCTTGAGTTCGACCTCGAGTTCCTGGATCCGTTGCTTAAGGGCGTCGTTCTCGTCCTGAGCCGAGCGAAGATTGGCGATCGATGCGAAATACCCCGTGACGGAGTTCGAGACGGTGGTGACCGGGGATTGAACGAAGTCCGCGGCCGTTTGCGACCAGACGCGGATCACGCGCTGGTTCCCTTCCGTCCGGGCGTCGAACGCCATGAGAACGAAGTTGGCCACGCACAGCACGACGGCGAGCCATGGCGTCAATCTCCAAACTTCCTGTTGACTTCGCTCAACCATCTTCTTTCAGTCTATAAAGTCTAGGATGTCGAGGAAGTCGCGGAAGTCACGGATTTTTTCACCGACTTCCCGGACTCCCAAGACCTCCCGGACTTAACAGACTAGTTACCTGTCATCAATGAGTTGTCCCAGCGGACGCGTTTGAGGAGCTCAATATCGGAAAGCATCTTGCCGGTCCCGAGCACCACGGAAGAAAGCGGATCGTCGGCGATCACAACCGGTAGGCCCGTTTCGATCGTGAGCCGTTTGTCGAGGTTCTTCAGCAGAGCTCCGCCGCCGGTGAGGACGATACCGCGCTCGACGATGTCAGCGGAGAGTTCCGGGGGTGTACGTTCGAGGGCGACGCGGACGGCGTTGATGATCGTCGAGATCGCGTCGGACAGAGCCTCGCGAACCTCCTCGTCGGTCATCGTGATGGTCTTCGGGATACCCTCGATCAGGTTGCGGCCGCGCACTTCCATCGAGAGCGGCTCGTCGAGCGGGAAAGCGCTGCCGAGAGCGATCTTGATCGCTTCAGCAGTGCGTTCGCCGATGAGCAGGTTGTATTTGCGCTTGATGTACTGCGTGATCGCGTCGTCCATCTCGTTGCCCGCGACGCGGACCGCACGCGAATAAACGATGCCGGAGAGCGAGATGACCGCGATGTCGGTCGTACCGCCGCCGATGTCGACGACCATGTTACCGTGCGGTTCCGTGATCGGGAGGCCGGCACCGATGGCCGCCGCCATGGCCTCTTCGACTAGGTACACCTCTGAGGCTTTTGCACGGTACGCCGAATCCTCAACGGCACGGCGTTCCACTTGGGTGATCTCGGACGGGATCCCGATCACGACGCGAGGGCGGACCCACGTTTTGCCGTTGTGTGCCTTGCGGATAAAGTGCTGGAGCATCTTCTCCGTCACTTCGAAATTGGCGATAACGCCGTCCTTCATGGGACGGATCGCGACGATGTTCCCGGGCGTGCGGCCGAGCATCTCTTTAGCGTCGCGGCCGACCGCCTCTACCTGGTTGGTGACCTTGTTGATCGCGACGATCGAAGGTTCGCTAACGACGATTCCGCGGCCCTTTGCATAGACGAGCGTGTTCGCCGTGCCAAGATCGATAGCGAGATCGCTGGAGAAAAGACTGAAAAGTGATTTGAACGCCATCTTTGATAAACACGCCGGGAACTGCTCCCCGGGGCGATCTTTGAACACGGCGGAGAGCGCCGGAACTTAAACGAAACCTCTAAATTTGGCTAGAATGCAGACAAGACCGAGCCCTGAACGCCTAACCTGCTAGCATACAATGCAATAAGCGGTTTTTCTACTGCTATTCAGGATTTTCCGCAAAACTTTCGAAATAAATTCGAAGTTTCGCGGGGCTGGAGGGGGAAACTGCACTTTACGCTATCAGCGCGAGGCCACAATGCTCAAATCGCTCACGCTAGAAGTCAGTTGGACGAGCTGACTTTCGAAACTGTAGCGGCGGGCGGTCGCCGACAGTATGTATGATCTGCCGGCCGGAAACCCGTCGAAGCGGAAATATCCGAATGTGTTGGTCAACGCGGTCGCCCGCACGCCAGATTCATCCGACAAATTTACCCGCGCACCTTTTATCCCTCGGCCGACTGCAGTGAGCACCCGTCCCGTCAGGCTCGCAGGGGCAGCCGTGACGATGCAGACCCCTGTCCCCGCCGAGCAAACTTGCGGCGTCACCGATGCGCTAATCTTCAGCCCCGGGGAAAGGCTGGCGGAATTGAAGGAAAACTGCGTATGATCGGTGCCGGTTGCAGCCGATTGGACACCCACCGTCGCTGATGCTCCACCAGCGAAGGAGCCCGGTCCGGTAAGTGCGTACACGTATTCGAAGCTGTTCGAGTTTTCGTGGAAATAAACCGCGAAATTGATGCTCGCCGCCGCCAGGGGCTGGCCCGCCACCCACGGGCGGGCGCGCCATTCGACCTTGAGTGTGCGCGAACCGGCACTGCCGGTCACCTCGGTGTAAATCCCTCCGCCGGATGTGACGGACGGCTTCATATCAAGGTCGTCCCAATAAGGCATTAGGACCGGCAGGCTCGCGGGAAATGTTGACGAACCGCTCGCTGGAAGCGAGGTGTTGGACACGGCCGATGACGCGGAACCTGCCGGTTCTATTCGAATATAGCCGTTAGTGCCGAGGCGGATGTTGGAGCCCGCAGGAACATTCGTCCCGTAAACCGAGAACGCGAACGGGGCAGTAAGATCGACTACCTCGTCATCAACGTTACTTCCCGCAACAAGCGCTCCGCCGGAAGAGATCGACGCCCCCGAAGACGTCGTGAAGCTGTAATTCGTTCCGGCGGCTTGGCCCACCTTCATTGTAAAATTGTGAACAACCGGTGAAGCACCGCCCGCGTAAGTTACACTGAGCGACAGATCCACACTGGTCAGGCACGCGACGGTGTTGCTTGTGGAAAGCTGAAAGGCGTTATGCCCGGCCGCGGTGGCACCCGGCGCGAGGTTGGGGTAAGTCGTATTGGCGGCGAAAACGGAAACCCCGGGCGTCAAACTGGTCAGAGT
>JAEZJR010000178.1 GCA_023415725.1 Acidobacteriota bacterium
GGACGGCTCGCTGAAAGAGGGGGTCGTAATCGAGCCCACCGAACCGAAAACGGAAGAGCCGCAGCCGAAGGAACCGAAAGCCACTCCAGCCCCTTCATCGGAAACTACTCAGGCACCGGTTTCGACGAGTGCGGGCGTCCGCGAGGACGCGGATCTGGAAGAGGATGATCTGGACGACGTGCCCGGCGTTAACGACCCGGCGAGCTTCGTTAATTTTCTCTCGACGCTGGCGACGAACGCGGCCGCCGCTCTCGGCGCTGTCCCGCACCCGGCCACAGGCCAACGAACGCTCGACCTCGATTCCGGTAAATTCTGGATCGACGTGCTCGCGATGCTCCGCGAAAAGACGAATGGCAACCTGCACGCGAAAGAGGCCCAATTGCTCGACAGCCTGCTTGGCGATCTTCGAATGCAGTACGTCACGATGGTCCGAGCTACCGAAGAGAAGCTCAAAGCCCAGGCTGCGAAGAAATTCTCCGGCGCGGATATTTTGGGTAAGAAATAGTGCCGGGAACGTAGGCGCCCTCGCCTGCAACGCCGCGGCTTCCGCGGTGTGATCGCGTCGGCCACCGGCCAAGCGAGTTTCGCGTTTCACGCTCATGCAGGCGAGGGCGCCTGCGTTCCCAGATGAAACTTACTTTCCTCGGAACTGGAACCTCCACCGGCGTGCCGTCTATCGCTTGCGATTGCGAGACGTGCATGTCGGATGATCCGCGCGATAAGCGGCTTCGCGTATCGATACTTATCGAGCACGCCGGGAAGACCATACTTGTAGATACTTCAAGCGATTTTCGGCAACAGGCCCTTCGAGCCAATATCCGCAACATCGACGCCATCCTCATCACGCACTGCCATGTCGATCACGTTTTCGGTCTCGACGACATCCGCCCCCTCAATTTTCGCTACGGCGCGATGCCGATCTTCGCGAACGAGATCGCGTGGATCGACCTTCGCCGCATCTTCCAGTACATCTTCCAGCCGACGCATTTCGGCGGAGGGCTGCCGCAGCTTATCCCGCACACCGTAGTTCACAATTCACCGTTCTGCATCGGCGAGGTCGAGGTGACACCGCTTGAGGTCATCCACGGGAAACTGCCGGTCGTCGCGTACCGCTTCAACGACTTCGCCTACGCGACCGACCTCAAGACCATCCCGCCCGATTCCATGGACGGCCTTCGCGACCTCGACGTCCTCGTGCTCGACTGCGTCCGCCTCAAACCCCACTCCACCCACCTCCACCTCGAAGAAGCCCTCGGCATTATAGCCGACCTAAAACCCAAACGCGCCTACCTCACCCACCTCAACCACCACAACCTCCACGACCGCGACTCGAGGCTGTTGCCTGATAATGTAGAATTCGCGTGGGACGGATTAGTTATCGAGTCGAATGCTAGACCTTGATTCCGAAAAGTGGAGCACTTTCGATGGAGGGTATCGTGTTCCTTACGATGCATCGGCGTCGCTCCGAAAACTTGAGGTTTGTGAAACGTTGGACGAAACGATAATCCAAGAACTGTGGAATGAACTTCATCATCAGGGCGATGTTGGCGTCGCCTCCTACGCGGCGATTCCAGCACTTCTCCGCATATATCAGAAGAAGGGCAGGATCGATTTCAACTTGCCGGCACTTGCCGCGACCATAGAAAACGCTCGCCAAAGCCATAACAACCCCCAACTCCCGGACTGGCTCGCCGAGGAATATTTTCAAGCTCTTCGCGAAATCGCCCACTTCTGTGTCGAGCATATACCCGCCCGTGACAAGGTTTTCTCACGATCGCTGCTTCTTTTAGTTTGCATGCTGGCAGGTGACTTGGACACCTTTGAAATGCTTGAACTTGTTGAGGTGGGTGTCGAAAAGGAAGCAATAGAAAAGTATTTAGGTGAAGTATAAGACCTCGGCAAAGGTAAGCATTCGAGCAGCGGTATTTGATGATTTGCTTTCAATAATCCGCATGCTCGCTGACGATTTTCTCGGCCAACAACGCGAACGTCTGGAAGATCCTTTGCCGGAGTGTTACATCAAGGCATTTAGGGAAATCGATGCGGATCCTAACAACGAACTTATCGTCGCCGAACTCGACGGCGAGATAATCGGCACATTACAGTTGATATTCACACCTTCATTAAGCCATCGGGGCAGCAAGCGATGCACGGTTGAGTCGGTTCGGGTCGATAGGGAATTGAGAGGCAGAGGCGTCGGCCGGGAGATGATGCTATGGGCGATCGAACATGCGAAAAACAAGGGGTGCGTTTCAATGCAGCTGACCACACACAACGATCGTACCGACGCCCATCGCTTTTACGAATCGCTCGGTTTTTCGAAGTCACACGTCGGCATGAAACTGAAACTGTGACCCAACGTATGGAGTTCCACCTTCAAGCGGCTTTCGTAGCCCAGATACGTTTCGTGGCCTCGTCCGGCCAGCTAAAGCTGGAACTCAGAACTGCGGTTTTCCACAGGTGAAAAACGCTATTCGGCCCGAAATGATTCCAAAACAAACCTTGCCGGGTAACAGATTTCCACATCCTTTCCCTAGACTTTTCCACAGGAAAGCGATGCTCGAATTACCACAACATATTGTGTTTCCGTGAGTTACGGGAATGTTAGTTGCAATCTAACCCACAACCTCACCCAATAGTCGCTAAATGCTGTAAATAATAGGTTTATTATTTTTAACAACAACCACTAGATTTTGTGTTGACAAACCTACAGGGACACAATATAGTCTATAACCACTGCAGGAGAAACTCCTTTATTTTGCGCTGAGGACCCGCCTGCAAATCAATCAATAAGACCGAGTATTTTTTGAAAGAGCCGTACTCGCTATGTTGTGGATGCGGCCGGGGTGTATTATGCCTTCGACCGCGAGTCGAGGGGTTGCACCGTCGACGAAAAAATACAAGGTTTACGGGGGAAACAAGAATGGATAACGGACTCACCGCCGCTCGTCAACAGGAAACGACTCAAACGACAATGCGCGTCACAAAGCGCAACGGACATCACGAACCGGTCGACATCAACAAGATCGTCCGGGCGATCTCGCGCTGCACGCCGAATCTGCCGCACGTGGATGTTATGCGGATCGCCACCAAGACGATCAGCGGCCTTTACGACGGTGCGACGACCAAGGAATTGGACAAGCTCTCGATCCAGACCGCGGCCAGCCTGATATTCGAAGAACCCGAATACTCAAAGCTCGCCGCACGGCTCCTGAACCAGTACGTCGAAAAGGAGGTCCGCAACCAGGAGATCCATTCCTTCTCGCAATCCGTGGCTTTCGGATATAAGGAAGGTCTGATCAACGAACGGCTCGCCAACTTCGTTTCCTCGAACAGCCGGAAGCTGAACGACGCCATCGACAATGAGCGCAATAATCTTTTCGAATTCTTCGGCATCCGCACAGTTTACGACCGTTACCTGTTGAAGAACCCGACGACCCGCGACGTGATCGAAACGCCGCAGTTCTTCTGGATGCGTGTCGCTTGCGGCCTTAGTGAAACCCCGGCAGAGGCGATCGAGCTTTACAATCTTTTCTCGTCGCTCGAATACGTCCCGTCCACCCCGACGCTCTTCAATTCCGGCACATCGCACGAGCAGCTTTCCTCTTGTTTCCTGCTCGATTCCCCGCAGGACAGCCTCGAGAGTATCTATAAGAAGTACTCTGACGTAGCGATGCTCTCGAAATTCTCGGGCGGCATCGGCATCGCTTATCACCGCGTTCGCTCGCGGGGTTCGCTTATCCGCGGAACCAACGGCCATTCGAACGGCATCGTGCCGTGGCTTAAGACGCTCGATTCCTCCGTCGCCGCCGTCAACCAGGGCGGTAAGCGTAAAGGTGCCGCGTGCGTGTATCTCGAAACATGGCACGCCGACATCGAGGATTTCCTCGAGCTCCGCGACAATACAGGCGACGATGCCCGCAGAACACACAATCTGAACATCGCGAACTGGATTCCGGACCTCTTCATGAAGCGCGTCGAGACCGACGGGATGTGGTCGCTATTCGACCCCAAGGTCGTGCCGCACTTCCCGGATATCTACGGCGAGGAATTCGAACGCGAATACGTCAAAGCGGAAGAGGAAGGGAAGTTCGTCAAGCAGGTGAAGGCACGCGACCTTTACGCTCGCATGATGCGAACGCTCGCCCAGACCGGTAACGGCTGGATGACCTTCAAGGACGCCTGCAACCTCAAGGCGAACCAGACCGGCCGCCCCGAGAACGTCGTGCACCTCTCGAACCTCTGCACTGAGATCGTCGAGGTGACGTCAGACAACGAAACCGCCGTCTGCAATCTCGGCAGCGTCAACGTTGCTCGATATGTTAAAGACGGTAAAGTCGATTACGACAAGATCCACAAAAACGTCCGCCTCGCCGTTCGCCAGCTCGATCGCGTGATCGACCTCAATTACTACGCTATCCCGAGCACAGCGGATTCGAATAACCGCTGGCGCAATATCGGCCTCGGCGTGATGGGGCTCCAGGACGTGTTCTTCCAGCTTCGCCTTGCGTTCGATTCCGATGAAGCACGCAAGATCTCCGCGAAGATACAGGAAGAGATCTACTACGCCGCCCTTTCTGCGTCTTGCGAACTTGCGCAGCAAAAAGGAGCGCATCCCGCGTTCCCCGAAACGAAAGCGGCGAACGGGATACTGCAATTCGACCTTTGGGGTGTCACGCCGGAAGACGCGACGCGCTGGAACACGCTGAAGGAACAGATCAAGGAGCACGGCCTTCGCAATTCGCTGATGATCGCGATCGCACCGACGGCAACGATCGCGGCGATCGCCGGCAGCTACGAGTGCATCGAGCCGCAGGTATCCAACCTGTTCAAACGCGAGACGCTCTCCGGCGACTTCATCCAGATCAACAAGTACCTCGTCAAAGAGCTTAAAGAGATCGGGCTGTGGACAGAAGCGATCCGGCAAAAGATCAAACTCGCCGAGGGCTCCGTACAGGACATCGAGGAGATCCCGGCCGACCTTCGTGCCGTCTACCGCACCGCCTGGGAGGTGCCGATGCGCTCGCTTATCGACATGGCCGCCGACCGCGGTGCCTTCATCGATCAGAGCGGCTCGCTTAACCTCTTCATGGAAAGCCCCTCGATCGGGAAGCTTTCGTCGATGTACATGTACACCTGGCAGAAGGGCCTCAAGACGACCTACTACCTCCGCTCACGCCCGGCAACGAAGATCGCCCAGGTCGCCGCCGGCGACGCCGCGGCCGCGAAACCGGAACCGGAAGTGCAGGCTTATTCGGATACCGAAGCGGTAGTTTGCTCGCTCGAAAATCCGGAGGCATGCGAAGCCTGTCAGTAGGCGCAAGAGTTACGCGTTTACGCGTGATTCCCACTTGGCCAGTCGCAAACAAAATTCACGCCTGAAGGCGTAACTCTTACAAACGATATGTTGCTAGATCCTGGTTTTAATCTTACCCTCCGCCCGATGAAGTATACGGACTTCTACGAGATGTACCGGAACGCGATCAAGAACACTTGGACGGTCGAGGAGGTCGATTTCTCGATGGACGTGAACGACCTGCGGTCGAAGATGACGCCCGCCGAACGGCATTTGATCAACCGTCTCGTGGCGTTCTTCGCGACGGGCGATTCGATCGTGTCGAACAACCTTGTGCTGAATCTTTACAAGCACATCAATTCGCCCGAAGCCCGGATGTACCTCTCGCGGCAGCTTTACGAGGAAGCTCTGCATGTGCAGTTCTACCTTACGCTGCTCGACACATATATCCCCGACCACGCCGAACGCGAGCAGGCTTTCGCCGCCGTCGAGAACATCCCGTCCATCAAGAAAAAGGCCGACTTCTGCCTTAAGTGGATCGACTCGATCAACGATCTCGATTCGCTCAATTCTAAGGAAGACCGCCGCAAGTTCCTGCTCAACTTGATCTGCTTCGCCTCGTGCATCGAGGGGCTGTTCTTCTTCGCTGCGTTCTCTTACGTTTACTTCCTTCGGTCGAAGGGGTTGCTCCACGGGCTCGCGTCGGGAACGAACTGGGTCTTCCGCGATGAATCCGCCCACATGGCCTTCGCCTTCGAGGTGGTGAAGAAAGTTCGCAGCGAGGAACCCGATCTTTTCGACGAATCGCTCGAACGCGACATCGTCACGATGCTGGACGAAGCGGTCGAATGCGAACTGCAATTCGCCGAAGACGTTCTCAGCTTAGGCGTCGCCGGACTTTCGATCGCTGACATGCGTCAGTACCTCGAGTTCATCGCCGACCAGCGTCTCGCGATGCTCGGCCTCCCGAAGGTCTACAAGTCGAAGAACCCCTTCTCCTTCATGGACCTCCAGGACGTCCAGGAGTTGACCAACTTCTTCGAACGCCGCGTCGCCGCTTACCAGGTTGCGGTAGCTGGCGAGGTAAGTTTCGGCGAAGCGTTCTAGATCAGCCCTGCTTATGAACCGATACAGATCGCTATACACAACGATCGGTCTTATCGGTTTAGCGGCGGCGCTGATAGGCTTCTCAAAGACATTCATCTTCCCCGTCGCGACGGGCACATTCAAAGCACCGTGGATCGTTTATGTCCACGGTGCTTTCACTTTCGCGTGGGTCGTATTGTTTCTGGTTCAAGCCATTCTGATAAAGGCCGAGAAGTGGAAACTGCACTTTACCCTCGGCTCAGTCGGTTTGGTCGCCGCCCTCGGCACGGGTTTGACGATGCCATTGGTCGGGCAATTCCAGGTCGAACGAATGCTCGCCAACGGGGACGGCGAGGTGGCAATTTCTACGATACTTGGGACGGTCACAGCGGCTGCGATATTTCTGGGTTTTACAGGGGCGGCCCTATGGTTTCGAAATCGTCCCGAGGTTCACAAGCGCTTGATGCTTATCGCGACGATCCACGTCCTTTGGCCCGCGTGGTTCCGTTTCAGGCATTATTTCCCCGATGTGCAGCCGCCTGAGATCTGGTTCGCGCTGCTGCTTGCCGACTCGCTGTTCATCCTCGCCTGGATCTGGGACTATCGAGAGCACGGCCGCATACATCCCGTCTTGTTATACGGTAGCCTTTTCGTTATCGCCGACCACGTATTCGAAACTTTCGCCTTCGACTCCGCACCATGGCGCGCTGCCTCGCAACGTGTCTGGTCTTTGTTCTAACGGAACTGTAAGGTTATCAACGCACTGGCCTGATCTCCGACACATCCAATAAAACGGGCGTGAAGTGGTGCGCTGTGTGCTCGCCGAAGAGTGTGCCGGTCGCTCTCACTTTCTTGCCCAGCAACCCCCGATATTTTCCGAACATTTCCGGATCGAGAACCAGTTGAACGTCCGACACGCGTGAACGTTCCACGTTGAAGTCGCTGCCTTCGTCGCCCTTTAGGCAGATCGGCTTCGCGATCTTCAATATCCAAACGACCTCTTTCTGCTCTGACACGTTGATAAAGGTCCGGCGTGAGATCGTGCCCGTCAATGTAACGGTCGCCGGCTCATAATTGAGACATCCCTGCACAGACGCGGAGGAGGTGCCTTGTGCGCCCACTGAAAATGCGGCCAGGTTGAGAAAGGTCAGAAGGAGTAAGTTTCTAAAAATACCCATACTATTCAAACGCGTATTTTTTTCGTCCTAAACCACGAAAAAAAATACCGCGATCCCCCTTTAAATGTGCGCGACCCGCCGCGTCAAAATCGATCGGATAGCTGTCGGCATCGAAAGAATAAAAAACACTTGTCAAATTAGATAAATCTGCTAATATTCCGTCACTAAGTCGCCACCACCCTTAACCAGTTTCTGACTAGATCAAATAGTCGGTCAAGATCCGTATTGTTGAACGATGCAGACACCTTCGCTCCCTCGCCTTCTTCATCACAATGATCAGGCCTTAGAAGAACTGCGCCCGGTTGGCCAACTGGCGGGCCTGCAGATCAAGTCGTCGAAACGAAAGCTCCGGATCGGATTGCTCATCGATTCGTTCGAACAGCAGCGCTGGATCCACTTCATAATCGAGAGTATAAAGAGTTCGCCATACGCCGAACTGGCCCTGGTCGTAAAGAACCAGGCGGCAGCCGGCGAAAAACCTGTAAAAAGATCACGATTGGGCGCGTATTGGAAGAACCGCGACTATTTGTTGTACGCCCTGTACCAGAAATACGATGAGCGTAAGCACCGCAGCGACGATCACGACGCCTTCGAACTAATGAGTATCGAAGGCCTCGTGAGCGATTGCCCGGTCGTCGAGGTGACGCCCGTCATGAAGAAACATTCCGACTGGTTCCCGCAAGAGGATGTCGAGCGGATTCGCAAACACGATATCGACGTCGCACTCAGGTTCGGATTTCGGATAATCAAGGGCGATGCGCTGCAGATCGCAAAATACGGTATCTGGTCATTCCACCACGGGGATAACTTCGTAAACCGGGGCGGCCCCGCGGGGTTCTGGGAGGTTTTCGAAAGTGAGCCCGTTACGGGCTCCATCCTTCAGATCCTGACCGAGGAACTCGATAGCGGAAAGGTCTTGTGCAGGTCTTGGGCCCCGACGTCCGATAAATTTTCGGTAAAGGCCAACAGGAACAACTACTACTGGAAAAGCGCCCCGCTTATGCTGGTGAAGCTCAAAGAGCTTTACGAGAACGGTTCGGTGCAAGTCCTCAACGAAGCGGACTTCACACCGTACTCGAACCGGCTTTACAAAATGCCCACCAACGGCGAACTCCTGCCTTCGCTTTTGAAATTGGCGGGCCGGTACGTGGGGAGCAAGTTAAAGTACTTGACCCATTTCAACCAATGGGTGCTTGCATACCGCTTTAAGTCTAATCCTGATGACCCCAATACCACCATCTACAGGTACAACTACCTGATCCCGACAAAGGACCGTTTCTGGGCGGATCCTTTTCCGGTAAAGTCGGATGGCAAGTACTACGTCTTTTTCGAAGAGTACATCTACAAAAAAGGGAAGGGCACGATCGCTGCGCTCGAGATTGACCGGTCGGGCGTGACCAAAGACCCTGTTACGGTCCTCGAAAGGCCGTACCATCTTTCGTACCCGTTCATCTTCGAGTGGCAGGGCAGACATTACATGATCCCTGACAGCTCGGATAACAAGACCGTCGAGTTGTACCGCTGCACGCGATTCCCGCACGAATGGGAATTTGACGGGGTGCTTCTCGACGGGATCAGCGCAACAGATTCCACCGTGATCGAGTTCGACGGCGTTTGGTGGATGTTCCTAAATGTCGGAGCTCAAGGGGTCAGCTGCCCGTGGGATGAACTTCACCTCTATTACGCCGACCGCCCGGACGGCGAGTGGAAACCTCACCCGCAAAATCCGGTGAAGCTGGACGTGAAAAGCTCACGCCCGGCCGGCCGGCCTTTCTATTGGAATGGTGATCTCCTGCGCCCCGCTCAGGACGGGTCACAGCGGTACGGCTACGCCATCACATTCAACAAAGTGATCAGACTAACGAAGAAGGAATATCTGGAAGAGCCGGTCAGCAAGATATATCCGAATTGGGACAAACGCGTGATCGGGACGCACACATTCAACTCCGCGGAGGACCTCACCGTGATCGATTGCCTGATGACGACCAGGAAGTGAACGTTCGTGGTGGATCAGGAACGTGTGGTGATCGGGCGCGTACTTGTGGAGGTTAGCAGCCACGCGTTTGCGTCTTCGACGGCCCTGCGGGTGGATTGCCCCAAGACCGGGGTGACCTCATAGGCGAAGACCGGCCCGTCCATATCGAATCTCCCCGATTCCGAAACCTGCTCGTAGGCACCGGCGCTCATCCCCGAAAGGTACAGGCGACCGCCCGCTCTCTCCAGGTCCTCTGCGTAATCGAAGAGCACGTCCATGAGCGTTGCACCCACACGGTTCTCCCCTCTCAGCCGTAACACCACCGCCGCGTTCCTCGAGCCTCGCGGCGAAGGCAACATGCTTTTAAGTGTGTGGGCACCCGCGTAGAAGAGCGGCCCGTAAACGTCGAGCACGGTGACCTTGTTGCTCGGCAGCACCTTGCAGGGCTTGCTCTCTTCGATCAGCCCGTCCTCACGGCGTACGAGTTCGACCACGGAGATGTCCGTCGAGGACCTCACGATGTACAGCAACGACGATAGGGCGACTCCCAACCCGACGGCCAATTGGATCGGCAACGTCAGGGTAGCGATGAAGGTCGCGAGGCCGACCACCCACGACGTCCAGCCGGCGCGGAATACAGCTGCCACTTCCTTCGGCTTTAGGCTGCTCACGCCCGCGACGACGATCAACGCGCCGAGGGCGGGCATCGCGATCTTCGAGACGATGCCTGGAAAGATGATCACCACCGCGGCCATCCATATACCGGCGAAGATCGCCGCCCAGCGGCTCGTAGCACCTGCAAGCACATTCACCGCTGTCATCCCGAGCGACCCGCCCACCGGCAGCCCGCGAAAGAAGCCTGTCACGACGTTGGCCAAGCCGTGGGCGAGAAAATCACGCGAGTTGTCTACCGGCTCGTCGTTCGGGTTCGAAACGCTCTGGCTGACGCCGGCTCCCTGCACGAGCAGTATCAGCGCGACAGCGATTCCGCCGGTCGTCACGTCAAGCAAATGCGTGAAAGAGGGGATCTCCGGCCACGGGATGCCGGACGGAAACGTGCCGACGTCTTGAACCAGCGGCACCCGGCCCGCACCGTAGAACGCCACAAAGAGCGACGGCAAAGCTATCGCGAATAACGTACCCGTCCTGCCGATGAACGTGCGGGGAAGGAACACCGCCAGCAGCAGTGCCACCGCTGCGATACCGAGCGGCCAGGTCTTCGCGTCGCCGATGTTCATGAACACGTTGAAGGCCTTGAACAGCGTGTTCTCGCCCTCAGGCCGCACACCCGTGATCGTCGGCAGCTGGCTAAGTATGAGCAGGAAAGATACCCCGGCGAGAAAGCCGGTCATCACCGAATAAGAAACGAACCGCGTCAGACGCCCAAGTCTCAAAAGCCCGAAGATCACCTGCGTCACGCCCGCGACTATAACAAGCAGAAAAAGGGAATTCGCCCGTGACTCCGCCGGAAGGCCGTCAAGCGATTGGCCGGCGGCCAAGGCAGCAGCGCTTGTGGTCGTGATGACCATCAGCTGCGAGCTGGAAAAGATCCCTCCGATAAGCGGCCCCGTCATCGCGGCGTAAAGCCCGTAAACCGGGTTGACCCCGGCCAGCAGCCCCTCCGCCATGGCGTCCGGCACGCTCGTCACCGCGACGTTCAACCCGGCAACGGCGTCACGACGAATATTACCCTTGCCGGCCGCAGCCTTCCCGACCTCGGGCGCGTTGGCGACTGCCTCGCGCAGTGCCGACAGTCCCGGCTGGTCTCGTTCCGGTACGGGTTTCGTTATCTCGGCTTTGATCGCGGCTCCGGTCTCTGCCATTTTCGTGAAGGATACCTAACCGCCTGATTTCGCCATCGTCTGCTCGGTGTAGACCAGATCGTACGTGGCGGTCTCGGGGAACCGGGGCATGGCGGCGTCCCACTCGTAATAGGCTCTTCGCAACTCGTCGAAAAGGTCGGGCTCGCGGAACCTCATGTTCGCTCGCTCGCGTTCGTCGTAGGAGAGATCGTAGAGGAACTCGTTACCGTCGACCGACAGCCACTTCCAGTCGCCGCGCCGAATGGCTTTCTGATTTCGACGGAGCATACGCCAGTAAAGCGAGCGGTCCTTATTTTCAGTGCCGAACACATCCACGCCGTCGAGCGGGTAGTCCGGGTGGGCTCCGACTCCGGCAGCGGCGAGGAACGTCGGCATCCAATCCATCCCCATGACCAGACGGTCGCTCTGAGTGCCGGCCTCCACCTTCCCGTCCCAACGAACTATGTACGGGACGCGGATGCCTCCCTCCAGCAGATCGTACTTCTTGCCCAATAATGGGTAAGAATCGGAGAACCGCTCCCCGCCGTTGTCGCTCGTGAAAACGACGAGCGTGTTCCCGCGTTCTCCGATCTCGTCCACGGCGGCGAGCACCTGGCCGATCCCCTCGTCCATATGGTGGATCATCCGCTGGTACGTCTCGACGTTCCCGCCGTCCAGGTGCGCGATGTTGTCGATGCGGTCAGACTCAGCCTTGTCGTCGCGCGTTTCCCACGGCCAGTGGGGAGCGTTGTAGTGCAGTGAGAGAAGGAACGGCTTGCCATTTTGCCGTCGTACGAAATCCGCCGCCCGTTCGGAGAACAGATCGGTGAGGTAGCCTTCCGCCTCGACCTCTTCCTCTCCTTCCCAGAGGTCGTGGAGGAAGTTTCTGCCGTAAGAAACTCCGTGCTTGAAGTAATCCACCGCTCCGCCCATGTGCCCGAAGAACTCTTCGTAGCCGCTCTTAAGCGGCCCGAACCACGGTGCGGCACCCATATGCCATTTGCCGATCAGCGCGGTGCCGTAACCCGCGTCGCGCAGCAAAGAGGCCATTGTCGGGTGCTCGGGCGGAAGCCCGAGGTCAGGAGCGGCCGCCGCGATCGGCTCATCGAACCCGCCCCTCAGCCGATGCTGGTACCGCCCGGTCGCGATCGCGAAACGCGACGGCGAGCAAACGGAGGAGTTCGCGTACCCTTGCGTGAAGAGCATCCCCTCCGCCGCCATCTTGTCCAGGTTCGGCGAGCAGTCGGATCGCCCGCCGTAGCAGCCGAGGTCGGCGTAGCCGAGGTCGTCCGCCAGAATGAAAATGAAATTAGGTCTTGCGCCTTTGTTTTCGGCCATTGCTCAATTCTCCATTAGCCCGTTACGGCTATGCATTGACGGTCTCGGCAGATTTGCCTTTTCGAGTCCCCAACCACGACGAGAACGGCAGCAGGATCATCGCTGCCACCGAAACCACCACCGCCATCACCAGCACGCGTTGGTCGCTGAAGCCCAGCGTCGCGACCACGATCGCGGCGGCGAAATTGCGCTGCGCCGTGGCGAAACCGAGGACCACCTTCTCGGTCTTGTCGAAGGTCCCGACGAGGTAGCCTATTGCGTAGGCCCCGACGATGAGCACCAGGGAGGCGACGATCGCACCCGTCCCGAATACGCTGAGAACAGCCTCGAGATTTATCACAACGGTGAGCGCCACCATTGTCCAGAGAGCGACATTTACGGCCATTCCCACCCACGGCAGGATCCGCTTCGCCGCGTCCGGCCATAACATCCTGAAGATGAACGCCCCGATCAGGGGCAGCAGCATCGTCAGCACCAGCGGCCGGGCTATGGCCCAAGCGCCGACGGAGCCCTCTTCCGTCAGCATCGGAACGACCAACGGCATGAACACCATCGTGACCACGACCAGCAGCACCAGGATCGCCGCCGCGAAACTCACGACCTCGCCGGCATTCTCCGACAGCTTTATCAGCATCGGTGCACCGGCCGCCGTCGAGACAAGTATCAACCCGATGGCGTAAGGTTTCTCGAGAGGCAGCACCTGAAGTATTCCGTAGGCGAGCAGGGGAACGAGGATGAAGTTCGCAACGAGTGCCGTAATCACCCCGATGATGTCGCGCAAGGGGGCGACGACCTGGCTCAGGCTGTAACGAAATCCGACCGTTATCATGCTCCCTGCCGCGAAGACCGGTATAGCGAAGTTAAGGATCGTGCCGAGAAGTTCGTACATTCAGGTTCGCGAGCCGGATGAACGCCTGCCCTGCCCGGGTCAGAGTGCCGAGACAAAAGTGAGGGGTTATTTGAGCGTTATCTTGAATGTTCGCAGTTCGGACGAAGATGTTCAAGACTTTTGTTCGGAGTAGTAGCTGCGTTTCGGCCCTTTAGCGTTTTTGGCAGACAGAACTTATCATTATCGAATATCAATATTTTACCTACCGCCTTTTAAGGACGCGGTGCGCAATTATGAACGGACAGATCACGGAATTCATCAAGCATCACTATCGGCACTTCAACGCGGCGGCGCTGATCGACGCGGCGGAGGCTTACAAACGGCATTTGGACAATGGAGGGAAGATGATGATCACGCTCGCGGGGGCGATGTCGACCGCCGAGCTTGGCCTCAGCCTCGCTGAGATGATCCGGCAGGACAAGGTGCATATCATCTCGTGTACGGGCGCTAATCTCGAGGAAGACCTCTTCAACCTCGTCGCTCACGACTTCTACGAACGCGTCCCTAACTACCGCGACCTCACCGCCGAGGACGAGCAGTCCCTTCTCGACCGCCACATGAACCGCGTAACCGACACCTGCATCCCCGAGATGGAAGCGATGCGGCGGCTCGAAAAAGCCATGGTCGATGTGTGGACCCGAGCCGACGTCGAGGGTCAGCGATATTTCCCGCACGAGTTCATGTACCAGGTGCTGAAGAACGGCTCGCTCGAGGAGCATTACCAGATTGATCTGAAAGATTCGTGGATGTACGCCGCGGCGGAGAAGAACCTCCCGATGGTCGTTCCCGGTTGGGAGGATTCCACGATGGGGAACATGTACGCCGGGCACGTCATCACCGGCGACGTCGAAAACGTCCACACCGTCCGTACCGGCATCGAGTACATGACGCAGCTCGCGGATTGGTACACCAACAATGCGACCGACGAGTCACGCGTCGGCTTCTTCCAGATCGGCGGCGGCATCGCGGGCGATTTCCCCATCTGCGTCGTCCCGATGCTCCACCAGGACCTCCAACGCGACAACATCCCCGTCTGGGGATACTTCTGCCAGATCTCCGACTCAACAACCAGCTACGGCTCCTACTCCGGCGCCGTTCCCAACGAAAAAATAACCTGGGGCAAGCTCGAAGCAAGTACGCCGAAGTTCATCGTCGAATCCGACGCCTCCATCGTCGCCCCGTTGATGTTTGCGTATATTTTGGGATGGTGATGGCCGCGTGAGAGAAGTTCCTCGACGTCTCGCTCAATCGTGTTAAACTTGGCGCCGATGGCTGAACAAATGCGAAAAGAGATTATCGAGATGCTACTTGCTGAACCACCCGAGTGGCATCTCGAGTTTCTCAAAAGCCGCGAAAAAGCTCTTGCCGATGAGGCGGACTCCTTTATCAGCCTTGATGAGCTGGAAGAAGTTTTGCTATGTGAGTTGAAGTAGCAGCCGCTAACTGATACGGCTCCGATTCAACAAAGGGTGACCAAGTTCTCTATGTTGCTAGATCTGATAATTGCCTGCCTATGAGGTTTCTCATATCAGTTCTTTTCCTCGCAACCGCCTTGTGCGCGCAAACCCGTACCGCACTGGAAAGCAAATACGGCCCCCTTGAAGGTGATCGTTTCCGGGCCAAACCGGGCATTGCTGTCGAAGTTACCTTTTCGGAAAGCGGCAAGGCGAAGGCATTCAGAATCGTACCGGACGATCCGAACAACAAAAATGCTCTCCTCGGTATCGATGACGTCCGAAATCTGATTCGTGAGCTGATTCCCGGCCGCATTTGCCATATTCCGTCGAAAACTACCGAAATGAAGCTTTCGTGCCCGCCATGGAGGGAGTGTCGCGGTATTCAAGAGGAATGGAAAAGGGTGACGACACTGATGGTTTTGCACAAGGATGCGGTGGCCTACAACCTAATTACCCTGAATGACGAACCGGTGCCTCCGCCCGGACAAATGAAGCTGTTGCCGGGTTATGAACACGTGCCGAGTTGCGGCATAGACACGGCCGGGGGGTACATCAGAAAGGAGGGCGGGCTGGAAATCCATTACGATGTCGGCGAAATGGCAGGCAACTTCGCTGTTCGTTACGCAAATCCTGATTTCTCGGAATGGATAAGGACTGAACCCGTCCAAAACGACTGCGTGTTGATCGTGCTCACCAAGCAAAACCGGATTATCGCGACCTACGAAAAAGCCGTCGCTAATTTTTCAGCCAAGGTTTCGTCTCAGTCCGACATTGATGACTTCTTGAAAATGGTATTGACGTACGTGCCGCCCGCCAGATAGAAACTGCTGATCTGGCTACTTCGAGGCGGGAATCGCATGCAACACTTCGACGTTCTAATTGTAGGCGCCGGGCTTTCCGGGATAGGTGCTGGAGCGCATCTGCGGATGAACTGCCCGGGGAAGACTTTCGCGATACTCGAAGGGCGGGCGTCGATGGGCGGGACGTGGGATCTGTTTCGGTATCCTGGGGTTCGGTCCGATTCGGACATGTTCACGCTCGGGTACCGCTTCCGTCCGTGGACCGACCCGAAGGCGATCGCGGATGGGCCGGCGATATTGAAGTACATCCGCGAAACGAGCGCTGCCTACGACCTCGACAGGGAGATCCGCTACAACCACCGCGTCCGCCGGGCCGAATGGTCATCGCAGGATGCAAAATGGACCGTTGAGGTTGAGATCAGACCACGTGTCAGTAGCCCGCACGTAAGCAAGGGTTCGCTCGGCCAATACGCCCCTGAAAACAACGGAAGCGATTCGCCCACCCAGGCGGAAACACGACCAGTAGGGAGTGTGCCCCTTGACAACGAAACGACCCCGCAAAGCCCGGAAGTAACTGATCGCGAGATCAAAAGTTTCACCTGCAATTTCCTCTACCTCTGCACCGGCTACTACGATTACACCGCCGGCTACACCCCCGAATGGCCCAACGTCGACAAATACAAAGGTATCGTCGTCCATCCCCAGAAGTGGCCTGAGGATCTGGACTACACCGGAAGACGCGTACTCGTGATCGGCAGCGGAGCCACCGCCGTAACACTCGTTCCCGCGATGGCTGAAAAAGCTGCTCACGTAACGATGCTTCAGCGCTCACCAACGTACGTGGTCTCGATGCCGGGCGAGGACAAGATCGCGAACGGGCTGAGAAAAGCCCTCCCCGCCAAATCCGCCTACGCCATCACGCGATGGAAGAACGTGCTCCGGCAGATGTTCTTTTACGAACTCTCACGCAAGCGGCCCGAGTTCATGAAACGCCTGATAGCCAAAGGCGTTACGAAAGAGGTCGGCCAAGAGATCGCGGAGAAGCATTTCAAGCCGGCCTACAACCCGTGGGACCAGCGCCTCTGCCTCGTCCCTGATTCCGACCTTTTCAAATCGGTGCGGGAAAAGAAAGCCTCGATCGTCACCGGCCGCATCGCCGAATTCACCGAATGCGGCGTAAGGCTCGAAAGCGGCGAAGAACTCGAGGCCGACATCGTCGTCACCGCGACCGGCCTCGTCTTGAAGATCATGGCCGGGCTCACGCTCGTCGTCGATAGCGAAACGGTCGATCTTTCGAAGAAGATGGCCTATAAGGGGATGATGTATTCGGACGTCCCGAATCTCGCACAGGCGTTCGGCTACACGAACGCATCGTGGACGCTCAAATGCGACCTCACCGCCGAATACGTCTGCCGCCTGCTCAATTACATGGACGAGCACGGTTTCGCTCAATGCACCCCGCGGCTGAACGACCCTACCGTAAAACCCGAGCCCGTGCTCGATTTCAACTCCGGTTACATCCTGCGGGCCCTTAGGGAACTGCCCTCCCAAGGCTCGAAGCACCCCTGGCGGCTCCACCAGAACTACATCAAAGACCTCCGCATGCTACGCCACGCCCCGCTCGATGACGGCACCATGGAGTTCAGCCCTAAACCTAAACATTGACCGACATTACAGATTTCGCCTTACCGCCCGATAAGATATATGCAGAAGCGGATCGCCCGCTTCGTGCGTTTACCAAAATGAGCAAGAATTCCAAGATAATCGTTACTGGCGGGGCCGGTTTCATCGGGAGTGCCATCGTCTGGCGGTTGAACGAACTCGGTTACGACAACATCTTCATCGTCGATCGACTAGATGAGACCGACAAGTGGAAGAACCTCCCGCCGCTTCGCTTCGCCGACTACATCGACGCCGACGACTTCATCGACGACCTCGGCGAATTCCGCGATGTCCGCTACATTTTCCATCTGGGGGCGTGCTCTTCAACCACCGAACGCGACGCTCACTACGTGATCCGGAACAACTACCAATACACCTGCGACCTTGCGGAATTCGCACTGGCTAACGACATCCGCTTCATCTACGCTTCATCGGCCGCCACCTACGGCGACGGTTCGGCCGGTATGGAGGATGGATTCGACAACCTCGGCCGCCTCAGGCCGCTGAATGTGTACGGCTACTCGAAGCATCTCTTCGACCAATTTGCCGCCCGCAACGGGATGTTCGAGAAAATCGTAGGGCTTAAGTACTTCAACGTATTCGGCCCGAACGAGGATCACAAAGATGATATGCGGTCGCTGGTCAACAAAGCATTCGAACAGATAAATACGAGCGGCATCCTGCAGCTTTTCAAAAGCCAGAACCCCGATTACGAAGACGGCGAATTCGGCCGCGATTTCGTTTACGTCAAAGACGCCGTCGAAATGACGCTGCATTTTATGGAAAACGAGACCGGCGGCCTCTTCAATGTGGGTTCTGGCCGGATGAATACCTGGAACGCTCTCGCCAAGGCGATCTTCGACGCGTTGAATCTGGGCGTCCACATCAAATACATCGAAATGCCCGAGCACATCCGCGACCGCTACCAGTACCGCACCGAAGCGGACCTCACCCGCATCCGCCAGGCAGGGTACACCGCCGACACCACGCCCCTCGATGCAGCCGTCGCGGATTATGTGAGAAACTATCTGGTTCCGGGTAAACACCTCGGGGATTGAAGGTTCAGAGTTCAAGCTTTAGCTTGATTGTGTAGCAACGGGCAGTCTCTGAGTTAACGAAGACAAGCTAAAGCTTGAACTCTGAACGTTGGTGTTATGAAGATATTCCACGGCACCGAAAACGCTAATATCCAGAAGCCGACCGTCCTTACGCTCGGTGTCTTCGACGGGCTGCACCTCGGTCATCAGCGGATAATGCAGACGGTCATCGAGCGGGCGAACGCCGTCGGTGCCCACGCCACGGCCATCACTTTCGACCCGCACCCGCGGGCCGTCCTGCATCCTGAATCCGCTCCGCCGCTTCTCCAAACGCTTGACCAACGCCTCGCCAATTTCGAGGTGCTCGGCATCGAGCAGGCGATCTTGATCCCGTTCACAAAAGAGTTCGCTGCGAATCCGGCCGAAGATTTTCTCCGCGATATCGTTCACGAACGATTCCACGCTAAAGAGGTTTACCTCGGCAAGGGCTTCGCGTTCGGGAAGGGGAGGGGCGGGAACATCGATCTGCTCCGCCGGATGAGCGAGGAACTGGGATTTGTCGCCGATGAGGTCCCTGAGGTCTGCCTGCGGGGGAAGCGGATCAGTTCATCAAAGATACGGCAGCTGCTCGACGAAGGGCGTGTTAATCTCGCTCGCCGAATGCTCGGCCGCCCTTACGGTGTCGAGGGTGTCATTGTACGGGGGCATCAGCGCGGCAAAACGATAGGTTTCCCCACCGCCAACCTCCGCCCCCACAATCGCGTCGTGCCTAAGAACGGTGTTTACGCCACCGCGACGCTGGTCGATGGTGTTTGGCGGCGCAGTATCACGAATGTCGGGGTGCGGCCCACCTTCGAAGACGGCAGCGAAGTTTCGATCGAGTCGTACATCTTCGATTTCGACGGCGATCTCTACGGCGACGTCCTCCGCGTACGCTTCCTCCACCGCATCCGCGACGAACGCAAATTCTCCGGCATCGATGAACTCAGAGCACAGATCGAGAAAGACACCGCTCGCGCACTGAACTATTTCCGCCAGGAAGGCGTACGGAATATGCTCGAGATATTGTGATGCAAAGCCCTCGCACGGTTATTGCATCGAAACTAGCTTGGGCGACGAATTAAGGGCAGTAATGAGCGAATTGATCGAAAACAAGGCGGTAGCGATACTGGAACCTGCGAAAAAGGGTAACGGAAACGGCCATCATCCGATGACCGCGACGGCGGATCTGCCGATCGCAAAATACGTAACGAACGAGCAATTGATCGCCGAAGAGAAGTTCCTCACCGACCGCGAAGCTGAGGTCGAAAGGGGATACTCCGGCATCCGGGGCTGGTTTCGCATCGCTCACGTTTCTGCCGTGATCGGGAAACTCGCCCTTTATCTTTACCTCGATCAGCTCGACACCCACATCAAAGGCCAGCACCGGCACGCCGAAACCCGAATGCGCACTGCCGAACGCCTCACGCGCATGGCGGTTTACGGTGAAAAGCTTTATCGCGTACGTCTTTGGTTCTTCCATCAATTCATGTTCCTCCTGCGATGGTTCTTCCTCGGTAGCGAAGTGAACCGCGAGGTTAACCAGGAGAAGCAGGCGATCTGGCTCAAGGAGAAGCTGATCGAACTCGGCCCCACGTTCATCAAGATCGGGCAATCGATGGGCACCCGGGCAGACCTCCTGCCGCTGCCGTTCGTCGTCGCACTCGGCGAGCTTCAGGACAACGTACCGCCGTTCCCCAACGAGATCGCCTTCGCCCGTATCGAGAAGGAACTCGGCCTCAAGATCAACGACGTCTATAAGGAATTCGAGCTTGAGCCCGTCGCCGCCGCATCGCTGGGCCAGGTGTACCGCGCCCGACTTCACACCGGCGAAGAGGTAGCGGTGAAAGTGCAGCGTCCCAACCTCGAGGCGACCATCAAGGGCGATCTCGAGATCCTGAAGAAGGTGGCGAATTTCGCCGAACGTTATCCGCAGTTGAACGAGAACGCCGACTGGTCCGGAATGCTCCGCGAGTTCAACGAGACCATCCACGAGGAGATGGACTACGCCGCCGAGGGGCGCAACGCCGAGCGGTTCCGCGAAAGCTTTAAGAACTGGTCGAACGTCCACGTGCCGCGGATCTATTGGAACGCGACGACGTCGAAGGTGCTGACGATGGAGTTCATCCACGGCACCAAGGTCACCGCCATCGATGATCTCAAGGCACGGAGCGTCGCCCCCGAAAAGGTCAACCGCCTTCTCATCCGCACTTACCTGAAGCAGCTTCTCGAAGACGGCTTCTTCCATGCGGATCCGCATCCGGGCAACCTGCTCGTGATGCATGACGGGCGGCTCGCGTTCTTCGATTTCGGCATGGTCGGACGAATCCCGCCCGAACTGCAGTCGAAAATGATCGACGCGTTCTTCCACGTCGTCGGGAAGGACCCGGCGGGGATCGCTCAGGACCTTATCGACCTCGATTTTCTCAAACCCGGAACGAACCCCGAGATCGTCCGCCCCGTGGTGGAGAAGATGTTCCAGTTTCACCTAAACCTGAAGCTGAAGGACGTCAACTTCAAGGAACTCACATACGACCTTGCGGACGTAATGTACGATTACCCGTTCCGGCTGCCGTCGAACTTCACGTACATCATGCGCGCGCTGATGACGCTCGAGGGCATCGGCATCATCACCGACCCTGAGTTCAATTTCTTCGAAACGGCCAAGCCCTACGCGAAGGAGTTCATGCTTAAACGTGAAGGCGCTGACTTCCGCAAGATGTTCGTTAATAAGATGATGGGACGCGACGAGGAAGGGAAGATCGACTGGAACCGAACGTGGAAACTCGCGAAGATGGCGTTCAAAACGGTGGTGAGCTCAGGAAAGTAGCGACGGACCGCCTGGCCGATTTCGAACGCGCCCGCCGCGTAGTAATGAGGCACGGGTGGAACACCACGTGCTTCCAGATCATCAATCCGGGAATCGAATACTGGTTCGGCCCTGATGGCGAGTCGGTCGTTGGGTTCGTTTCCTCCGAACGCGTGCGTGTAGTGGCCGGTGCTCCGGTTTGCAGTGAAGAAACACTCGGGTCGGTAACCAGGCAATTCGAGGACGAGTCCGAAAACGCCGGTCGGAGCGTTTGTTATTTCGGCGCTGAAGCCCGCCTCGAGAAGATCGTCCACGACGACCCGCACCATTCGATGGTCCTTCTCGGCGCTCAGCCGGTGTGGCACCCGGCCAGATGGGCTGATGTCGTGGCGAAACATTCGTCACTTAGGGCCCAACTGAACCGGGCTCGGAACAAAGGCGTCACCGTATCCGAATGGCCCATCGACAGGGCTCACGACAGTCCCGAGCTACGCGATTGTCTGGGGTCGTGGCTCTCGATCAAGGGGCTTCCCCCGCTCCATTTCGTCATAGAACCCGAAACACTCGAAAGGCTTGAGAACCGGCGCATCTTCGTCGCGGAACGAGGTGACCAGGTAGAGGCGTTCCTTGTGCTTTCGCCCATCCCGACGCGGAAAGGTTGGCTGACCGAGCAGTTCCCGCATCGTCAGGGCGCCCCGAACGGCACGGTTGAGCTGATGATGGATGCTGCCATACGAGCGGTCGCCGCGGAGGATTGCGAGTACGTCACCCTGGGGCTTTCACCGCTATCCAAGCGTGCAAAGATCGAACCTTTCGACAATCCGGTCTGGCTTCGATTCCTTCTCGCGTGGATGCGTAAGCATGGGCAGCGATTCTACAATTTCGACGGGCTCGATCATTTCAAATCGAAACTTCAACCCGAGTATTGGGAACCCGTTTTCGCGATATCGAATGAAAGGGAATTCTCCGGGCGCACCCTGTGGGCGATAGCGATGGCCTTCACCGAGAACAAGCCGTTTCGGGTTTTCGGGCTCGGCATCGCTAAGGCGATCAGGGCGGAAATGGGGAATCTAAGGCGATGGATGTTCCCCCGACCTCGGAAAGTTAATGCCTAATTCGCGGACACCGTTCTCATCGGGTCGATGTCCGGGAGCCCCTTGAGGATCCTTTTCGCCGCATCAACCTGAGTGTCGTCACCGATCACCCCGATCGCGTCACCCTCGAGCAGAACGGTCTGCGGTTTCGGGTTCGACCGCACGTTACCTGAACGCGAGATCGCCACGATCGAAACTCCCGTCTTTTCCCTAAGTTTCGCCTGGACCAGTGTCTTCCCGACCAGCTTGCTGTCCGGCGAGAGTTCGATCCAGTAGAGCCCGATATTGTCACTCGCGGTGAGCAGGTCGTTAAGGAACTGCCGTTCATCGGTCGTGTTGCTCGCGGTATTGTACTGGTCGCTGCGTACGGCGTCTGTGTATTGCTGCACTTTCCGGAGCGAGAAGCCGAGCTCCAAAAGCGTCCGCCTCACGACCTGCAGCCCGCCTTCCAGTTCCGGATGGATCACGTGATGTGCACCTAAGGAATACAGCTGCTGAACCCCATCGTCGGAGGCGGCCCTCGTGATGATGTGGAGCCGAGGTGCCTGTGCCCGTGCGGAAGCGACGATGATGCTTGTCGACGCGTCATCGGGCGTTGTCACCACCAGCAATCGTGCATTGTTGAGGTGGGCATGGTCGAGCACCTCCGAACTGGCGGCATCGCCGTAAAGCACCGGGATCCCCTTCGTGCCGAGATCCTCAGTGCGGTCGACGTCGGAGTCGATCACCAGCAATTGCACATCGAGCCGGCTCAGGACGTTAACGATATGCTGGCCAACGCGCCCGTACCCGATCACCACGACGTGCCCCGCAAGATCGTCGGGGACCTCGTTGATGTCCCCATGACGATCCAAAAGCCGCCACGCCCCCGGCAATTTCTTCAGCCGCTCTTCCATCGGGCCGATCGTCTTGTACATCAGCGGGTTGATGGTGATCGAAAGCAAAGCACCCGCGAGGATCATCGAGTACTGGTCCTGGTTCAGTAACCCGTAGGTCAGGCCCGCCTGCCCCAAAATGAACGAGAATTCCCCGATCTGTGCGAGGCCGGCACCGACGACCAGGAACGTCCGCGCGGGCTGCTTTATGAACGCACCGATCATCACCGTGATCACGTATTTCCCCACGGTGACCAGCAGGAGTAGCAGGAGGACCGCCCATAAGTTCCCCGCAAGATATGAAACGTTGGCGAGCATCCCGATCGAAACGAAGAAGATGATCGAGAACGCTTCGCGGAACGGTACCAGGTCCGCGCTGACCTGATGGCTCAATTTAGATTCGCTGACGACCACGCCAGCCGCAAAAGCGCCGAGTGCGAGCGAAACGCCGAATATCTCGGTCGCCCCTAACGCGGTCCCGACCGACACCGCCAGCACCGCCAAGATGAACAGCTCTCGCGAACCCGTCATCGCGATTCGGGCCAGCACCCACGGGATGAGTTTCCTGCCTACGAAGAGCAGCGCCGCGAGAAATGCCGCCGCTTTCAGAAGTATCAATCCTAATGCCGCCCAATCGAAATCCCCTGCCTCCGACGCGATCGTCGGCATAAGGAGCAGGATCAGGACTGTGGCGATGTCCTCCAGGATCAGCCACCCGACCGCGGCCTGACCGTGCGAGGTGTTCAGGAGGCCGTTGTCCATAAGGCCACGCAGCAGAACCACCGTGCTCGCGATCGAGATGGCCAGGCCCAGCACCAGACTCGCCCCCCTGGACCATCCCCAGTACTGTGCCAGCCCGTATCCGAGAATCGTGGTAATGGCCATCTGCCCGATCGCACCGGGAATCGCCACGTTCCGCACCTTCCAGAGGTCGCTAAGCGAGAAATGGATACCTACCCCGAACATCAGGAATATCACGCCTAATTCCGCGAGCTGGGTGAGGGTCTTGGTATCCCCTGTGTAACCGGGCGTGTAGGGTCCGATCGCGATCCCGGCCACCATGTAGCCGACGATCGGGGGGAGTTTGAGCAAACGGGCGATCACCCCGCCGACAAAAGCGGCGACCAGAGCGACAGCTATATCTATAAGTAACGGAAGTTCGTGCATCTAGCTTTCGTTGCTTCGGAGTTGTTCGTCCTGACCTGTTACAGGGATACTTCTATTATTATTGACTAGCCGATTCGCTTGGCGCAATAAGTACTTCAGCGAAACCAACGTAGGAACTCTCGCCGCTTGTCACGTTTGACCGAGGCAATGCTAAGCTAACGTCAACTGAATGAATAGGAAAGAGAGAGTTTCGGTAACATTCATCTCGGCGGATCTTTCGGTATCGGAGATCGGCCATTCCGACTGGAAGATTGGGCGCCCGGTGACCGTCAGCCAATATTGGTCAGGCGATACAGCGCCTGCGGGCCGTCACTTCGAAGCGAGGATGCTGTGGTCGGACGAGCATCTGTATATCCGATTCGACGCGACGCAAGCCGAACCGCTGATGATGAGCGACCGGCCGAACCTTGCTTCGAAAGCGCTAGGTTTGTGGGACCGCGATGTCGTCGAAGTCTTCATCGCGCCGGACGCAGATGAGCCTCGCAAATATTTCGAGTTCGAAGCCGCGCCGAGCGGCGAGTGGGTCGATCTCGCGATCGACCTGACCTCGGGCAAGCGGGAAACGGATGTGGAATATAGCTCGGGGATGCAGGTGGCAGCCCGTATTGAAGACGACAGGATCGTGACGGCGATCAGGATCCCCTGGAGTTCTCTGGGCAAGCGGCCAGAGGCAGGAGACGTGTGGCTTGGGAATCTGTTCCGGTGCGTCGGCCGCGATCCCGATCGCGGCTATTTGGCGTGGTCGCCGACCTTCACGGAGAGGCCGAACTTTCACGTTCCCGAGCATTTCGGCGAGTTCGAATTCGTTCGTGACGCTTAGCCGGCGAAGAACTTCTCGTTGATCAGCAGCCCGCCCCAAACCAGGCTGAACGCTCCGGCGAGAAACCGAATTCCTTTATTCACCGCGATGAACCGCCCCGCCGTAAAGTAAAGCGGCAGCCCCATCAAAAGACTCATTATCATCATCCCCGCGATCGACCCGATGCCGAAGATCGCGATATACAGCAAAGCGACCAGCGGCGAATCGATGCTCGGCAGCACCAGCAGCATGAGCCCCGCACTTCCTGCGAGGCCGTGCACCATCCCGACAATCACCGACCTCGGTGCGAACCGGTGATGCGAGCCCTCGGACCTCTCATCCTTGTGGACGTGCAGGTGTTTGTGCTCGTGCCCGTCGTGGCTGTGGGTGTGCGTATGTATCTTTTCGGCGGCGAATATCTTTCGGATCGCGTTCAGGCCGAGCAGCACCAGCATGACCCCGACCACGCCCTCAAGATATCCTTCAGTGCTCTCGGAGATCTGCAGCTTCACGAAGATCACCAGTGTCCCCACGACGAAAAGCGAGATCGTGTGCCCGAGCCCCCAGAACCCGCCGATTATCGACGCCGTCAGCACATTCTTGTGTTCGCTGACGATCGCCGAGACAGCGGCCAGGTGGTCTGCCTCGATCGCGTGATAGAGCCCGAACACGAAGCCGATCAGAAGTACGGCCATTGCGGATTGCTCGGGCGATGGAGCGAGTAAGTTCTCCATAAGCTAAACCGTCATCCCTCCGTCTACGGCGATGGTCTGCCCGGTGATGTAGCTCGATGCGTCCGACGCGAGAAAAACCGCAACGCCTTTAAGCTCGCCCTCCTGGCCGATCCGCGGTATCACATTGTTCTCCTGGATGGATCTCTCGTAAATGTCTATCACCGCATCAGCCAGACGTGAATGAAAGAACCCCGGAGCGATCGCGTTCACCCTGATCCCCTTACGCCCCCAACTCGCCGCAAGCTCACGCGTCAGCCCGATCAGCCCCGACTTGCTCGCCACGTAACCCGCGTAGAACGGCCCGTTCGCCGAAGATGTTATCCCGGAGATCGAAGCAATATTTATGATCGACCCGCGGCCCTGCTTTAGCATCTCTCGCCCGACGGCCTGAGCAAATAGGAAGCAGCCCGTGAGGTTAACGTCCAGCACGTGCTGCCATTTCTCAAGCGGCATATCTTCCGGCATCGCTCCCCACGAAACGCCCGCGTTGTTCACGAGAATATCTACCGAACCGAACGTGGAAACGGTACTGTCCACAACGTTCTTCACTTCCTCCGGTTTCGAGACGTCACAGGTCATCCCCGCGACGCGGAATCCGCGGCCTTGGAATTCGTTGACCGTTTCCTCCAGCCACTCCGCCCGACGCGCGCACAAAACGATTTTCGCTCCAGCTTCCGCGAGGCCCTCGGCCATTTCCTTTCCTATGCCGCGCGAAC
>JAEZJR010000200.1 GCA_023415725.1 Acidobacteriota bacterium
AAACTCATCAGGTTGGTGACCGGGGCACCGGCGGAGGCGGCCTTGAAGCGTTTTGTTTTGGTGATGATCGTCGAGGTCATGTAGCCGCCGTAGCTCCAGCCCATCACGCCCAGGCGTTCAGCGTCGGCGACACCCAACGCGATCAAGTGGTCGACGCCGGTCATCAGATCTTCGTAATCCATCCCGCCCCAGTCTTTAATGTTCGCTCGTCTGAATTCGACCCCGTAACCGGACGATCCGCGGGGGTTCGGGCGGAGTATGGCGTAGCCTTTCGAAGCGAAGGTGGCGATCGGGTAAACTCCACGGCCCCCGATGTAGCTTTGCTGAAACACGCCCGCGGGCCCGCCGTGGATATTTAGAATGAGCGGCACCTTGGTGCCCGCCGTGTAACCGACGGGGTAGGTCAGAAGTCCCTCGATCTCGCGGCCGTCCTTGCTCTTCCATTTAACGACCTCGGTCCTGCCGTGCGGCATCTGGCGGTAGCTGTCGTTCGCCTTCGAGACCTGGACGGGTGTTGCGTCGGTCAAGCGGCCGACGTAAAGCTCCTGAGGGTGGTCGAAGGTTTGCCCCACCGCGGCGAACACCTGCGCGTTCTTGTCCATCGCGAGGGCGTTGATGACGGAGCGGGCGGGCATTGTCTCCTTGATGGTGTTTGCCTCAACATCGAATTCGTACCAGGCGGTAACCGTGCCCTTCGGTTCGGTGAAATAGATCTTCTTACCGTCGGGCGTCCACCCGGCGACGTTGGGGCCGCCGTCGAAGGTGGCCGCGAGAGTTTTCGGCACACCACCGCCCGTCGGATAGATTACGAGGCGGTCGCTCTGAGCCCAGCGGGGCGGGCCGTCGCTTACCGAGACCGCTATCCAACGGCCGTCGGGTGAATAAAGAGGGGCATCCTCATAGCGGTCAGGGGCGGCGGCAAGCGGGGTGCTCTTTCCGCTCGCGATCTCGAGGATCGAAACGTCGGACGTCGGCCAATCGTTGACCGATGGACTGTTGACGTGTGCGTAGGCGAAGCGGGTGCCGTCGGGCGACCAGGCGAAGGTGGTGATGTGACGCGGCACGTCGATGATCCGCTTCGCTTCGCGCTTTCCGTTGGCATCTTTCGCGATCGGAATGATGTAGATGCGGCTGAGCTTGTGATTCTCCTCATACCAACGAAAGTCGTTGCGGCCCTTGTCGTTCGCTTCCTCCTCGGGGGTCTTGAAATCGCTCATCATGAAAGCGATGGAGCGGCCGTCAGGCGACCACTCGAAATTGCCCACGCTGCCTTTTACATCCGAGATCGGTTCCGCCTCGCCGCCGGAGAGACGGAGGAGGTAAAGGGCGTTCCGGTTGTTCGCGCGGTTCGAGGTGAACGCTATTGCGGAGCCGTCAGGTGACCATTTCGGATTCGTCGATGACTTATCGCCGAAGGTGACCTGGTAGTTTTCCTTACCATCGGTCGTCGCCATCCAGATCTGCGTGACGAACTCGCTTTTGTCCGGCCCAATCATGGCGTCGTTGATGGTGTAGACGACGCGTCGGCCGTCAGGCGACACCTGCGGCGAACCGACCGCACGCACTTTGACCTGCGTTTCCGGCGTCCAGGCGGTCTGAGCGGAGACAGAGATCGAAAGAATGAGAACAGCGAGGAAGGGGACGAGGCGTTTCATTTGGTTGCGAGCTCCTTTGAGATTTTAGGGTGGCGGTATTTTGTATCAGAGTGGCGGATTAGTAAAGGGGGAGACCCGTGTTGTCGCCGCTTTAAGGCCCCTGGAGTCGGGGCGAGATGGTTAGCCGAACATTTCTTTGCGTCCTTTTCGAGCTTTGCGTGAGAAAAGGCCAGTTTCACGCAAAGCTCGCAAAGGACGCAAAGGGGAAGTTAGGATACAGCCTCCAGCTATCAGCTATCAGCTTCTAGTTCTTGTGTCTTTTGAAGAGTGAATCTCCAGATCATTCGAGATCGAGTCTCGTCATGGATGTAGCTGGCGTCGATGACGGTGAAGAGTCCGACGTATTGCCATTGGTTGACGGTGAGTTTATTGAAGAGTGGGACGGGGTGGCCGGTCTTGATGGCGTTCAACAGAGCTTGGTTGGCGGCGTCAAGTTTCTGATCACCGCAGCGGCCGGAGCCGGTGTAGTGGATGATATCGGGCGTCTCGCCGTGGAAGTCGGGGTAGCAGGGGTTGATGCGGCCGAAGTCGGTGAGGAGCGAGATCAGGCGGCCGTTGCGCTGGTAGATGCCGTTGCGGATCTTATGCACCTCGGCGACGCGAGACCAGGGGAGCACGTCACCGATCCGGATCTCATCAAGAAAAGGCATTGGGACCATTCTCGCGGAACCTAGGGTTTTAGGGGAAAGACCCGGCAAGGGTGCCGGGTCTCCATTGGAGGTCCCATTAGTCTTCTTCGGGGCCGAAGCGGTAGACCAGAAATCCGATCGCCCGGGCGGGTTTGCCGCCGAAGGTGGGGCGGTTGAAGGTGGAGGCGAGTGCTGCTCGCTCGGCTTCGGGATGGAGAAGTTTGTTGCCGGTGCGTGCCTTCGCCCCGATCACTTTGCCGTTCGTGTCGATCAGCACCTCGACCTGCACGAGGCCGGATGCTCCGGCGGATTTGGCCTCACGGGTGTGCCAGGGCTTCTCGGCGGAGACGACCTCAAAATTGAGAAATGTGTATTTATCGCCCACAACGAAACCGTCCCAGGGTTTCGGCTTCGCGGGTGTGGTCTTGGCGACGGTGGATTTCGCCGGAGCCTTCCTGGCCGTCGTCTTGCCGCCTTTGGCAGTAGACTTGCCGGCAGGCACGGAGGAACCGAAACCCTGAGCGGTCTTCGCAGCGGAACCGCCACCTTCGGTCGCCTCGTCGCGTGCCATGATCGCCGCACCGGTTTGGGCGGAAACGGCGGTGACCGCAATAGCGAACACGATGAGGATCGTGGAAAGGATATGTTTAGCGTGCATACGTCCTTAGGTTGGTGACGTATGGTATTCCGTGTTTTGCAGATTGAGCAAGGACTGAACCACGGAAGGCACGGAAACGCGCGGAAAAAGAAAAGCCCCTCGGGTTTTAGAGGGGCTTCAGGTTCGAAAGCTCGGAGTTCCAGCTTCTGCTGGCCTGGTGCAGCCTCGAGACGACTGTCAGCGACACAGGGCCACCTAAAGGTGGAACTCCGAACTGCGGTTTCTTAAGCGGACGCCGGGGCGATCTTTTCGGTGACCTCGGGTTCGCTTGACGGGGCGATCTCGTCGGTGTGTGCGATGAGCGATTCGTCGACGAGTTTCTTTTGCTCGAGTTCGTGGATCGCGTATGAACCGGTCGCGGGCGACGCGGATGGGGTGCGGCCGACGTAGCGGAGGGACATCCCCTCGCGTTTCACCTCACGAAGACGGGATTCGACGAAGAACCATCCGCCCATGTTCTGCGGTTCCTCCTGCGTCCAGAAGAGTTCCGTCGCGTTCGGGTATTTCGCGACGATCTCTTTCAGAGCCTCGCCGGGGAACGGGTAGAACTGTTCGAGCCGTACGACGGCGACGCGTTCGTCGCGGGCGTCGGTGCGGGCGGCTTCGAGGTCGTAGTAGACCTTTCCGCTGCACAGCACGATCCGCGTCACTTTGCCGTTGTCGACGACGCCGATGTCATCGATGACCGGGCGAAACCCGCCGGTTTGAAGCTCCTCCATCGTCGAGCTCGCCGCCGGGAGACGCAGAAGGCTCTTGGGCGTCATCACGATCAGCGGGCGGACGATCTCCTGTTTCATCTGGCGGCGGAGCAGGTGGAAATACTGCGCCGGCGTGGTCGGATAGCAGACCTGCATGTTGTTCTCGGCACAGAGCTGCAGGAAGCGCTCGAGCCTCGCCGATGAGTGCTCGGGGCCCTGCCCTTCGTAACCGTGCGGCAGAAGCATCACGAGCCTGCACGTCTGCTTCCACTTATCTTCGGAAGCGGCGATGTACTGGTCGATGATCACCTGTGCTCCGTTGGCGAAGTCGCCGAACTGGGCTTCCCATGCGACGAGTTCGGTCGGGGCCTTGACCGAATAGCCGTACTCGAAACCGAGGACGCCCTGCTCCGAAAGGTTAGAGTCGAAGACGTAGAAACGGGAGTTCGGGTTCGTCGGGCTCTTCAGTTCGGTGAGGGGCGACCAGCGTTCGCCGGTCAGCGTGTCGTACATCGATGCGTGCCGCTGCGAGAAGGTGCCGCGGCCGGAGTCCTGACCGCTGAGGCGGAACGGGACGCCCTCGACCACGATCGAACCGATCGCCATCGCCTCGGCAAATCCCCAATCCATTGGCACCTCGCCGCTGCCCATTTTCGCGCGGCGGGCGAGTTGGCCGACCATCTTCGGGTTGATGTGGAACGTATCGGGGACCAGCGATATCTTCTCCGCGACGGTCTTGAGGAGTTCGGGATCGGCTCCTGTTTCAACGATGCGCGAACCGTCCTCATCGACGATCGGGGCTTGCAGTTTCGCCCTGGCCGGCTTCTCCGAAGCGATCTGCTTCGCCCGCGCGAGGATGCCCTCGTATTTCTGATGAACGGCGTCGGTCATTGCGTTGAGGTCTTCCTCTGTGATGACGCCCTCGCGGATGAGCCGCTGCGCATACAGGTGACGCGTGCCAGGATGCTGTTTCACCCGGGCGTACATCACCGGCTGCGTGTAGCTCGGTTCGTCGCCTTCGTTGTGCCCAAGGCGGCGGAAGCCGACCAGGTCGAGCACGACGTCCTTTTGGAATTTGGCACGGTAATCCAGGGCGATCTGGATCACACGGTACGCGGCCTCCGGATCGTCTCCGTTGATGTGGAAGATCGGGGTCTGCGTGATCTGCGCGGCGTCGGTCGAGTAGATCGAGCTTCGGCCCATTTGTGCGGAGGTCGTGAACCCGATCTGGTTGTTGATGACGATGTGGATGGTGCCGCCCGTGCGGTAGCCGGGCAGGCCCGCAAGCTGAAGCGTTTCCATTACGATGCCCTGTCCGGCGAAAGCGGCGTCGCCGTGCAGAAGCACGGGAAGGATCTTCGCGTACGACTCTTCGCGGCCGAGTCCGCCGCCGTTGCGAAGCTCATCCTGGCGGGCACGGGCCATCCCCTCGACCACCGGATTAACGAATTCAAGATGGCTCGGGTTAGCGGCAAGCTCGATACGGAGCTCTTTGCCGGCCTTGGTCTTCTTCTTGCCGACGGCGCCCTGGTGGTATTTCACGTCGCCCTCATCGGCGGGGAAGTTCGGGTGCGAGGTGCCCTCGAAGACGGTGAAGATGCGCTCGGCCAGGTCACCCGTGGATGGGTCGCCGACGATGTTGGAAAGCACGTTCAGGCGGCCGCGGTGGGCCATACCCATGTAGATCTCGTCCACGCCGCGGGTCGCCGAACCCTCAACAAGTTGGTCGAGCATCGGGATGACGGTTTCGCAGCCCTCGAGCGAGAAACGTTTCTGGCCGAGGTATTTCTTGTGCAGGAACTGTTCGAACTGCTCGGCTTCGATCAGCTTCTGAAGCAATTCCTTTCGGACATCGACATCGAGCGTGACCGTATCGACGAACGCGTTGCGGATCTGGAGACGCAGCCAGTTTTTCTCCTCGCTGCTCTGGATGTGCCGATATTCGATACCGACCTTGCCGCAGTATGCCTTGCGGAGTATCTCGAGTATGCGGCGAAGCGTAAGGGTCTTCTCGCCATGCAGTCCGCCCGTGATGAACTCGCGATCGAGGTCCCAGATCGACAGCCCGAAGGCTTCAAGTTCGAGTTCAGGTGAGTGATGCGGAGTCATGTTCAGCGGATCTATGTCCGCCAACAGGTGCCCGTTCATCCGGTAGGCACTAATGAGCTGCAGCACGTTTGCCTGCTTCTCCGCCTGCTCGGTGAAGCGGTCGCTGCCTAGCAGTGAGGGGTTGTAATCCTGTGCCCAGCGAAGCGGCGGGATGTTCAGCTCGATCGCGCTGAATATCTCGTTGTAGAAATTGTGCTCGCCGATGAGAAGTTCGTGGATGCGGGCGAGGAACAGGCCGCTCTCGGCACCCTGGATGACGCGGTGGTCGTAGGTGCTCGTGAGGTTGATTATCTTGCTGATGCCGAGCTGCGAAAGAGCTCCGGTTGTCATCGCCTGGTACTCGGCTGGGTACTCGATCGCTCCCGTGGCGATGATCGCACTTTGCCCGGCCATCAGGCGCGGGTTGGACGCGACGGTGCCGAGCGTGCCTGGGTTGGTAAGCGAGATCGTCGTGCCCTGGAAATCGGAGATCTCCAACTTGCCGTCGCGGGCCTTCTTGACGGTGTCGTTGTATGCGGCGAAGAACTCGGCGAAGTTCATCTTCTCGCAGCCCTTGATGTTCGGGACGAGCAAGTTGCGCGTGCCGTCCTTTTTCTCGATGTCGATCGCGATGCCGAGGTTGATACTGTCGTTTTGGATGCGTGAGGGGGCCCCGTTGATGACGCCGAAGCCGTTGTTCATCGCGGGGTAAGCTTTCGCCGCCTGCACGATCGCCCATCCGATCAGGTGGGTGAACGATGCCTTGCCGCGGCCGCGCGGTGCAAGGTGCTCGTTGATGATGCGGCGGTTTTCCTCAAGGAGTTTAACGGGCATCGAGCGGATGCTGGTCGCGGTCGGGACCGTGAGGCTCTGCTCCATGTTCTCGACGATCTTCTTCGCTGCGCCGGTGAGCGGTTTTGCTTCGGAATCGGGCGGAAGTGCCGGAGCGGGTTTCGGCGCCTGTGCGGCCGGGGTAGTGGACGATGCCGGGGTCGTCGGCGCGGCGCTTGGCTGGGAACTTGCAGCCGGGGCAACCGAAGAGCTCGCCGTACCGGCGGCTGCGGTGCCGTTGCCGCCGTTCTGCATGTCCGAGAAGAACTCGCGCCATGAATCGTCGACCGAATTGGGGTCCGCCTGGAAACGTGCATACAGCCCCTCGACGTAGGAGGCGTTGGCACCGAAATTCTCTGCAATGTAGGCGGAAGTGTTGATGCTGGATTCGCTCACGGTTATGTATTACCTCTGATAACGGTACGTGTGTAAATCCTTATTTTAC
>JAEZJR010000230.1 GCA_023415725.1 Acidobacteriota bacterium
CCTCCTTCAGCTTTCTAGCTGCCTTGATCGTTTCGTTTTGCTTTGTTCTCGTGACGTCGGGGCAGACGCCGACCCCAAAGCCAACGCTGCCTCCGGGTATGACCGGGTCCAACACAAGCGACCCGCGGGCGAACCTTTCGGCGGGGCTGTACGACGCCGGCGAGCAAGCTTTCGGGATGAAGCACCTGCAGCTGCTGAAAAAGCCGGACGCGTTCCGGCTCGAAACCAGCGACGCGAACGATCCAAGGGTGAAAAAGATCCTCGCGGGGTACGGGATCACGGACGCGTCGAAAATACCCGCGAACGTGCAGATCGATGTTGCCCAGGGCGCGTTCACGAATTCGGACCTCGCCTTCCGGGGCAATAACGTATTCGTAGGCAATTATTACGGCATCAACATCTACGACATCGCCGACGCGGCGAAAGCACGGCTCGTGACGTCGATCGTTTGCCCGGGCGGGCAGGGCGACCCTTCCGTCTATGGGAACTTGCTGTTCATGTCGGTGGAGGCTCCGAACGGCCGGCTCGATTGCGGCACGCAGGGTTTCGCTCCGAATCCGCCGCGGCTCGCGGGAGCAACCGGGCCGAACCTCCCCGCCGCGAGCAAGGACCGCTTCCGCGGCGTCAGGATCTTCGACATCTCGGACATTCAGAATCCGAAGCAAGTCGCGGCGGTGCAAACCTGCAGGGGATCGCACACGCACACCCTGGTAGTCGACCCGAAAGATAAGAACAACATCTACGTCTACGTTTCGGGTACGTCGTTCGTCCGCCAAGACGAGGAGCTGGCGGGCTGTTCAGCCGGAGCACCAGACAAAGACCCGAACACGGCGCTGTTCCGCATCGAGGTGATCAAAGTGCCGCTCGCCGCTCCGCAGGACGCCAAGGTGGTTTCGACCCCTCGCGTTTTTATCGACCCGCGGACGGGCGTGATCAACGCTCTCGAGTCAGCGGCCACGCACGGGACCGGTAAGCCGTCGTTCACGAACCAGTGCCACGACATCACCGTGTACTCCGCGATCGGACTGGCGGCGGGTGCGTGTTCGGGGAACGGGATACTGCTGGACATCAAAGATCCGGTGAACCCGAAACGCATCGATGCGGTGAACGATCCGAACTACGCTTACTGGCACTCGGCGTCGTTCTCCAACGACGGGAAGAAGGTCGTTTTCACGGATGAATGGGGCGGTGGGGGCGGGCCACGATGCCGCGCAACCGATCCGAACGTTTGGGGAGCCGATTCGATCTTCGATCTGGAGGGGAACAAGCTGAAATTCGCCTCCTATTACAAGATGCCCGCCGCTCAGACGGAGCAGGAGAATTGCGTCGCGCATAACGGGTCGCTCATCCCGGTCCCGGGCCGCGACATCCTCGTGCAGGCGTGGTACCAGGGCGGTATCTCGGTCATGGATTTCACCGATCCTCAGAAACCCTTCGAGATCGCTTATTACGACCGCGGACCGGTGGACGCGAAGTTCCTCGCCAACGGCGGAGCGTGGTCGTCCTATTGGTATAACGGCCGGATCTATTCCGCCGAGATCGCCCGCGGCCTGGACATCCTCGAATTGACCCCGACCGAGCATCTCACCCAGAACGAGATCGATGCGGCGAAGGCGGTCCGGGTAGCCGAGCTGAATGTGCAGAACCAACAAAGGATCGTTTGGCCGCGGAAGTTGGTCGTCGCGAAGGCTTATATCGATCAGCTGGAGCGATCGGGCGGCTTGGCTTCGAACGAGATCGCCAGCCTCCGCGCAGCGATCACGAAAGCCGAAGTCTCGCCGGGCGAGATGAAAAAGCTTAAGGGCTTCTCCTCGTCGATCTCAAAAAGCGCGAAGCAGGCGAAGAACTCCGCCGACTCATCCAGGCTGACGGCGTTGGCGGAGATCCTGAAGCGGCCCGAAGCTTAGTGATCAATTCGGCCGAAGGTTGTTGACTGTTAACCTGGGCGTGTTCTGAACGCCCTCGTCTAAACAACGCGATCGATCCATCGGTTCATGTCCGATGGATCGCTACGATAAATATGGCGGTTCGCGATATAAGCGTGAACCGCCTTTTTATTTGCGCCTGAATTCACGTTCGGTTTTTTGTTAGGGATTGGAACACCATATTGTTTTTGCTAGTGTTACTTGCAAAAGGCTATGAGGTGGAACCTGAACGATCCCGGGGGAATGATCCGTGCAAATGAGGCGGACGGCACGGTATCGCTTGGGGATCGACGTGCGCTCGTGCTGGATATCGAGGGGCTGCGTCAGGTGCGGAATCGGCTGGTGCAGTCGATGGGCGTGCTCGAGGCCGGAAAGCTGCTCGGGAACTGGGGTTATGCGAACGGGTACCAGGACGCCATATCGTTGAAGCGATCGTCCCGACGCAAGAGCAAGCTGGATCGGTTTCGGGCGGGGCTGGACCTGCTAGCGATGAGGGGCTTTGCTCGGGTCGGGATAGTCGAAGGTTCTCTCGAAGAAGACAAGGAGGGCGTGCTCATTTCCGTTGAATGGTCGAGCCCGTGGGAGTTCGATTGCACCGGCGGAGGAAATAACGAGACCGCCCTTCAGGCATGCACGACGATCACGGGTTATCTGAGCGGATTCGCTTCGGCGGTCATCGATGGGGCCGCGATCTTCGTCGATACGAAATGCTGCGGCCGCGGTGACGAACGCTGCTTCGCGATGGCGAAGCACGAATGGACGGACGAAGATGAGGAAATGCTCCGCAAGATCGGCGCGTTCGGCGAAGGGGCGTCATTCGAGAACGCATCGCTCAGTGAGATCATTGCCGCTAACGAACCCGTCACCGAACGTATCCGCGAGTTGATCTCTGAAGTCGAGGCCCAGCGGGAAGAGATCCGCAATCTGCAGGACCAGGTGCAGTACCTGCAGGAGCTCAGCATCACGGACAAACCGCTCAAGGAACTGATCGGCACGAGCGCTGCTTACAAGCGGGCAATGCGGCAGGCCGAGACGGTGGCGGCCACGGACACGACGGTCCTGCTGCAGGGCGAAACGGGCACGGGCAAGGAACTATTCGCCAGGTACATCCACGCCAACAGCCACTTAAAGAACAAACCGCTGGTCACGGTGAACTGCGCTGCGCTGCCCTCGTCGCTGGTCGAGAGTGAGCTTTTTGGCCACGAGAAGGGCTCGTTTACCGGGGCGGCCCAGCGGAAGTCGGGGAGGTTCGAGTTAGCCAACGGCGGTACCATCTTCCTCGACGAAGTGGGAGAACTGCCGCCGGAGACGCAGGTCAAGCTGCTGCGGGTGCTGCAGGAAGGCGAGTTCGAGCGCGTGGGCGGCACGCAGACGATAAAGGTGAAGGTTAGGCTGCTCGCGGCGACGAATCGCGACCTGGAGGAAATGGTGACGGAAGGGACATTCCGCTCCGATCTCTTTTACCGGCTGAACGTTTTCCCGATCCGCATCCCGCCGCTGCGCGAGCGCGGCAACGACATCGTGCTGCTGGTCAACTATTTCGCGCAGAGATTCCGCAAGCAATTTCACAAGCCGCTCAACTCCGTCAGCCGAGCCTCGATCGAGAGGCTGCGGCGTTACGACTTTCCCGGCAACGTGCGCGAGTTGCAGCACTTGATCGAGCGGTCGGTACTTCTCTCGGAGGGCGAGGTCCTCGAGGTCGATGTGCCCGAGCCGAGCGGGAAGCGGAACGAGGTGCTGCCGGACAGCGACTCGAAGCTTGTGTCGCTGGAGGAGATGGAACGCCGATACATCCGAACCGTACTGCAGGGCACCGGTGGCGTGATCGCCGGAAAAGGCGGTGCCGCTGAGATCCTCGATCTGCCGCCGTCGACCCTCCGCAGTCGAATGAAGAAGCTCGGCATCAAATGACCCCCGATCGCACCGATCTCAACTTCATTTTGTTCCGGCCGGTTTCCAATTTTGACCCTTCCGATTTCAGTAAAGTCACTTCGAAATGAAGCGACACTTCGCGTTCGACGCGATATGTCGTGTCGATATATCGCCGATCTACCCTTCGTCCAATTAACCAAAAAGTGTAAGTAAGCAGTTACTTACAGGGCTAAAACGCGCTTTGCGCCTCTGGCAAGGACTTTGCACTAATGCGGGCGAACCGAAATTAACGGTCACCCGATATTAGATGGAAAGTATCGCGAAAAACCAGATCGGGCCCCGCCGCGAAGGGGGGCAAAAGAAAGCCCTACGGCGTGCGAGCGGCAGCGAACGCCGCCGGCAGATCATCGACGCGGCCGCGACGATCTTCTCGCAGAAAGGTTTCAGCGGCGCAACGACGAAGGAGATCGCGGCGAAGGCGGGCATAAACGAGGCCCTCATTTTCAGGCACTTCGGCGGCAAGGATGCCCTGCACGACGCGGTGGTCGAGGACAGGTTCGAGGATATCGGCAACACCGAGCTTCGCAGCGAGCTGCGGCAGGCGGCGGAGCAGAAGGACGATGAGGCTGTCTTCAGGACGGCCGCGACGATCCTCTTTCACCGCTACCAGTCGGAGAGGGACGTCTTGCGGATCCTCATCTACGGGATCCTCGAGCAGAGGAAATTCGTTGTCGAGAGGTTCGAGAACGAGTTGAAGCCGCTTAGCGACCTTCTGGCTGATTACATCAATGCCAGAAACGCCGACGGTGATCTCACCTGCGGGGATGCGGAGCTGGCGGTGTTCGGGTTCATCGGCATGGTCGCCCATCACGCCACGGTCGGCGAATTGATGAGGAGCGACAGGGACATGCCGGGTGCCGAGGAGGCGGCTCGGGTCTATTCAGAGATCTTCCTTAAGAGTTTACGAAAGTGTTAGCGTCCGCGGACGGACGATCTTACCAGTATGACGACATCATTTATCAACCGGCGCAGTGTTACCTATCTGGCGATAGGGCTGATCGCTTTTTTTGCGGCGTTCATGTCCGCGTGCGGGACCAGCAAAGCTGAGAGCACCAAAACGACCGTCGAAGAGAAGATCTTCGACGTTGCGGTCGCGCAGGCGGAGCTCCGACCGGTCGGGGCCTATCTGCAGGCGACCGGGAGCCTGATGGCCGACGATAGTTCTGCGGTAGCTTCGCAGGTGTCGGGCAAAGTGCTTTCGACGCCGGTGGACGTGGGTGCGTATGTTCAGCAGGGGTCGGTGATCGTTCAGCTCGACACGCAGGACGCTCAGCTGAAACTGCAGCAGGCGCAGGCGGGCGAACAACAAGCACTCGCCGCTCTGAACCAGGCCAAAGCGAAGATCGGGCTGAACGGCGGAGACGCGTTCGATCCGAATTCGGTGCCCGAGGTTTTGCAGGCGTATCAGAACTATCAGGCGTCGGTTTCGCAGATCAAGAACGCCGAGGCACAGCTCGCCAGTACGGAAGCCCAACTCAAGCTCGCACTCGATACGGCACGCCGGTACGGGAATCTCGCCCGGACGGGCGACGCCTCCGAACTTTTATACAACCAGTACCGAACGCAGGCCGAACAGGCTCAAACCCAGGTCAACTCTGCGCGCGAGCAGGTGAAGACGCTTCAGGCTCAGTCGCTAGCGGCGCAGCGTCAGTACGAGGTCGCGATCAACACGGCCAAGCAGAACAACCAGGGGATCGAGTCGGCTCTTGCGAACTATCGAAACGCACAGACCCAGACCGCGATGGCTCGTAAGGCCGTTGAGGACAGTTCCGTGAGGGCTCCGTTCTCCGGCTTCATCACCGAGCGGAAGGTTGCGGCCGGGGAATACGTGACGCCCGCGTCGCCGCTCGTGACGCTCGTGCGCACTAACCCGATCAAGATCAACCTGCAGGTGCCCGAAACCGAGACCGCGAAGGTGAAGGTCGGCTTGCCGGTCTCGGTGAGTGTTTCCGCCTATCCGGACCGCAACTTCGCTGGCCGCGTTACGGCGATCAACCCGAGCCTGGATGCGGGTTCGCGGGCGGTGATGGTGGAGGCGGAGATCACCAACGCCGAGAACCTGCTGCGGGCGAACATGTTCGCCACCGCAAAGATCCTGCAGGAGGGTGGCGCTAATGCGGTGTTCGTACCGAAGCCGGCCGTCGTCGAAGACAGGAACACTAACTCGCGTCGGGTCTTCATCGTCGTCGAAGGCATCGCAAGGCTGATCGTCGTGCAGACGGGTGAAGAAGAGAACGGGATGGTCCGCGTAACGTCTGGCCTGGAAGGCACGGAAACGGTCGTGGCCGGCAACGCGGATCAGCTGTTCGACGGCGTAGCCGTGCGGGCCGTGCAGTAAGGGGGAGGATCGAACAAAGGTCATGCAATGGTTAGCTGAAATCTGCGTTAAGCGTCCCGTCTTCGCGACGATGCTTACGCTCACTCTGGTCGTCATCGGGGCGTTCTCTTTCTTCTCGCTCGGCGTTGACCGTTTCCCGAAGATCGACCTTCCGATCGTCGCGGTCGTAACCCGTAACCCCGGCGCCGCTCCGCAGGAGATCGAGACCGAGATCACCAACCGGATCGAAGGCGCGGTGAACTCGGTGGCGGGCATTGACACGCTCACGTCGTCGTCGGTGGAGGGGATGTCGCAGGTCGTCGTGCAGTTCGACCTGAACAAGGACGTCGACGTCGGTGCACAGGAGATCCGCGACAAGATCGAGACGGTTCTCTTCGACCTGCCCGAGACGGCCGACCGGCCGGTGGTGCAGAAAGTCGACCCCGACGCGTCTCCTATCGTCTTCTACGCGGTGAGCGCCCCGATGGACACGAAGGACCTCACCGAGATCGTAAGACGGCAGCTCAAAGAGAAGCTCGAGACGATCAACGGCGTGGGTGCGGTAAACATCTACGGCGGCCGCGAGCGCGAGATACACATCAATCTCAACCCCGAGAGGCTGCAAGCCTATCGCATCTCCGCAGCACAGGTCGCCAACGCCCTCCGCACCCAGAACTCCGAACTGCCCGGCGGCAAGATCGACCAGGGCGGCAACGAACTGACTGTGCGTACGATGGGCCGTATCACGGAGCCGGTGGACTTCGGGAAGATCGTCATCGCGAACGTCAACGGTTACCCGATCAAGATCAACGACGTGGCGACCGTGGAGGACACCGGCGTCGAGCCTGTCTCTGCCGCATCCGTCAACGGGCAGCCTGCCGTGATCCTCGCGATCACGAAACAGTCCGGCACTAACACCGTCGCGATCATCGACGCGGTGAAGGAGCGGATGGCGGAACTGACGCCGTCTCTGCCGGCCAATTTCTCGATAAAGCTGGTCCGCGACCAGTCGGAATTCATCGAGGCGTCGCTGCACGCTATCGAGGAGCACTTGCTGCTCGGCGGTTTGTTCGCAGCGATAATCGTGTTCGTTTTCTTGTGGAACTTCCGTGCGACGGTGATCTCCGCGCTGGCGATCCCGACGTCGATCATCGCCGCGTTCGCCGTGATGGCCGCGATCGGCTATACGCTGAACCAGATGACGATGCTCGCCCTCACGCTGATGGTGGGGATCGTGATCGACGACGCCATCGTTGTACTTGAAAACATATTCAGGTTCATCGAGGAGAAGGGGATGAGTCCCTTCCAGGCGGCGATCGAGGGCACGAAGGAGATAGGCCTCGCAGTCATGGCGACGACGCTTTCGCTGCTCGCCGTGTTCGTTCCGGTTGGATTCATGGGCGGCATCGTCGGGCGGTTCATGGGCAGCTTCGGGCTGACGTCGGCCGCGGCGATCGCGGTGTCGCTGATCGTTTCTTTCACGCTGACGCCGATGCTCGCGGCGCGGTGGATCCGACGGTCGGATTTCGAGCATCACGGGGACGCGGAGGAAGCCACCACCGGTGAAGAAGGTACGGCACACAAACCGGTCGAGCATCAGGACACGAAGCACTCAGGCTGGTATGCCCCGGTCGACAGGACGTACACGTGGCTGCTGAAGAAATCGATGGCCCACAGGTGGGTGATCGTAACGATATGCGTCGCCGCCGTTCTATCTATCGTGCCGCTGTTTATGCTCGCGGGTATGAACTTCCTTCCGGACGATGACGAGTCGCAGTTCCAGGTGACGGTCAAGGCACCGGAAGGTACGACGCTCGCGGCCACGCAATCCATCATGGAACGCATCGGCCGGGACGTCAGGACGCTCCCGGGGGTCGACACGGCGATGGTGATCGCAGGTTTCGGCTCGCGTCAGGTCACCAACAACGGGACGATATTCGTCCGCCTCACGCCCGCCAACGAGCGTGAGAACTCTCAGACGGAATTGATGGAGCAGGCCCGCCAGACCCTCAAGGGTTATCCGAAGGAACTGAAGATAGCGGTGCAGTTGGTGCCGGCGTTCGGCGGCGGCGGGCAGTCCGCGATCCAGTACAGTATCGGCGGGCCGGACCTCGAGAAGCTCGACCAGTATTCGGCAGCGGTGCTCGCGAAGATGGAGCAGGACCCGAACATGGTGGACGTGGACCGCAGCCTGATATCCGGCAAGCCGGAGGTCCGCGTCGTTGTCGACCGGGCCAAAGCGGCCGACCTCGGGGTCGACATCGCGACGATCACGCAAACGCTGAACACGCTGATGGCTGGGGCGGATGTCACGACCTTCAACGCGGGGACGGACCAGTACGATGTGGTGCTCAGGGCCGATAACGTGTTCCGCCGTGACGCGCAAACGCTGGAGCAGTTCACCGTGCCTACGTCGAACGGGAGCCTCGTCACGCTCGGGAGTCTCGTCAAGCTCGAGGAAAGCTCGGGCCCGGCCGGCATCGACCGCCTGAGCCGGCAGCGGCAGGTCACACTGACGGCGAACGTGCCGCCGGGAGGTTCGCAGAGCGAAGCGGTCGCGTCGCTGCAGCGTTACGTGGATGAACTGAACATGGAGCCGGGGTACCAGTCGGTCAGCTCGGGCCAGTCGAAGGAGTTGGGCCGTGCGGGCTTCTACTTCCTGCTGGCGTTCGCCCTGTCGTTCATCTTCATGTACATCATTCTCGCGGCGCAGTTCGAATCGTTCATCCACCCGGTGACGATCCTGCTGACGCTGCCGTTGGCGATACCGTTCGCGTTGATCTCGACGTTCATAGCGGGGCAATCGCTGAACATCTTCTCGATGCTCGGGATACTGCTTCTCTTCGGGATCGTGAAGAAGAACGCGATATTGCAGATCGACCACACGATCCACCTCAGGGGGATGGGGATGAACCGATACGACGCGATCATCCAGGCGAACCGGGACCGGTTGCGTCCGATCCTGATGACGACGATCGCGCTGGTGGCCGGGATGATCCCGCTCGTGCTCTCGAGCGGTCCCGGATCAGGCACCAACCGATCGATCGGCGTGCTGGTGGTCGGCGGACAGTCGCTGTGTTTGCTGCTGACGCTGCTGGCGGTGCCGGTGTTCTACTCGCTGTTCGAGGATATCGGTGAATCGTCAATGTGGACGCGAATCGCGGCACCGTTCCGCCGGGCGAAAGAATCGGTCGCGGGGGGTATTTCGGACGCATGGACGGGTGTCAAGACAAGCATTTCGCGCAAGCCGCAGGTCGAGTTTGCCGAAGAAAAGGGTGAATAGGTTTTATATGCAAAACCGTCTTAATAAATTGTTATCTATATTTGGTCTCGGGCTGGTGATGACGGTCGCCGCGAATGCACAAACTGTGGAGCCAACGGCTTCGCCGCTGCCGACGCCGTCACCGGAGGTCATAACGAATGCTGCTGAGCTTCCGAAGGACCTGCCGGACATCGCTCCGAACTTCACAGCGCCGGTGCGGCCGATGCCCAGCACGGATCGGGTCGGCGTCGAGGTAGGGGACCAGAACGCGCTGTCGCTGCATGAGGCGATCGAGCTTGCTCTTCGAAACAGCAACGACATCGAGACCTCGCAGGTGGATGTGAAGCTTGCCGAGTTCAACCTGAGGTCGGCGAAGGGGGTTTACGATCCGCGGCTGGTGACGGAGAACTATTTCCAGAAGAGCCAGCTTCCTACCGCTTCGTCGCTCGGGGGCGTTGACGGTTCGACGACGTCCACAGGGTTCGTGAATTCGGTAGGCGTCCAGGGGCAATCGCCGGTCGGCGGTGGTTCGTACAACTTGAATTTCCGCACATCGCGGGATACGACGAACAACCCGTTCAACTCGCTGAACCCGCAGTTCCCGTCGGCGTTGAGCTTCATCTATACGCAGCCGCTGCTGCGCGGGTTGAAGACGGACAACAACCGTCGGCAGATCGAGATCGCGAAGAAGAACCTAAGCCTCAGCGATGCGCAGTTTCGTCAGCGGTCGATCGATATCATAACCGGTGTCGAGCGTGCTTACTGGGATCTGACCTTCGCATTGAAGAACCTGCAGGTGCAGACGGACGCCGTGAAACAGGCCCGGACGCAGCTGGAGAGCAACAAGCGTCAGGTCGATGAGGGCGTGATCGCCCCGATCGAGATCGTCGAGGCCGAGGCACAGGTGACCCGGTTCGAACAGCAGGTTTACGCGGCGCAGTCGGCGGTGACGCAGGCGGAGAACACGCTGAAGAGCCTTCTACTTCCGGAGAGCGGCGATCCCATGTGGACGAAAGCTCTTGTCCCGACGACGCCGGTCAACATCGAACCGCCAACCGTGACGGTCGAAGATGCGCTGGCTGCGGCACGGCAGAACCGGCCCGAATTTGCTCAATTGCAGGCGAGCAAGGAGATCAACGAGATCAACACGCGATTCTTCAAGGACCAGACGAAGCCGAAGGTCGACCTCGTCGCGAGCTACACCACGAACGGGCTCGCGGGTACTGAGCTGGCCTCGAGCGGCGGGCTGACGTCGGCGTTGCTGCCGCTTTATGACCGGGTGAATCAGCTGTCGGAGGTGCAGAGTCTGCCTCCGTTGACCACCGGGTCATCGGGGAGTTCAGTACCGCCGCAGCTTGTGGGCGGGTACGGGCAATCGCTGAGCAATTTGTTCAAGGGTAATTACCCGGCGTATCAGGTCGGGGTGAAGATCGAGCTGCCTTTCGGCAACCGGACCGCCAAGGCGAACCTGGGGTATTCGCTTGCTGAAAAGACCAAGATCGAGGCCCAGACGGCCCAGCAGGACCAGGTGATCAAGGCCGAGGTGCAGAACGCGCTTCAGGCGGTGAAGGCGGCCGAGGCCGCTTTGAACGCCGCCGCGTCCACGCGCAGTTCGACGGAGAAGCTTTATCAGAGCGAGAAGAACAAGCTCGATAACGGCACGACGACCGTCTATCTGCTGATGCAGCGGCAGCAGAGCCTGGTCGAGGCCCGCGGCCGCGAACTGCAGGCCCAGACGGACCTGAACAAGGCCATTTCGAACCTCCAGCGTGCTACGGGGACGACGTTCCGATCGCACAACATCGAGGTCAAAGAGGTGTCGTCCAACAAAACGCTCACCATCTCGACCCCGGCGAGGTCCGATCTGGATTCGGAAGGCTTCTCCAACTCCAACCCCCGCGTCTCGGCCTCCGTCGGGCAGAGGTAAGCTGCGGTGAGCAGCGTGCTGATCTTCCCCCTGGTTCGGCGCGGGGTTCGAGCGCTGGCTGAGGGTTTGTGGTACGTGCCACATTCCGGAGAGCGGCGCGAGGGCGATGAATGCAGCGCGGGGCGGGCGTGCCACATTTTATCCACAGGGGGTGTGGAAAAAATGGTCAGCGGAAAGGGCCGAAATGGTCAGCCGAAACGGGCGATTTCGGCTGACCACTTTTGCGCATTTTCTCGTGTTTGAGGATCTCGTTCGGGGCGAAAACGGGTGGACGATCTTCTCGAGTTTCTCGAACTTTTGGATCTGGTCGATTTCGTGTGGTTTCCGTGGTTCGGGTTTTTCTTCTGGTTTCTTATTTTCTTGTTTCGTGGTGGAAGAAAAGGTTTGAACCACGAAAGAAGAAAATAAGAAAGAAGAAGATGAAGAGGATGAAGAAAGCGAGGATCGAAGAGAAGAACGCAACCACGGAAGGAGCGGAAAAACCCCGGAAGGGATCATCGGGTCGACGTTCGACCCGCCGCACGCCACTTCGTTGTGGGTTTAGAGGTTGAGGTCGCGGTTGCTGTAGAGGCGTTGGTCGGCTCAGGCGGCCCTCGCCTGGGGATCGGCGGGGTTGAGGCCGCAGTTCTTTTCGCGGGTGAGCACTTGCGAGTCGTCGATGAAGACGGGGAGCACGTCGCCCGAACGGGCCTCGGGCAGATCGACCCGAACCTCCCCCGACCGCCAACCGAGCCGCTTCGCCATATAGACCCCCGCCAGCTCCAAAGCGAATGGCATCAACCCGACCCTGAACCTGCGATACGTCCCTCTCATACGCTAACCCAGCCTTTCAGCCGTAGATGCGGGCGATCATTGCAGAGTTTGTTTTTGGGAAGGGATGATGTTCGGAGATAGCAGATTCACAGACCTGATTCCGGTCGCTTTTATACAGCGCAGAGCCTTCTGCAACTATATAGAGATTTAGATTCCCAAGTTCGTCAAGTTCAACGCCTCACCGTCGACCGCGAATGCGTCGGCAGACGCAGCCTACCAAAACGGTCGAGTTGAGAATACGAGCGAAATGACAGGGCAATCAAAAACGTACTGCGAATCAACAGCTGAAACCGATGAATCCACGATTCAGAATTGACAAGAGCATCGACGGCAACCTGCTTGCGAATTGACTTATAGTTCGACTAGAAATATGCTTTCCGACGTTTGGTTTACCTTGTTGGTCCCGACGCAGTTACGTAAGAATGTGGTATTTCTCTCACCAAGATTTACACAGTGAGCGCAATTCTTTTGTTGGAAGAATTGTGCGAACCGTTGCAGCCTACATAATTTTAGTTCCTTCGGCTACAGCACTATCACAAATCGAACCGGCTTGAGAAATGTACGTTATTACTAGTAACGAATTATTTTGGGTCTCCCCGAGCCAGTGCCTGATCAGTAACTGGCACCTCAAATTACCTAACTCGATTCAGCGATAACGATTTTCTTTAGTTCCAACCCTTTTGGACAGGTTTCTGCTGCCCCTATGATGAAATATCTCGCATTTGAAATTGAGAATTACAGAGCAATCAGTAAGCAAGTAAGAATAGATATAAGCAAATCGCCACTGGTTCCACTTGTGGGAATAAACGAGTGCGGAAAAACAACTGTTCTTCAAGCAATTTATTGCTTCGATGAAGCGAACGACGACGAATATGATGGAAAGCACTTAAAGAACTGCAAGAACTTATATAAGACTGATGACGCACACCCACCGGTAATTAGGGCCGTTATTCGCCACGACCATAACGAATTGCGAGTTGTGTATCGCAGAGTTGCCAAAGCATACAACGCGCACATCAAAATAAAACAAAAATTCGTTCCCACTGAATTTCCGATTGACGAGAGTGATCTTCCCGAGGCGATTACAATCGAACGAAATTTAAGTACCAGGAAATATGGATTTTGTGATCCCGAACTAATGGCGGCGATAGCGGAGCCAATACAAAGTGCTTTTGCGGCTCAGATCGTAAAGTGGTTGCCTTACATACTCTATAACGACGACTTTAATGATCGCCCCCCTAACGTAATTGAAATTCCGAAGGAAGAAACTGAACAAATTTCGGGGTATCTAGCGATTTTTGAAAGGCTATTTCAGTCAACCGATGAAAGTTACTCGGTGTTCAAACTAGCAAAGGAAAAGGACGATAATCGTCGCGATAGCATCCTCGCAGACGTTGAGCACAAACTAAACGAAACGGTAACTAAGGACTGGAAGAGATTTTCTGTAACCCGAAGTGAGGGTATTAGGATCCGATTGAAATTTGTTCCGGACGATTCGGAATCTCCCGACCGGCAACACCAATTAAGAATCCAAATCGTCGAGGAAATTGATGGTAAAGAGCGATACTTCGATGTGGCAGACCGAAGTAAGGGATTTTTATGGTTCTTTAATTTTGTAATGAAATTGGAGTTCAACCCAAAATATGTGGAGGAAGGCGATCAAACGGTTTATCTGCTGGATGAACCGGGCTCTTATTTACATCTCGAAGCACAAAAGGAGCTGTGTAAGAAGCTAGTTTCAATTTCAAAGAATCATGGAGTTGTGATTTACTGCACGCATTCACATAAATTGCTCGATCCCTCATTGATCCCACTTAACAAGATTTATGTTGTTGAAAAAAGTAGGAGAAAGGAAATTCTGGTGACTCCTCTGCCAAGGGTCAAAACCAAAGTTGAATCGAACAACGCCTTCCAGCCAATAATTGAAGCGACCCAGATTCCGGCGTTTGAGTTTAGTATTTCATCTGAGCGCGTAATAGTCCTAGAAGGGATCTATGACAAATATGCCGTAAGCTCAATGCTTGACCTAGCTGAGGACGTCATCATTCTTCCTAGCACAAGTGCAAATTCAATAACAAAGAATATTCAGTATCTAAATGCCTATAATAAGCACTATATTGCAATTTGGGATAATGACGATGAAGGTCGAAAAGAGTTAAGCCGGGCCAAGACAATATTTGGTGACGTTGAAAGCAAAAGATTCGACTTATTGCCGAAAGGAACTAGAGCCTCACGTCGGATGGAAGATATGTTTGAACCGGTGGACCTGGACGTGCTCAAAGGCGAACTAAACCTCGATGCGTCGGCAACCTATGAATCAATAATTTCGGCGTTCTACTTTGCTCCGAAACAATTGAAAAAACGAGCCAAGGCTAAGATTTCCAGCACGTCCAAGCAAAACTTTGAAATGCTGAAGAGCATAATCGACAAGGTCTTTAACCGCGCCATCGAGTATTAGGCCTGGCAGGCGGGAATCGAGATTGCATTTTCCATAAGAGCCCGCTGAAGCGGGCTTTTGGTTTGTTGGGGGGATGCTGAACCCCAGGTTCCGCTTTGCTGCACCCGGGGCTACTGATATGTCGCTGCTTCGCAGCTTAGGAGGCGATGCTCTGCGGCTTAGGGGTCGCTGCTCTGGGGCTAAAGATTGCGAGAGTTGGATGGGTGCGGGGA
>JAEZJR010000274.1 GCA_023415725.1 Acidobacteriota bacterium
GGCGAACCCACCCCTTACCAGGGGCGGTTCTGACAAGGTGCACAACGATTTGGTTAGGGATTTAATCTAAATTCCTTGGTTTTTATGGCAGATTACGACGAAAAAGAAGATCTGATGGATCGGCTGCTTGCCATCGGTAAGCGGAAAAAATTCCTCAGCCTGGACGAACTCCACAGGGAGATCCCGGAGAACATGATGTCCGCGGACGACCTCGAGGACGTTTTGGACAGGCTCGAGGGGGCGAACATCTCGGTCGCCGAGACCGACGCCCAACTCCTTGAACGTGCTCAGAACCTGGCCGTTGACGACGAAGAGGCGGAGGAAGAGGACGAGGAGGATCTCGATCTTGACCTCTCCGCCGGGACGCTCGACAAATCGAACGACCCCGTGCGGCTCTATCTGCGTGAGATGGGTATCGTCCCGCTGCTGACCCGCGAGGGCGAGGTAGCGATCGCGAAACGCATCGAGCGTGGGCAGATCAAGACGCAAAAGGCCATCTCGCGTTCGCCGATCGCCGTCGAGCGGCTGATCAAGATCGGTGAGGACCTCGAACGCGGCAAGGCAAGCATCCGCGAAACGGTCGCTTTCGCCGAGCAGGCCGAGATCTCCCTGGAAGAGGACAAGGCGGAAGAATACCTCCGCTGGACCGTCGAGGGGATCAACAACATCAAAAATCTCTACGCCGCGGCCCTGAAGGCGTTCAAGGCTTTTGAGAAGGAAGCCGCGACGGTAAAGGGTAAGGCGAAGCCGGGCAAGAAATACCTCCGGTTGAAGCGTCAGGCCGCACGAACCCGTCTGGAGATCGCTCAGGAGATAAAGAATCTCAACCTGACCGAGCATTCGAAGCAGGTTCTGATCGCTTCGATCCGCAAGGTCACCGAAGACATCAAGCGGGCCGAAACGACGATCAAGAAGACCAAGGAAAAGATCGACAAGAAGCCGGCGGCACCCGAGAAGCGTGAACTCAACAAACGCATCGCCGAAGCAAAGGCGGTGCTCGCGGAGATCGAGGAGAAATTCCACCTCTCCGTCGTCGATATCAAGCGTTCGTACCAGACGATCAGCATCGGCGAGGCTCAGACGAACCAGGCCAAACGCGAACTCGTCGAGGCGAACCTGCGACTTGTGGTATCGATCGCGAAGAAATACACGAACCGCGGCCTGCAGTTCCTCGACCTCATCCAGGAAGGCAACATCGGCCTGATGAAGGCGGTGGACAAGTTCGAATGGCGACGTGGGTACAAGTTCTCGACGTACGCCACCTGGTGGATCAGGCAGGCGATCACGCGTGCTATCGCCGACCAGGCGAGGACGATCCGCATCCCCGTGCACATGATCGAGACGATCAACAAGCTCATCCGCACGTCGAGGCTGCTCGTGCAGGAACTCGGCCGCGAACCTACGAGCGAGGAGATCGCGAAGCGAATGGACATCCCCGTCTCGAAGGTTCGTAAGGTGCTCAAGATAGCCCAGGAACCCATCTCGCTGGAAACGCCGATCGGTGAAGAGGAAGACTCACACCTCGGTGACTTCATCGAGGACAAGTCCATCCTGAACCCGGCCGAGTCCGTGACGTTCTCGAACCTGCGGGAGATCACCGACGAGGTGCTCGCTACGCTGACGCCTCGCGAGGAGAAGGTGATCAAGATGCGTTTCGGGCTGGGGAATACGGGCTCAGAGCACACGCTCGAAGAGGTCGGACAGCATTTCGCGGTCACCCGCGAACGTATCCGCCAGATCGAAGCTAAGGCCTTAAGGAAACTGCGTCACCCCTCGCGTTCGCGTCGGTTGAAGGCGTTCCTGGAAGGCAAGCAATAGCTTGATCTGAATCACATGGTTCTAACGCCCGGTCGTCTCGATCGGGCGTTTTTGTTGGATCAGCCTCTCCGCTTCAGTGATCGCGGCGTCGAGGCCGGTGACCTTACCGTCGAGCTGGAGCTCGTAAACGGCGTCGAGGATCTCTCTGAATTTCGGCGAGGGCTTGAGGCCTAGTTCGATGAGGTGACGGCCCATTAGGATCGGCTCGGGGGCTTTTTTCTCGATCTGCAGGCCGCGAACGCGTTCGATGAACCATTCCTGTGCCTCTGAGCCGAAGCGTTTCTCGGGCGGGAGCCAATCGGGATTTCGCCCGAGGCTGTCGGCCTTGGCGACGCGGTAGAGAAGATCGGGCTCGACCTTGCGTGCGAGACGGCGGAACGCACCATCGCCGACCGGATTCTTCTGTTCGACCTTGTAGAATTCGCCCGGCTTCAGATGATAGCGGACCAGTTGGACGACCTGGCCGCGGACGTCATAGCCGTCGAGCGTGTAGATGCCGAGCTTATCGAGTAGCGAAAGTGTGGGCTCGACGCCTGCCTCGTCGTGCGAATGAGAGCGCCAGCGGCCATCGAAGAACTGCGTGGTGGGCGGCTTGCCGAGATCGTGGCACAAAGCTCCGAGCATCACCGCTACCTGACGCGGATGGTCGAGCTCGTCGATGAGCTTGCGTGCCTCGTCGATCACCATCATCGTGTGCACGTCCACGTCGCCCTCGGGGTGCCACTCGGGTTCCTGCGGGACGCCGACGAGCGACTTCAATTCGGGAAATAGTTGATCGACGACACCGAGATCGTAAAGCCATTTGACCCCGATCGAAGGGCTTTTCGCCTTTAGCAAAAGCTTTTCGAGCTCGCCCCAAATGCGTTCCTTTGGGAGGTCGGTGACGTCAATGCTCTTGCAAAGCGCAACAGTTTCGGGGGTGATGTCGAATTCGAGCCTCGCGGCGAATTGGGCGGCACGAAGGACGCGAAGCGAGTCCTCGGCGAAGGTCGCGTCCGAGACGTGACGGAGGACCTTCCTCTCAATATCTTCCCTGCCGTTGAAAGGGTCGACGATCTCGCCGGTGAGCGGATCTTTGAGGATCGCGTTCACGGTGAAATCACGCCGGGAACACGCCTCTTCGAACGACATTTCAGGGTCGCCCTCGATCACGAAACCGCGATGCCCCTTCCCTACCTTCCGCTCGCGACGCGGCAACGCCACGTCCAGATGCGGACCGAGTTTGTATACCGTGAACGCCTCGCCGACCGCGTCCACAGTTCCGTGGGCGTCGAGGATCTCGCGGAGCTTCAACGGTTGGATGCCGTAAACTTCCAGATCCCAATCCTTCGGCTCAACACCCATCAACTCGTCGCGGACGCAACCGCCGACAAGCATGGCCCGTCCCGAATGTTCCCGAATCGATTCGGCAAGGCGGACTGCATTGTTCAGACCGTCAGGTGTCACAATTTCTTTGCGATCGCACTCCGTCGTGAGGAGTATTCCTCTTCGTCAATGTGGCCTTCGGCTTTAAGGTGATCGATGATCAGCAGTTGGATCTCGGGGCTGTAGTCTTCAAGTTTTTTCGGATCGAATTTCTCCTGCTCCGGCCCTGAATTGAACACCCTGTAGCCGTTGAACAAAGTCACCAGTAAAGCAACCGCTATCATGATCACGCCCATGTCCGCGGTCATCGTGGCGAAGACGTAAACGCCTATCGCCAGAAAGAGGAATCCGAACATGAGGCCGAATATGCCGTTGGCCCTGTTGGTCCGAGGGTCGGAAGAAAGTCCGTACATTAATAATTCTCCGGATTTGCGGGATTTGGAAATATCGAGATCGCGCCTTTCTCTAATAAAAACGGTGCACAGCTATTAGCGTATAGCTGTGCACCGTTGTCAATCCATACCTGAACTTCAGAGCCGGTTCTTAAGATACTCTGTGAGCGAATCCACGCGGATGCGTTCCTGCTCCCAGGTGTCGCGGTCGCGGACGGTAACAGCGTTGTCTTCGAGCGTTTGGTGGTCGACCGTAACGCAGAAGGGGGTGCCGATCTCGTCCTGGCGGGCGTAGAGCTTGCCGATGCCGCCGGTGTCGTCGTAAACGGCACGCATGGAGGGCTGAAGGTCGCGCTTGATGCGTTTCGCGGTTTCGACGATCTCGGGCTTGTTTTTGGCGAGCGGCAGAACGGCGACCTTTATGGGAGCTAGTTCGGGTTTGAGCTTCAGGATGACGCGGGTTTCGCCTTTATCGTTCGTGCGTTCTTCGTACGCGTCCATCATCACGGCCAGCAGCGTGCGATTGACGCCGGTCGAAGGCTCGATGATATACGGGTAGAAGCGCTCATTCGTCTGCGGATCGAAGTAGGATAGGTCCTCGGTCGAATCCGGATTTATCCGCTTCCCTTCGGCGTCCTCGGGCTTCTTGGAGTGTACGCGGAGATCGTAATCGGTGCGGTTCGCGATCCCCATCAGCTCGTCCCACTGTTTTTCCTCGTCCTCGCGCTCCGGGAAGAAACGGTAAAGGAAATCGACGGTCCGTTCCGAGTAGTGGGCGAGTTCGTGCTTCTCCTGCTCGTAAAGCTTGATATTGCCGGGCGAAATGCCGAGCGATTCGATCCATTGCTGGAAACCGTCGATCCACTCCTGGTGAACACGAGGAGCGTCTTCGGGACGGCAGAAGTACTCGATCTCCATTTGCTCGAATTCGCGCGTGCGGAAGATGAAATTCCCGGGCGTCACCTCATTGCGGAAAGCCTTGCCGATCTGAGCGATCCCGAACGGGAGCTTGCGGCGGGAAGTGTTCAGCACGTTGACGAAGTTAGTGAAGATCCCCTGAGCGGTCTCGGGGCGAAGATAAGCGAGAGCCGTGGGATCATCGTCGGCCGAAGCCGCGCCGACCGTGGTGCGGAACATCAGGTTGAACGGCCGCGATTCGGTCAGGTTCGTCGAGCCGCAGTTCGAACAAACAGGCTTCCCCTCGTCATTTTTGTCGAGTTTGTCCTCGCGCAGGCGGGTCTTGCACTCGCGGCAATCGACCAGCGGATCGGAGAAAGTGTCTTCGTGGCCCGAATACTTCCACACCAGCCGGTTCTGGATGATCGCGGAATCGAGCCCCTCGATATCGTCGCGTTCATACACCACCCATCGCCACCAATTGTTCTTGATGTTGTTGGCAAGCTCGACCCCCAGCGGGCCGTAATCCCACGAAGATCCTAAGCCCCCATAAATATCGGAAGCCGGATAAACAAACCCCCTGCGCTTGGAGAGAGATACGATAGTCTCGATGCTCGGTGCGGTCATAAAGTAGAGATATTACAACGAACGAATTAGATATGAAAAAGGACGACCGAGGCCGTCCTTTTTCTGACGAAGTTTGCTCTTCAGCCGATTACTCGTCGCCGCCGCTCTGGGCTTTGGCTTTCTCTTCGGCGAGGATGGCCTTGCGGGAAAGCTTGATCTTGTTGCCCTCCTTGCCGATGCATTTCACGAGGATCTGCTGGCCTTCCTTGAGCTCGTCGCGGACGTCCTTGACGCGGTGGTCGGAGATCTCGGAAATGTGCAGCAAGCCGTCAAGGCCGGGCATGATCTCCACGAAGGCGCCGAAGTCGACGATCCGGGAAACCGTGCCGAGATAGGTCTCGCCGATCTCTGCTTCGGCCGTAAGCGACTTGATACGTGCGATGGCAGCCTGGGCCGCATCACCGTCGGCTGTGGCGATCAGGATCGTGCCGTCGTCAGAGATATCGATCTTAGCGCCGGTCTCTTCGGTGATCGAGCGGATCGTGGACCCGCCCTTGCCGATGACGTCGCGGATCTTGTCCGGGTGGATGTGCATCGTGATGATGCGCGGGGCGTACGGCGAGATCTCTTCACGCGGCTCGGCGATCGCCTGATTCATCACCTCGAGGATGTGCATGCGGCCCTTACGCGCCTGCTCGAGAGCTTCCTGCAGGATCATCGCGTTGATGCCCGCGACCTTGATGTCCATCTGGAGAGCGGTGATGCCCTCGCTGGTTCCCGTCACCTTGAAGTCCATGTCGCCGTAGTGATCCTCGGCACCCGCGATATCGGAAAGGATCGCGTAACGGTTCCCCTCCATCACGAGGCCCATAGCGACGCCCGCCACGGGACGCTTGATCGGCACACCGGCGTCCATCAGGCTAAGGATGCCGCCGCACACCGACGCCATGGAGGACGAGCCGTTCGATTCGGTGATGTCTGAGACGATGCGGAGCGTGTAGGGGAATTCCTCTTCACTCGGCAGCACGGCCTCGATAGCGCGACGGGCGAGATTGCCGTGGCCGGTCTCGCGGCGCGACGTTCCACCGAAACGACCCGCCTCACCGACCGAATACGGCGGGAAGTTGTAGTGCAGCATAAAGCGGCGCTTCACTTCACCCTTTTCGATGTCGTCCATGTATTGCTCGTCCATCTTGGTGCCGAGCGTCGAGGTGACGATCGCCTGCGTTTCGCCGCGGGTGAAAAGGGCCGAACCATGAACGCGCGGGAGCCAGCCGACCTCGCACGTGATCGGGCGGATCTCGCTGAACTTGCGGCCGTCCGGGCGGCGGCGTTTGCCGAGCATGTCTTCGCGGAAGATCTTCTCCTTAAGGTGCGAAAACGCCTTGCCCGCCATCGAGCGGACATCAGGCTGGTCATCCGGATAGGAATCGACGACCTCTTTCTTCAGTGCATCGACCGCGGCGTAGCTGGAGAGCTTGTCCTTGCCGGTCGTATCGAGGGCCTCGCGCAGACGTTCACCGAAGTTCTTTTCGATCTCGGCGATGACGTTCTCATCGATCACGGGCGAGACGAATTCGCGTTTGGTGATCTCGAGGGCCTTACCAAGCTCGCGCTGCCAGAGGCACAGGCGTTTGATCTCTTTATGTGCGAGCATCAGGGCCTCGACCATGATGTTCTCGGCGACCTCTTGTGCCTCGCACTCGACCATGCAGATCGCTTCTTCCGTGCCGGCTACGATGAGGTTCAGTTCCGACTCGCGGCGTTGATCGTAGGTCGGATTGATGATGTATTTGCCATCGATAAGGCCGATGCGGATCCCCGCGATCGGGTTATCGAACGGAATATCGGAGAGATAAAGAGCGCAGGAAGCACCGGTCATCGCGACAATGTCCGGGTCGTTTTCGCTATCGGCTGAGATCACGGTGCCGACGATCTGAGTTTCAAATCGGTAGCCTTCCGGGAAGAGCGGGCGGACCGGCCTGTCGATCAGGCGGCAGGTGAGGATCTCCTTTTCGCTCGGACGTCCCTCGCGGCGGAAGTAGTTGCCGGGGATGCGGCCGGCGGAGTAGCTCGATTCACGGTATTCGACGGTGAGCGGGAAGAAGTCGAGTCCTTCTTTCGCCTGGCGCATGCTCACGGCTGTGACCAGCACCATGGTATCGCCGTAGCGGACCACTACCGATCCATCGGCCTGTTTGGCGACCTTTCCGGTTTCAACGATCAGATCACGGCCGCCAACCTTGATCGATTCATTCAAATATTTCTTTCTTGCCATCTTTTTTCCTAATAACAAAAGCGGCAGGCGCCTTTACGTGAAGCGCTTGCCGCTAATGATGAATCACAAATGCCAGGGTCGTTCCCTTCTTTGTATGAACCAATTTTTGCTGTCACGTTCAGCCGGCATCATCAAGACCTTCGAGTGGAACGAACTATGTGCGGCCCGAAGTAGGCCGGAACAAGAGGAAAGCGGACGGTGCGGTTACGCCCGGTCCGCGTTCCATCTTTAACTTTACCTGCGGAGACCGAGGCGCTCGATTATCGCGTGATATTCGTTGATATTGCGGCGCTTGAGGTAATCCAGAAGTTTACGACGACGGGAGACCATTTTGAGCAGCCCGCGACGCGAGTGGTTGTCTTTCTTGTGCACCTTGAAGTGCTCGGTGAGCTCGTTGATGCGCTGCGTGAGCAATGCGATCTGAACCTGCGACGACCCGCTATCATTGTCGTGCGTCTTGTAATCACCTACGATCTGTTCTTTTACTTCTTTTGCTGTTGCCATGTTGTATTGCCCTAAACGGCCTCTCCTAGCTCGCAGTAACTCCGGCTTTCTTTGGTCGCCGGTAACCGCGAAAAATTATTGATCTAACCCCTTGAAAATACTTTGGTTAAACTTGGGAAATGATACCGCTAAAGCTGCGGTTTTTCAATTCAATCTACCTCGTATTTGAACTCTTCCATGAACTTTGTCGAGAAGTCACCCTTCCGGAATTTCTCGTCGGCCATGATCTTTTTGTGAAGCGGGATCGTCGTCTTGATCCCTTCGACCACCATCAGGTCCAGTGCTCTCTGCATTCGTGCGATCGCAACCTCACGGGTGCGAGCGTGGACGATCAATTTCGCTATCATCGAGTCGTAATACGGCGGCACGGTGTAGCCCGGATAAACAGCTGTATCGACACGAACGCCGGGGCCGCCCGGGAGATTGAACGTCGTGATCTTTCCAGGGCTCGGCGTGAACTTAACGGGATCCTCCGCGTTGATACGGCACTCGATCGAATGTCCGCGGAAGACCACCTCTTCCTGCGTGTACTGAAGGTCCTCACCGGAAGCGATGCGGATCTGGTTCCTCACGATATCAGCGAGCGTGATCATCTCCGTCACGGGATGCTCCACCTGGATTCGGGTGTTCATCTCCATGAAATAGAAGCTGCCGTCCTCGTCGAGCAGAAATTCGAAGGTGCCCGCGCTGGAGTAACCGATCTCCTTGCACGCTTTAACGGCGACGGCTCCCATCGCCTCACGCTGTTCTGGAGTGAGGACGGGAGACGGGGCCTCCTCAAGAAGCTTTTGGTGGCGGCGCTGGATGGAGCACTCGCGTTCGCCGAGGTGGATGCAGTTGCCGTGCTCATCGGCAAGCACCTGGATCTCAATGTGGCGTGGACGCTCGATGTAGCGCTCGATGTAAACGGAACCGTTCTTGAACGCTGCGAGGGCCTCCGCCTGTGCTGTCTCAAGGTTGCCCCTGAGTTCGGATTCGGAGCGAACGATCCGCATTCCTCGTCCGCCGCCGCCGGCCGCTGCTTTGATGATCACAGGGAACCCGATCTCACGAGCGAGAGCGACCGCGTCATCGGCGTGTTCGATCGGATCAGGGCTGCCGGGCAGGATCGGAACGCCGGCAGCCTGCATCGTCCTGCGGGCCTCGACCTTGTCGCCCATCATCGCGATCACATCGGCGTTCGGGCCGATGAACTTGATGTTGCAGTCGTCGCAGATGCGGGCAAAGGTCGCCGATTCAGCCAGGAACCCGTAGCCGGGATGGATCGCGTCCACGTTCGTGATCTCAGCGGCGCTGATGATCGCGGGGATGTTGAGGTAGCTCTGAGCGGATGGAGCAGCACCGATGCATACGGCCTCGTCCGCGAACCGAACGTGCAGGGCTTCCCTGTCCGCTTCGGAATGCACGGCGACCGTCTGGATCCCCATTTCCTTGCAGGTCCAGATGATCCGGTTAGCGATCTCGCCCCGGTTCGCGATCAGAATTTTGCGAATTTCGCGTGTTGCCATTTGGTCCTAACCACAAAGACGCAGAGGCGCTGAGGGAAATTTGCGAAAAGGATCAGGTGCCGTGGCGGCTCGAGATTCTCTTAATATTCTCTCTGCGTCTCCGCGTCTTTGCGGTGAATCACTTTTTGATACCGAAAAGCGGCTGGCCATACTCGACGGGTTGGCCGTTCTCGACGTAGATCTTGACGATCTCTCCGCTGGTTTCCGCCTGGATCTCGTTCATCAGCTTCATCGCTTCGACGATGCAGACGACGGTTTCCGGTGAGACGGTGCTGCCCTCGGATACGTAGGGCGGCTTTTCAGGCGAAGGTGACCGATAGAACGTGTCGACGATCGGAGAGGTGATCTTGTAGAGATTCGCGTCCACATCCACCGCAGCTGCGGGGGCTTCAGAAGCAGCCGGAGCGGCGTGTGCGGGTGCCGCTTGCTGCGGAGCCACTGCCTGCTGCACCGGAGCCGCGAAGACCGGAGCGTTCACCTGTTTGCTCAGACGCACGCGAATGTTCTCATTCTCGAACTCGAAATCGGTGAACCCGTGCTCGTTGACGAGTTCCGCAAGCTCGCGAAGTTCGTCCATGTTGAACGAAGCATCAACAGCCTGTTTTTTCGACTTGCTCTTGCCGGCCGGTTTCTCTTTCGCTTCCGCAGAAGCGCTCGTTTCACCCATCGTGATCATCCTCCTGTCCGTTCACTAGCCTTTCGCGGCAAGTTCGCGGGGGTTGTCGACCAATTCGATAACAGCCATCTCGGCGTTGTCTCCACTGCGGCGGCCGAGCCTGATGATGCGGGTGTAGCCGCCGTTACGATCTTTATATCGCGGTCCGAGTTCGCCGAACAGACGCTGCACGGCCTTGACGCCGGCGGTACGTTCGATCGGGTCCTTCGCCTCGCCCTTCTTTCCGCGGAAGCGGCTCTGGGCGATCTTGAAGGTGCTGTTGCCCGCGTGGAAGTAACGAGCAGCCTGGCGGCGGAGGTGAACCTCCTGGGTCTTAGCTCCGTCGCCGTCAAGCGACTGAGCCTTCTTCGCGAGCGTGATCGCCTTTTCGACGAACGGGCGAAGTTCCTTCGCCTTCGGTACTGTCGTGACGATGTAATCCTTGTCCGCGTTGATCAGCGAGGTCGCGAGGTTCCTGAGCATCGACATCCGATGCTCCGTTGTCCTGCCCAATTTACGATGTGCCTTTAAATGTCTCATGTCAGTCTTGGAAGTCAGGGAAGTCATGTCAGTCTTGGAAGTCCGGGCCAGAAACGACTTGCCAGACTTCCCGGCCTTCCAGACTTCCTAGACTAATTCTTAGTCCATGTCTCGCCCGCCCGATCCGGGGATCGGATTGCCCTGCTCGTCAAATTCCATTCCGAAATCGAGCCCCATCCCGTGGAGCAGGTCCTTGATCTCGGTGAGCGACTTCTTGCCGAAGTTCTTCGTGTGGAGCATGTCCTTCTCGCTCCGCTTGATGAGGTCGCGGATGGAGCGGATATCGGCGTTCTTCAGGCAGTTGTACGAGCGAACGGAAAGCTCGAGTTCGTCGACCGGCTTGTCGAGCAGGTCGTTGCGCATCAGCGGCGGCCGAGCGATGTCCTCGTATTTGTATTCTTCTTCCTCTTCCTCGAAGTTGATGAAGATGGACATATGGTCCTTCACCAATTTCGCAGCGAGGCCGATCGAATCTTCAGGAGCGACGGAGCCATCGGTCCACACCTCAAGGATGAGCTTGTCGAACTCGGTGTTGGAACCCTGACGGGTCTTGTCGACCGTGTAGTTGACCTTCTTGATCGGCGTGTGGACGGAATCGACCGGGATGTACCCGACGGAAAGGTCCTCGTCGTTGTTGAATTCCGCCGAGACATAACCGCGACCGCGCTTGAGGCGCATCTCGACGTTGAAGCTGCCCGAGCCGCTGATCGTCGCGATGTGGATGCTCTGATCGAGGATCTCGACGTCGCCGTCGGCCTCTATGTCGCCGCTGGTCACTTCGCCCTTGCCCTTCTTGGAGATGGTGAGCGTCTTCGGACCGGAGCCGTTAAGCTTGAACGGGATCTGCTTGAGATTGAGGATCACGTCGGTGGCGTCCTCAACGACGCCCGGGATCGGAGAGAATTCGTGCTCGACGCCCTCGATCTTTACTGCGGTGACGGCGGCCCCTTCGATCGAGGACAGCAATGCCCGGCGGATCGAGTTACCGATGGTGGTGCCGAATCCGCGCTCGAACGGCTGGGCGTAGAATTTACCGTAACGATCGGTGAGCGTTTCGGTCTCCACATTCAGCCGGCTAGGCATTTGGAAATTGGTCCAGTGATTGCTCGTAGTCATAGTGTTCTTTTTTAAAATTGGTCACGGGTCGGCTTTGTCCCCGGCTGCGGCTAGCAAAGAACGAACTTCCTGCAC
>JAEZJR010000281.1 GCA_023415725.1 Acidobacteriota bacterium
GCGACCGTGTTGAAGCCGTAGAAAATATAATTAAAGAGATTTCCGACGGGATCTAGCCCAAGACTTAATCCCAGCCGATACCCTTACATCCAGTGACCGACCGCCGCTCATACCGATTCCTGTACGCCTTGGCTTTCCTGGCCGCTCTTATGTTCGTGGCCGCAGGTGGCGCCCAAGCCCAGTCAAACGGCACGGCACCGACGGCTTTTCGCGTGGGCGAGCGGATCACATATTCGATCTGGTTCGATAAATACAGTGATGTCGCCTACGCGGAGCATTATGTGGCATCGCGGGGAGCACTCGCGGGCAAGGACGCGGTGGAGCTGAAGTCGAAATTGCGGACGTTGAATCTAGTCAGTGCCGCGTTTTTTGAAGTGGACGAGTCGAGAACGGTATTTGCCGATCCGGCGACAGGGCTCCCGCTGTATTCCAAGGTGGTTCGCAACCCGGATGGCATGCCGTCTGAAACCGTGAGCGACTATCTGAAGGAACCGACCACCAATTTTGACCTGTTGACCTTGCTTTACAAGGTCCGGCAGTCCGGTGGTACGGGAAGCGCAAATATTTTCGAAAACGGCCGGATCTATACAGTCACCTTCGCGCCAAAGGGAACTGAAACCGTCAAGACCCCGGCCGGGGATTTTGATACTTCTATCGTTTGGGTCCAAAGCGATTACTTCAAGGAACTCGGATTCAGGGAAGTGACGGTGAACCTCTCGAACGACGAGGCGAGGATCCCGGCGGTGATCAAGCTGCGTTCGAAACGAAACGAGATGAGAGCCGTAGTGGCCAGCATCCAGACGCTGCTGCCCGAACCGGAGGTGACGCCAACCCCGACGCCTGCTCCGGCAATCCCGCCGATGCCGACGCCAACACCGGTCCGCACGCCGGAACCGTACGTCGACAACGAACCGTTGCAGGGAGACCTGTCGTTTCAACTTGGTGAAGCTCTCGAATACAGGGTGACCGCGGGCGGAAGGGCAGTCGGCACTTTCGTGATGCGCGCTAGGGAGAGGAAGAACATCGGCGGACGGGACACCCTTGTGCTCGCGGCGTCGGTGACGAATGCGGCACCGGGAAATCCCGTGATGCAGCTAAACGATTCGGTCACCGCCCTCGTTGATCCCGAAAGCCTTGCTCCGCGGCAGATCGACATCAAACTCCAGGGGCCGCTCAGCTCGCTGAATCAAACTTCGATATTCGATTCTCGTACCGGATCGATCACCTATAAAGGGAACAACCGGGTCGATGCTCCGGTCGGCACGCACAGCATCCTGTCGCTCATCTATGCGATGCGTTCGTTTAACCTCAGGATGAGCAAAACTCGCGATAACCCGGTCAACGACACGCGAGTTGCCGTCTTCTGGGATACCCAGCCGTATATTTTCAAACTTCGCCCCGCCAGCGAGGAATCGATCGAGGTGAACGGGGCAAAAGTGCTTGCACAGCCGGTCTCCGTCACTACTGATAACCCGCAGCTTGACGCTCTGAACCTGAAAATATGGCTCAGCGTGGACGGGCGGCGCGTTCCTCTGCGTTTCTCTGTCGGTTCGTATCAGGCCGACCTTGTTTCCGTTTCAAACATTTCTCCGCAATAGCACGTATGAAAGGCGAGCCGATGATTCAATAAATCTCTAAAATGAAATTGAAATCGGTTTTCAATTAGACTATAGTGGAGGATAGGAAATGAGAATGTTCACCGCATTTCTTTTTTTGATATTTGCAGCAGCTATTTCGGTATCGGGACAGACAGATATCGACCGGGAAGCGATAAAGCGGACCGCACTCAATTACGCCGAAGGCTGGTATGAGGGGAACGCCGAAAAGATGGAAAGTGCCCTTCATCCCGACCTTGCGAAACGGATAGTCCGAACGAACCCGCAGGGACAAAGCGGACTTGGGCAGATGAGTGCATTGTCGCTGATCCAAGGAACCCGAGCCGGGTCAGGAAAGCAGACCCCGAAGGAAGAGCAGCAAAAGGACGTGACGATCCTGGACACGATGGGCGGCGCGGCCACGGTCAAACTCGAAATGAGGGACTGGGTCGATTACATGCACGTCGGCAAGTTCAATGGGTATGGATGATCATCAACGTACTTTGGGAAACCAAGCCAAAGAAATGAGCGCAAGAATCAACGTAACGCTAAATAAACTCGAGATAGGCAAGAGCGCCAGCGTCGTGGCCGTGCACGGGCAGGACGTCGTTTCGAAACGGCTGATGGAGATGGGCGTGGTGCCCGGAACGGCCATTAAGGTCGTTAAAGCGGCGCCGTTCGACGACCCGATCGAGATCCGCGTTCGCGGCTACAGTTTGGCAGTTCGTCGCAACGAAGCCGAGTCCGTTGAAGTCACATTCTGATCCAGCGTCTTCTCCCACGTTGTTCGATTCCACCCTCGGCAAATGAAAGACGCATCCTCAAAATCTACTGCGGGGCAGCTAACGGTGGCCCTCGCCGGTAATCCGAACGCAGGTAAGACCACCCTCTTTAATGCCCTAACGGGCCTCAATCAAAAAGTAGCGAATTATCCGGGCGTCACCGTGGAGCGCAAGGTCGGCGTGTGGCACTCCGATGGTAAGAGGGCTGAACTGATCGACCTGCCGGGACTTTACAGCCTTGACGCCACGTCGCTGGACGAACAGATCGCGAGCGACGTTCTACTTGGCAAAGTGGATGGGGTCGGGAAACCGGATGCGGTGATCGCAGTGGTCGACGCGACGAACCTGGAGCGGAACCTCTACCTGGTGACGCAGCTTTTCGAATTCGGTGTGCCGGTCGTCGTCGCACTGACGATGATCGATATTTTCGAAAAGCAGAAGCACGAGATCGATGTTCAGCGGCTTTCCAAGTTACTGAAGGTGCCCGTCGTGGCTGTCGACGCTTCGGAAGGTCGCGGCATTGACGAACTTGCCGATAAGGTCGCCGAGGCGATAGCGATGCCGAGGGAGGTCCCGGAGATAGCGAAAGACGCCGAAGGGGCCAATGCAAAAATATTCTCGCGGTACGCGTTCATATCCGACGTTGTCCAGAAG
>JAEZJR010000299.1 GCA_023415725.1 Acidobacteriota bacterium
AAACGATTAGGTTCTAATTTCACTCAATGACTCAAACGAACGCGGGTATCATCGGGATGGGGCACTCTTATCCGGAGGGCATTTTGACAAATGCCGACCTGGAGAAGATCGTCGAAACCTCCGATGAATGGATAACTACGCGCACGGGCATCAAGCAGCGTCATAAGGCGGCCGAGAACGAGTACACCTCGATGTTCGGCACGGCCGCGGCGAAGCAGGCGCTCGAGCGTGCCGGGCTGAAGCCTGAAGACATCGACATAATCGTCTGCGCGACAACCACCCCTGATCAGATCATGCCCTCGACCGGTGCCTTGATACAGGCACAGCTCGGAGCGGTGAACGCTGCCGGGATGGACGTTTTCGCGGCTTGTTCCGGATTCATCTACGGCGTCACGATGGTGGAGTCGATGATCCGCACAGGGCAGATCAAGTACGCTCTTGTGATCGGGGCCGAGGTGCTGACGAAGTACGTCGATTACACCGATCGCGGCACTTGCGTGATCTTCGGCGATGGAGCCGGGGCTGCGGTGCTCGGGCCGGTGCCGGAAGGTAAGGGGATCCTCGCCACCAAGATCAAATCCGACGGCCGGTACGAGGAGCAACTCTTTGCTCCGGGCGGGGGTACCAAGCTTGGCACAACTCACGACACCATCGACAACCGAATGCACTTCTTCAAGATGAAGGGCAATGAGCTCTTCAAGGTTGCGGTGCGCTCGATGGCGGATATTTCGGCTGAGATGCTGGAGAGGGCCGGTTACACGGTGGACGATGTGGATATAGTAATTCCGCATCAGGCCAACCAGCGGATCACGGACGCTGTTGCTTCCAGGCTTGGCGTGCCGGAAGAGAAAGTTTATTCGAATATAGCGTTTCACGGTAACACTTCGTCCGCGTCGATACCGATCGCGATGGACGAATGCATCGAGTCCGGCCGCATCAAAGAAGGCAGCCTTGTTTTGCTGACCGCTTTCGGCGGCGGCGTGACCTGGGGTGGAACGGTCATTCGTTTTTAGATTTCCGAATTTGAATCTTGGATCGTAGGCCAAAGCCGTCGGTCTTAACCGCGTTCGGGATCGTATACCGTTAGACGCGGGTTCTTGCATAGGGATGGCAAAGATCGCTTTCATATTTCCCGGACAGGGCAGCCAGGCTGTCGGGATGGGGAAAGATTTATTTGATAATTTCGCTGCCGCTCGGGAAGTATTTGAGCAGGCGGATGAGGCATTAGGTTTTCCGCTTTCGGAGATGTGTTTCTCTGGAACCGAAGAAGACCTGGCTCTGACGGCGAACACGCAACCGGCGATATTGACGACGTCCGTCGCCGCATATCGTGCAATGGAATCAGAGGGCTTTGCAAGGCCTGATTTCGTTGCGGGGCACAGCCTTGGAGAGTATTCAGCATTGGTCGCTGCGGGCGTGCTTGACTTTGCGGATGCGGTCCGCACGGTGCGTAAACGCGGAACATACATGCAGGAGGCTGTCCCGGTCGGGGTCGGGGCCATGGCCGCGATCCTGGGAGTTGATCTCGCAAAGATCGAACAAGCCTGTGCGGACGCCGCTGACGGGAACGTCTGCAGGCCGGCGAACATCAATTCGCCGTCGCAGGTTGTGATCGCGGGCGACGCCGATGCGGTCGATCGGGCGTGTGAGTTATTGAAAGAACGAGGGGCTAAAAGAGCCGTCAAGCTGAACGTATCCGCACCGTTCCATTGCGCTTTGATGATGCCCGCGCAGGAGCGTCTAGCCGTGGACCTAGAGGCGCTAAGCTACGGAAAGTTCTCGTTCCCGATCGTCCAAAACGTGGACGCCGAGGTAAATTCCAATGAGGCCCGCGTTTGCGATGCTCTGACCCGGCAGGTATCGTCTCCGGTCAGATGGCTCCAGAGCATCGAACGACTCGTTGCGGAAGGCGTCGACACAGCGATCGAGGTCGGGGCGGGTAAAGTTCTATCAGGATTGGTAAGGCAAATAAACCGCGATGTTCGCTGTTTGAACGTCGAGAATTCGGAAAGCTTAAAGAGCACTTTAGAATCAATTTAGAGAGGAGAGACTATGTCGGAAGTTCAGGATAAGATCAAACAGATCATCGTTGATGAATTGGGTGTCGACGAAGCGGAAGTCACGGAAAATGCCCGTTTCATCGAGGACCTAGGTGCGGACTCGCTCGACCTGGTGGAACTCGTGATGCGCTTCGAAGAGGAGTTCGACATCGAGATCCCTGACGAGGACGCAGAAAAGATCCAGGCGGTGCGTGACGCTTACGCCTACGTCGAGCAGCATAAGGGTTAGTGTTCAGAGTGTGCGGTTCACCGCGCTTTAGCCGGGCGGAAGCCCGCACTCTTAACGTATGAAAAGAAGAGTTGTAGTAACCGGGCTCGGATTGGTGACCGCCGTCGGAAACGACGTGCCCACGGCGTGGAACGCCCTGATGAACAGCGCGAACGGCGCCGATTACATCAAGAAGTTCGATACCGAGAAATTTCCGGTCAAATTCGCTTGCGAGGTGAAGGATTTCGATCCGCTCAGCTTCCTCGATAAGAAGGAAGCGAGGCGGATGGGAGGCTTCAC
>JAEZJR010000303.1 GCA_023415725.1 Acidobacteriota bacterium
ACGATGCGAAAGGAACATCGTCGATCACGCATCTTTCCCGTGTTTCCCGCCCCGGCCGCCGCGTTTACGTAGGCGCAGGCGAGATCCCGAAGGTGCTCGGCGGCTACGGCGTGAACATCATCTCCACTTCGCAGGGGTTGATGAGCGGAAAGAAGGCACGAAAAGAAAACGTCGGCGGAGAGATCCTCGCAGTAGTCTATTAAGGAATAATTAGGATGAAGGGCGCGGGCCGCTGAGCACGAGCCAGCCAATCCGATAAAAGTATGTCACGAGTAGGAAAAAAGCCGATCGCCATCCCCGCAGGGGTGACCGTTACGATCGGGGATTCGCAAATTGAAGTTAAAGGACCGAAAGGCACCCTTAATACCCCGATCCCGCAGGGCATCACCTTCAAGCAGGAGGAAGGTAGCCTCGTCGCCGAGCGTCATAATGAGGACGATGCGGCGTTCCACGGTCTGGCACGTGCATTGGCGAACAACGCCGTGGTCGGTGTCACCGAAGGGTTCAAGAAGGAACTGGACGTGGTAGGTGTCGGCTACAAGGCTGACGTCCAGGGCAAGAAGATCGTCTTCGCGCTTGGCTATTCGCACCCGATCGAGTATCAACTGCCCGAAGGGATCGAAGCCAAGGCTGAGCGTGTAAATACAAAGACGTCCATCAATCAGTACCAGTTGACCCTTACGCTCACGGGCATCGACAAACAGCGCCTCGGGCAGGTCGCGGCCGAACTGAACCGCCTCCGCAAGCCTGACGCATATAAGGGTAAGGGCGTTCGATACGCCGACAAGTTCTACAAGCTGAAGCCCGGAAAGACCGGTAAGTAGTAATTAGACCAAATGAGCGATGAATTGCCTGGGACGGCTGGACCATCGCCCGCAAAACGAATATGGCACAGAATAGAAGAGCAGACATCCGCCGGGCGGTCCACGGCCGCATCCGCAAGAAAGTCCGCGGCACGACCGAGAGGCCGAGACTTGCGGTGTATCGCAGCCTTAATCACATCTATGCACAGGTGATCGACGACGAACAGGGTAAGACCCTGGCGACGGCCTCGACCACCGAAAAGGACCTCGCGGGTGCGACGGGCGGCAACATCGAAGCCGCTCAGCGGATCGGCCGAGCCATCGCCGAGCGTGCGATCGCCGCTGGCATCAGCCACGTCGTCTTCGATCGCGGTGGTTACGTTTATCACGGCCGCGTCAAGGCATTGATCGACGCGTCTCGCGAGGCGGGCCTGAATAAGGGTGAGACGGCTGCCGAAGGCAACGGAGCAGGAGCACAAGAGAACGGTAATGAAAGCTAAACAGAGAATTTCTCCGAGCGGTCTTATCCTTAAGGACCAGTTGATCTCGATCAACCGCGTGACGAAAGTCGTTAAGGGCGGTAAGAACATGTCGTTCGCGGCTCTCGTGGTCGTCGGCGACGAGGCCGGCCACGTCGGCTTCGGAACCGGAAAGGCGAAAGAAGTCCCGAACGCGATCAAGAAAGCGGTAGAGGCGGCAAAGAACAGCCTTATCCGTGTACCGCTGATCGAGGGCACCCTTCCGCACGAGATCATTGGCGAATATGGCGCAGGCCGCGTGCTCCTGAAGCCCGCCGCCGAAGGTACCGGCGTTATCGCCGGCGGCGCGGTCCGACTGGTGCTCCAGGCACTTGGCGTCCACAACGTTAGGACGAAGATCCTCGGCTCGAGCAACAATCACAACGTCATTCGCGCCACCTTTGACGGGCTGCTTCGGATGAAGGACCCGATGGAAGTCGCTCGCTTGCGTGGCAAGCAGGTTGATGAGCTAGTTTAGGATAGGCCGATAGCCTGTCCGTTCCGACAGACTGACAGTCTGTCGTACCAAAGATCATGGCAAAGAAAGAAGAGAACACGGCCGGCGGTACCATCACGATCCAGTATTACCGCAGCTCGATCGGCTACGCGAAGTCGCAGAAGCAGATCGTTAAGAGCCTCGGCATCACTAAGTTGAACCAGACGGTGACCCGACCGGACACCCCGCCGATGCGCGGCATCGTTGCGAAGGTCCCGCATCTTTTGCGGATCGTAGATTAGTTCGTGATCGGTTGTCCGTTGCCTTTTGTCGTAATACCCTAAGGTTTACGCCGAAAGGCAATGCTGTAAAAAGCAGCAACGAACGACGAATTACGTTCGACTTAATAAGTACAAAATCATGGCACTTTCATTGAACAACCTGAAGCCCGCTCCCGGTTCGACCCATAAGAAGAAGCGCGTCGGCCGAGGCCCCGGTTCCGGCCTGGGCAAGACTTCCGGCCGCGGACACAAAGGGCAGAAATCGCGTTCCGGTTACAGCAGCCGTCCCGGTTTCGAGGGCGGACAGATGCCGCTCCAACGCCGGCTCCCGAAGCGTGGGTTCACGAACATATTCAAGAAGCAGTGGATCGAGATCAGCCTCGCCAAGATCGAAGCCAGCTTCAACGCCGGCGACGAGGTCACCCCTGAGATCCTGCACGAGCGCGGTCTGATCAAAAAGGCCAAGCACGACCTCGTGATCCTGGGCAGCGGTGATTTGACCAAAGAGCTGAAGATCTCCGCACACCGCTTCACGAAGGCCGCGAAGGAAAAGATCGAGAAGGCCGGAGGCACCGCGACCGAGATCGTCAAGGCCGCCGAAGCGGTAGCGTAGGTTTAGAGTTCCAGCTTTAGCTGGTAAAAGTAGCCGCGAACCATCGGCGGCGACGGAAAACACGCTAAAGCCTGCTCTCTGAACAAGGAATTATATGGAGAAGTTTCTAAACGCCGTTCAGAACATGTTCAAGATCCCGGAGCTCCGCACCAGGATCTTGTTTACCCTCGGCATGTTGGCGATCTACCGGTTCGGCGCTCACGTCGCGGCACCCGGTATAAATAAGGACCAGCTAGAGCGCGTCTGGAACGACGTGGCCGGAACGCTCTTGGGCGTCCTTGATCTCTTCTCGGGCGGAAACTTCCGCACGATCTCGGTATTCGCGCTCGGTGTCACCCCCTATATCACGGCGTCCATCATAATGCAGTTGATGCCCGTCCTTTCCCCTGCGGTCAAAAAGATCCAGGAGGAGGGAGAGGTCGGCCGGCAGAAACTAAACCAGTGGACCCGTTATCTTACGGTGGTCCTTTGCGCGGTCCAGACATTCTTCGTCGCTACGTGGCTTAGCCGTAACGGTGTTATCTCCGACACATGGTCCGCGACTCTGATGATCGTCGTCACGCTGACGACCGGCACCATCTTCGTTATGTGGCTCGGTGAACAAATCACAGAGCGCGGCGTTGGAAATGGTATTTCGCTTCTGATCTTCGCAGGTATCGTGATCGGGATGCCGAATGCGGTCCTGCAGGTTTCGAGCCGTGTCGGAGCAGGCGATGCGATGCAGACGCTTGGCGTGCTGTTCCTTGTCGCCGTGCTGATCGCTCTGATCGCTTTGATCGTCTATGTTGAGTCCGCACGCCGCAAGATCGCGATCACTTATGCGAGTCGCCGTGTCGGCGGGCAGACTTTCCGCGGCCAGGAGACGAGCCTACCGCTAAAGATAAACATGGGCGGCGTCATCCCGGTCATCTTTGCTTCGTCCGTGTTGGCGATGCCGCAGACCTTGTTCGCGGCGTTCCCGCCGGCTCAGGGGGATACGACTTCCGCGTGGGCCCAGATCTTCGCGTTCTTCCAGCAATTCCACGGGGGCGATCCCTATTACGAACTTGTATTTCTCAGCCTGATCGTAATATTCACGTTCTTTTACATCACGATCGTGTTCAACACCGATGAGGTGGCGGATAATCTTCGCAAGCACGGCGGTTTCGTCGCCGGGATCCGTCCCGGTGCACCGACGGCTGAATATCTCAACTCGATCCTGACCAGGCTTACCACGGTGGGTGCTCTTTACCTCGCGTTCGTCGCTTTCGTGCCGCAGATCCTGCTAAGCGGTTTCAAGGTGGCAAGGCTTCCGTTCATCGGCGACCGGCTCGACGCGTTCCTTACGGCAACGCCCGGTCTGAGCTGGATCCCGACCGGTTTGGGCTATCAGTTCTTCTTCGGTGGAACCTCGCTGCTCATCATCGTCGGCGTGGCGATGGACACCGTGGCACAGATCGAGGCTCAACTCGTAATGAGGAACTACGAAGGTTTCCTTGGGGCCGGTTCGAGGCTGCGCGGCCGAAGGGCTTAGGCTTTCTCTTCGCCATAGAGCACACAGAGGTCTTTGAGAATCGTCTTCTCTAAACGCTCTGTGTGCTCTGTGGCTGTAAGGTTGCAATGAACAAGATCATCGTACTGATCGGTGCCCCGGGAGCGGGGAAGGGAACCCAGGCCCGGCTTCTTCAGGAACGCCGAGGTGTCCCACAGATCTCGACCGGGGATATGTTCCGCGAGATGAGATCGCTGGATACGCCACTCGCCCGTGAGGTGCAGGAGATAATGGCCGAAGGGCGACTTATCTCCGACGACATAACTTACCGGATAGTGCAGGAACGGACCTCACGGGATGATTGCCGCAACGGTTATATTCTTGACGGTTACCCACGGACCCCCGTTCAAGCGGAACAGCTCGAAGATCTCGCAGCCGAGCAGACCAAGGTGATCCAGGCGATCGAGGTGGATGTCCCCCGGGACGAACTAATGCGACGCCTAACGGGACGTCGTACATGCCCGGTTTGCGGCGAGATATATAATATCTATTCGAAGCCGCCAAAAATAGAAGGCAAGTGTGACCTGCACCCGGACGCGGTGCTGACGCACCGGGCAGATGACAACGAGGAAAGCGTCTCGACAAGGCTGGCCACGTACGACGAGGTGACCAAGCCGCTCCTCGATTATTACCAGAAGACCGGGCGGCTGCAGAAAGTTGATGGCCGCGGTGAGGTGGAGCAGATCTACGCGGAGCTGGACAAGCTAATTTGATATAGGGAATGTTGAGCGGATCGAAACTGGCCGGGGCCTTGAGCCTCACTACATCGATCCTTTTCGGAAAACGGATGATCATCGCGAAATCGCAAAAAGACCTTGAGAAGATGCGGGCTGTCGGCGAACTTATCGCTGAAGTGCGCGAAACTCTGCGGTCGATGGTCGTCCCTGGCGTGACGACTCTCGAACTGAATGCCGCCGCCGAAAAAATGATGCGCGATGCCGGTGCTATCCCGACCTTCATCGGATACAAACCGCACGGCATGGTCCCTTTCCCATTTGCCATCTGCGCCTCGGCCAATGATCAGATCGTTCACGGCTTTTCCAGCGACACGCCGCTAAAAGAGGGCGATATAATCTCGCTCGATATGGCCTGTACGCTTCAAGGGTTCGTCGGCGATACCGCAATTACGGTGCCTGTCGGCGAGGTCAATGACGAATTGAAGCAATTGATACGGGTCACCGAGGAATGCCTGGCGCTTGGGATCGAGAAGTGCCGTCCGAATAATCGCGTCGGCGATATAGGCGCCGCCATTCAGGCTCATGCGGAGAAGCACGGCTACGGGATCGTCCGTGATTACACCGGGCACGGCATCGGCCGCTCGATGCACGAGGCGCCTCAGATCCCGAATTATGGTCGCGCGGGCACTCGCGAACGTATTCGTGCAGGTTATTGCTTCGCGATCGAGCCGATGCTTAATATCGGCACGCACGAAACGCGCACGCTTGAGGACAAATGGACGGTGGTGACGAAGGATGGAAAGCCTTCCGCCCACGCGGAGCACACGATCGCAGTTACGCCGAACGGGCCGGAAATTCTGACCTTGACGAAGGAACAGAAAAAGGAACTCGGGCAGGCCTCCGCCGCGAAAGCCTCTGTCTGAACTTGAAAAATCGCGATAAAGCGATTAACATTAGAAGTTTGTCCAACTATGTAGCGGTTGGCCTTTAGATTTTAGGTCTGAATAGGAAGCTACCGGGGCGACCACAACGGTTCTCGAAACACTTCAGAACACGACGCCCGAGGTCGCGGTGGACCAAAACATGCACGAGGTGCAGGCACGTATCTCGGGCAAAATATGGAAGAATGTCATACGCATTCTTCCCGGCGACAAGTTCCTGGTGGGGCTCTCGCCCTACGACCTCAAGCGTGGCCGCATTACGTATAGGTACAAATAAAGGCGGTAATTGTTATGAAAGTACGTCCATCAGTCAAAAAGATCTGTGATAAATGCAAGATCATCCACCGTAAAGGTGTGGTGCGTGTGATCTGCGATAATCCGAAGCACAAACAGCGTCAGGGATAAGGTTCAGGAGAAGATATGGCTCGTGTAGCAGGTGTTGATTTGCCGCCCAACAAAAGGGCAGAAATTGGTTTGACGTACATTTACGGCGTCGGAAGGGCTCGCGCGACGGATATCCTCGGCAAGGCCGGGGTCGACGGCGCAGCCAAGATCCGCGACCTTAACGAAGACGAATTGAACAAGATCCGCGCCGTCCTCGATCAGGAAGGCGAGATCGAGGGCGACCTCCGCAAGCGCGTCCAGATGGACATCAAGCGCCTGATGGATATCGGCTGCTACCGCGGGCTTCGCCACCGCCGCAGCCTGCCTGTTCGCGGGCAGCGCACCTCGACGAACGCCCGCACCCGCAAGGGGCCGCGTAAGGCCGCCGTCGCTAAGAAGAAGGCACCAGGCAAGAAATAGTTAATCGTGGCCGGCGGTCAGTTCCTGACCGACCACTGGCCACAGACCACTGAATACTGAAATGGCAAAAGCACCAGCAGCAGGAAAGAAAAAGGCCTTCAAGAAGAAGGAGCGTAAGAACATCCCTTACGGGATAGTGCACATCGCGGCATCGTTCAACAATACGCTGATCTCGATCACCGACACCCAGGGCAACCTCGTTGCCCAGTCTTCGTCGGGTGCGCGCGGCTTCCGCGGTTCGCGTAAGGGCACGCCCTTCGCGGCACAGCAGGCGGCCGGCGAGGTCGCGCGTAAGGCGGCTGAAGCCGGCATGCGTGAGGTCGATGTTCGTGTCAAAGGGCCCGGCGGCGGGCGTGAATCGGCCATCCGTGCTATCGCTCAGGCAGGCATCCGTGTGAACTCGATCCGCGACACCACGCCGATCCCGCACAACGGCTGCCGCCCGCCGAAGCGCCGACGCGTCTGATATTTGAATTTGGATCTCGGGTCGGTGATCAGGTCGTCGACCCCATATATCTAAAGGAAGAAGGGGGGCGAGAGCTTCCTGTAAACTTATTCGGGAAGATGATCAGCGGGTATAGATTGCTAGACTGCTAGCCCGAGACCATCTTCGCCGAAAGCGAAAACACTACTATGGCTAGATACAGAGAAGCGGTGTGCCGGCTGTGCCGCCGCGAAGGTGGAAAATTATTCCTTAAGGGCGACAAGTGCTTCAAGCCTTCCTGCCCGATCGAGAAGCGGGGAACCAACCCTCCGGGGCAGCACGGTGCCGCCCGCCGCAAAATGCTCGCCGGCTACGGCCAGCAGCTCCGCGAAAAGCAGAAAGTAAAGCGTATTTACTTCATTCTCGAGAAACAGTTTCGCAACTATTTCGAAAAGGCGCTCCGTCAAAAGGGCGTCACGGGTGAGAACCTCCTGTTCATGCTCGAGCGCAGGCTCGACAACGTCGTGTACCGCGCCGGTTTCTCGACGTCGCGCCGCCAGGCCCGTCAGATCGTCAACCACGGGCACATCGAGGTGAACGGCCGCAAGGTGGACATCCCCTCGTTCCAGGTGAAGGTCGGCGACGTGGTCACCGTCAAGGACAAGAGCACCAAGAATGTG
>JAEZJR010000324.1 GCA_023415725.1 Acidobacteriota bacterium
AACGACCTCGCCGTCCGATCGCGTGGTGAGAATGAATTGAATGAATGACTCCGATTGCGGAAGGCTCTTTGGGACGCCAGCGACGAACAGGAACACAGGAGCGAAATGCTGGACATCCTAGACCACCCGGAAACCCAACTTGTGCTAGTGGCTGAAGTTGGCAGTTGGCAGGTGGTTGGCTTTCTGGAGGCCAGCATCCGTCGCTTCACCGGGGACTGTAAAACGGATCAGGTTGGCTACATCGAAGGGTGGTTCGTAGAGGGGCCGCATCGGCGTGATGGGATCGGCAGGGAACTTGTTTCCGCAGCTGAGAAATGGGCCCCGCAGAGGGGCTGCACCGAAATGGCATCTGATGTTGAGACCGAGGACGACCAAAGCCTCGCCGGACATTCGGGCCTCGGATACAAGGACACATCGCGTCTCGTGCACCTTCGCAAGGAACTTAACTGAGAATGCCGAACAAAATGCGAAAACTGACGCTTGGCACCATCGCTAATCTGTTGATCGCGTTATTCGTCTCGTCGCTGGCTGCTCAGTCAACGGACCAGAATTTCCCGACTCCTGTACGTAATAATGAAGTCTCGAGTACGATCAAGGCGCGAGATGTCGGGGATGCCCGCCTCACGTCTCATTTCTACACCTTCGGCGGTGGGCAAGGCGATCTTTTCATCAACGTTCAGACAACGAATTTTTCCGGAGATGTCGATGTATACGTCATGCCGGGCCTACGACCGCTAACCAAGATGGTGATGTACGCCGACGCTTCCGGTTCGGAAACCGGCCGGGTGATCTATTTGCGAAAGCCCGAAACTATATTGCTTAGAATCTCGGGACGAACGCCCGGCGACGAAGAAGCCAGTTACCGGATCAAGTTCGCTGGAAGTTTCGTCGCTTCGAAGGCCCTGGACGAAGTTCCTGGCTTACCGAAAGTAGAGTCAGAAACGCAGTCGAATGTCCGTGTGAATTCGGTCGGCACGATCATAGAGGTGATTCCGAAGGCAACGACCTCAACGAAGGAAGAGCCGCCACCGGCAGAGACAATCGCAGAGGCCGCCCAAAAGCCCGTAAAGAGGTCTGACGAACCTCTTCCCGAGAGCCCCCCTGCAAGGGCAGAAGTCGTCGTTTCGGACCCGCTCGAAGATAAAGAAAAAGAGGCAGCAAAGAAGGACGAGCCGTCCAACCCTCGGGCGAAACGCAGCTCCAAGGTTCGTCGCAGTTCCGACAGAGTGACCCGGACTCGCAAAGAAAATGAGAAGAAGGCAGCTGAAAATGCTGAAACGTCTCAGCCAGACGATCTTGAACCGAGCGAAAAATCAGTCTCAGAAAAAAGCGAACAGGAACCCAATAAGGCCAAAAACGAAAAAGCTAAACCGGCCGATCCGATGGCCGGAATCAGACTGGTCATCAGATTCAAGAATGGCGGAGTGATCGAACGCCCGATGACGGAGGTGTCGAGGTTCACGGTGGAGCGGGCCGTTCTAACCGTGGTCTCGAAAGATGGTACGGTGGGCCGCTATCAGATGGCCGAGGTTTCCGGCGTTACTATTGAGTAGATTGCTTGGCGTTCAGGTTTTGCCTAAATCGCGCAACAAGCTCGCTTTGCGGATCATTCTTTTCCATCTCTGCTAGCACCCTTTCTGCTTCAGCACGGTCGCCTTTACGTATGTGCGCTATCCCGAGGTAGTAAAGCGCAGGAGCACTTTTCGGATCTATTTCCAATGCCCGCTTGAATTCTGAGATCGCACGTTGGTAGTCCGGCGTGGCTCGTTCGACGAATGTCGCTCCGAGGTCCGTGCGCGCATTAACGTTTTTTGGATCCAATTCCAGGGCCTTCGCGTAATATTTCTCAGCCTCTTCGAATTTCGCGGAATCGAAATAGGCGTTCGCCAATACGATGTGCGCGGGAGCGTTCTGCGGATTGAGGTTCGCTCCTTTTGTATAGAACTCGATCGCTTTGTCGAACCGCCCTATCTGAGCGAACATATCACCTGCCTGCATTTGGGCCACGAAGTTCTCCAGTTCGCTTTCAGCACGCTGCAACGTTTGAGCCACGTCCGTTTGCATGCCACCAGGTTGGTTCGGACTGGAGACAGAAGAAGATCCAGCGGCCGGAGCTGCCGGCGAGCTCGCCGTAACGGCCGCGTTTCTGTTCAATGAATTCGCTGCGAAAAAGCCGAGGACCAGCCCAATGAGCAGGCCCCCGGCTCCGTAAAACATTTTACCTTGCATTATTGTCTGACTCGCTTGAACCAAACTTGCTTCCGGTCCGACTGATTTCCGGTTTTCACGGTCTGGATTCCTTGTTGGTTCGTGTAGTAAAGGTCGAATTCCAACGACGGTGAATCAACCAACTCCCAACCTTCCGCTCCCATTTTCGAAATAGCCTTCGAATATGCGGTATTTATAGCACGTGAAGCGGCAAGGGCACGAACATTCGATGCATTCTCAAGGCGCTCGTCCTGGAGGAATTTGGAGATATTTATCTCCGCCCGTACCTCCTCGTTCTGACAGCCCGATGCCTGTAAGTAACAGATATTCACCGCCGATGACACGCTGCTTGGTCCATCTGCCGGGTAGGGAAGATACGACCCGTTAATTACTGCATATTCGAACCGACCGCTGATTCCGCGTTGAGCCTCGGCTGGAGCGGTTAGCTTCGTTGCGATCGCAAACAGGACCATTCCAACGAAGCTGACAAGTACGAACGCGAGTGTGATTTTCCTCACTTTCCAAATCCTCCGATCAGGCGTAACTGTGAAGACCGGGGAGAAGATAACTAACGCCTAAGTATGTAAATATCACCAACAAGAACCCTACGATCGCAAAATACGCAGAACTCCTGCCCGACCATCCGCGCGAGATACGGGTGTGAAGGAACGCGGCATATGTCAACCACGCCACCAGGGCTCCGGTTTCCTTGGAGTCGAACCCCCAGGGCCGGCCCCATGATTCGTTTGCCCAGATCGCGCCCGTGATGAGCAGCATCGCCAGCCCGGCAAACGCTAAAGAGGCGGTCTTGTACATAAGGCCGTCGAGCGACTCTAGACTTGGCAGCCGCTCCCGCAGCCTTTCGGTGCGGAATGTAAAGAGGACGACAAAGAAGATACCGGCAAGGGCCGTGATCAATCCTGCCAGCTCTACAGGGTTAGTGTTAAGGCTCAGATAGAGGTCCTGTGCATTCGCCTGGAAATACTGTCGCCCCGTTTGTTCGAGTTGGAACTGTGTAAGCGACGCGAATTCCTGTGCCGACAATTGCTGTCGCTCTGCGATAGCACGTCCGGCAACCGCGTACTGCGAACTGTTGGCCGCAAGTTGCTCCGTCATTCGCGCCGGCACGTCAGAGATCCCCTTGATACCCGAAACCAAAAATCCGATCGATATCAGCTGGGCGACGAGAGCTAATTTTAATAGCCAGTGTCCCGCTTTCTTCGCGGTTTCGTTCTGCTGATAAATGTAAAGCATGAACGCAACGATCACGCCCACTAGCAGCAGAGCAGAAACGACTAGCGCCTCGCCGACATAAGGGACTGCCAACCTGAAAGGAGCTGAAAACGGCTTGCCGCCGTTCGGGTTGGGAAGAAACAAACCTGCACGGTATGTGAATTCGGTGAAAACTGAGAATTTACTGACCGTCCCGATAACTCCCAAGGCGAAAATACTCGCCCATATTGCCATCGCCTCGACCTTAACCTTGTCTTTCAACAGGTAAATGACGGCGATCGCGAAACAGACGAGTGCCACGCCGTAACTTAACGACGCGACGCCAACGTGGATGGGACGCCAGTACGAATCAAGTACCGGCGGCAGGTCGACAAACTCATCTCCGATGAACCGAGCGAGTGTCAGGATTATCGCGGCGAGCGGAAGCGTAAAGGCACTCAACACCTGAAAATTCTTACGTCGGGCAAGCAGGAGCGTCGATATGCCAGCTCCAAACGCGAAAGCGAGGCTCAGGTCGTAGAGATTCGCGAATGGTACATAGCGGAACACCCAGGGGGTTTCCGAACTTCCTCCCGCACGCAGAAGAGCAAGCTCTCGATCGTACGCCGCGACCCAACGGACAAGCCAACTCGAAAGATTGAAGAACACTCCCAGCGCAGCCGTAAACAGACCGATCTTCCGAGCCATGTCGGAGGGAGCATAAAGATTGGTGAGTTGGAACAGAGCGGCAATGATGTAGCAAGCCAGCGCAACCATCATCAGGGCGCCATCGGAAATAAAACCTTCGCCTATCTCGATCCGGGCGAATACCATCGCGACGGCACCGAGCACCGCCAGGCCCGCTGGCACGTAAGAGGTCCACGAGCCGGAGAGCCCGGTTCCGTATATATCCTTCGCGTCGATAACTTGTGCCATAGTCCCCCTAAGATTCCGAGGCGTCAGGTTCACGCTGACCGCCCCTGAGTTGTTCCACTAATTTGTTGAATTTGTCTTCAAAAGCCACGTGATTGCGGTTCGTGTCCCCGCCGATCACGACCTCGTACCCACCGAAAGCGTTCTTTTCAACGACCGCCCAAACGCGACGGTGAGCGATCAAAAATACGAAAGCCAGCGCCCCCATCAGTCCGAAACCTCCGAAGTACCACGCTATGAATGCTCCGCTGTAAGGGTCGTACTTGATCGAAAGAACGTGCGCGAACGGCGATTTCTCGAAGGCCGCGAGCTTCCACTTGTAGCCGAGTTTCGGGGCCCCGACAGGGATGTTATCCACGTTTCCGGCGAACGCGAACACTCGGGTACGTTCCCCACCCGCAGGCGTGACACCGAGGACAGCGACAGGATTATTGTAGTCGCCTGTCTTTGAATCAGGTTTCCCATCCGGCCCGAAAACGAAATCCGGCTGAAAATCTTCGTATTCAACCCGCGTGCCGTCGGGTAGAGTCGCAGAACCGAGTCGCGGAATATCGATCTTTTGAACTGAACCGTCCAATTGCGACGTGAGTTCGAGCGTGATATTTCGGGCGTTGCCTACCGGTATCGTCTGTGCCTGAAAGAAACGGTAGCCTCGGTACGTGAATGGCTTGTTCAGGGCCACGTCCGCCACGGTTTCGCCGTATTCCGGATCATTGATCTTGATGCGGGTACGCCAGTCCAGCGTGTTGGAAACGTCTATACCGGCTCGCTGGTCTATCAGCTTTTGTTCGATATCCAGGCACGCGATAGAAAAGGGAAGTTGGACCTCGAATTTTTCCTTCTTGTCCAGATCGAACTGGATCATTTGTATGCGGTCGTTCTCGTCACCCGGAATCATTCGCACGTCAGCATCGAATCCGGTCTGCAGGGCGACGAAATGTCCGAGGAACAACGTCAGCAGGGCGACGTGAACGATATATGCCCCAATTCGGTTCCATTTTCCGGACTGGCCAAATACAACCTTCTGGAATCGTTCCTTGATGACCGAGAAGTCTTTGTTACCGGATTCGTCAGTTCCGTACTCCGTAGCTTTCGAATCGGAAATAACGGGCTTGAAACCATTCGCCGTAAATGCGGCTCTGATCCGGTCCAGGAGAACACTCTCATCGGCCTCATTTACCGTGAAACTGGCGTGTGTTGATTGTTTCGTTAGGAAGTCGCGCGTCGCCGTTAGCTTCGGTTTCGTTATGTACGCCCAGGCAGCGGGGAAGTGATCGATCGAAGAAAGGACGATATTCAGCGAAAGGATCAACAACAGGCCGTTGTAGTACCAACTGTGGTAAATGTCGAAGAAGCCGAGAGACCCGAATACAAGTTTCTCCGCCGGTGTTAACGATGCGAAGTACGAATCGAAACCGTCGACGTTCTGCTGGACGATCAGCATGCCGATCATCGACAGAACCACCAGGATCACCAGAAGGCTCACGCCAAAGCGCACGGAACTAAAGAACTCAACTATCTTGTCGAGCGTGGACTTCCCGGAAACCCGGGCAGCAGCCTCGGGCTTAATGGTCTCTTCTGCAGCAGACATTCTTAAGTTTTCGATTTTATCCTAACGGGTAATAGCTGTCACCCTGTTAAACATTAGAGGATCTTTATACCAACAAAAGTATCACATCAACCGCAGAACTTGGAAAATGCTGGGGCAACGGCTATTCTGTGAGGAGTACGAAAGGAACGGAATTTCGCTCTTGATGGATACTGCAACAGTTGAGTTAGCGGCGCCCAAGGCATTAAGCCTGCGTGGGCGTCTCGCCGCGTTTGCGGAGCTAACGAAGCCTCGCATCGCGTTCATGCTGGTACTCTCAGCCGCGGCGGGCTTTTATATGGGTACCGGCGGTGCATTCGATGCGTTGCTCTTCGTGAACGCGATGGTCGGGATCGGACTGCTGGCCTTTGGCGTGGCGACCCTGAACCAATTCGTCGAAAGGCGTTCCGACGCGTTCATGGAGCGGACCGCCGGCCGACCGCTCCCGACCGGGAAGGTAACTCCGGCGGAAGCTTTGGTATTTGGGGTCCTTCAGTGTCTGGTCGCTGAGCTATATCTCTACTTCCTCGTAAATCCGATAACTGCCCTCCTCGGTGTAACTGTGATCGTAGGTTACGTACTTATGTACACGCCGCTGAAATCGGTCACGTCTGCCTCGACCGCGATCGGTGCAGTGCCGGGAGCGATGCCTCCGCTCATGGGATGGACATCGGCCGCTAACGAGGTCACGCTTGGGGCGTGGATCCTGTTTGTTTTTCTTTTCCTCTGGCAGTTTCCCCATTTCTTCGCGATCGCGTGGATGTATAAGGATCAATACGCGAACGCCGGCATAAAGATGTTGCCCGTCGTTGACCCGGACGGCCGAATCACCGCGCGTCAGATCGTGATGTTCTCGATCATGATGTTCGCCGTTTCTTTGGCACCGTTCTTTTTCGGGTTCACGGGGTGGGTGTTTCCTATCGTTACCGGGTTGCTGGGCATCTGGTTCCTGTGGCACAGCATTCGGGCCGCGAAAGCGAAGACTCCCGAAATGGCAAGAAAACTATTGATGGCAACGGTCATCTACCTTCCGCTCGTGTTCCTTGTGATGGTATTGGACAAGCGTTAATGGATCTAAGCGTCGGTACATTGGAACCTGCTGAAAACGAACCGTACGTTCGAACGCGTCGATCCCGTTCTTCGATGACGAGCGGTCGGTCGTCCGGGGATCCCGGAGGCGGCAAGAACGGAGGCGGAGGGGATAACAATGGCGATGGCCCTGGCCGCCCCCGATTCGACGAGGAACAGTCGGACGAGCCAAGAGACAAATCCAGGATACTAACTGTCTTTCTCCTCGTGGTCGTCCTGATGACGTTCGGTGGGCTTATGGGGGCCTATGTATTTGTTTCTACGAACCACGCCCTCGAATGGCGGCCGTTCGACCTCCCGCTGCAAGTCTGGTTCAGCACCCTTATCATCCTCGCCAGCAGCGTCACTTATGAGTTCGGCCAAAGTGCAATAGCCCGGAGCGATGTGCCTGGTACGCGACGCTGGATGGTCGCTACGACCGCGCTTGGTGCGGTATTCATCGCGTCACAATTGCTGGTCTGGTTGATCCTGGTCAACCGAGGCCTTTACATGAGCGGGAATCCGTACGCGGGCTTCTTTTATCTCTTGACTGCGGTCCATGCCGTGCATGTGATCGGCGGGATAATTGCCTTGGGGGCGGTACTGCTTCGATCCTGGCAACCAGCCAGAACAGACCGGGAGCATTCGTACCGAACCGCATTGTCCCGTTCTGTGGGATGGTATTGGCATTTCATGGGCGGCCTGTGGATCGTCCTCTTCACTCTCCTGGGATTCTGGAAATAATGGATCCGCTATCGGTCTTCCCCCATGTCAACGCCCTTCTGAATGCGACGAGCGGCTGTTTCTTATTGGCGGGGTTTTATTTTATACGCAGCGGTCAGATCTCACGGCATAGAGCCTCGATGATCATCGCCTCGTCAGTTTCGGCCTTGTTTCTGGTTTCTTACCTCACCCACCACGCTTTAAGAACCTATTACTTTGGCCTTGGGCCAACGAGGTTTACCGGAGAAGGATTGGTAAGGCCGGTCTACTTCACGATCCTCACTTCCCATACGATCCTGGCAGCCTTGGTCGGCCCTTTTGTAATCGCTACTCTCTGGCAGGGATTAAAGGGGCGATACGAGAAGCATAAACGGCTTGCAAGGTTGGTTTTTCCTGTTTGGCTGTACGTTTCTGTTACAGGCGTGGTCGTTTATTTGCTTCTTTACCATTTTTATCCAGCACGGTAAAGCATTAAACCTATTTTTTCTTGAATCCCCGGAGCCGAGTATGTTACTATAATCTCGTTGAAAAGTTGATCACCGAGGCCGTATCGACGTGGTACGGCGCGGGGGACCCAAAGTTGAGACGATTCTTCGTTGAGACAGGGGCGAAGAGCTTATGAACAGCTCGGGGATAATCTTTCGTTCCTAGCCCGTCAGCTAACCTCGTAGGTGTGGCAAAGAAGCTGCTGCAGTACAAATGCCCATTGCGGCGCGACCTGTTTAAGCTTCGCGCTCCGCTTTCCAACAAAATCAAGCAGACATCCAGTCTTCTCAAAGGGAAAGTCCCGCGGTTTTGGCCGCGGGACTTTTTTGGTCAGGGGATTTATTTCAGATACCTATCGAACCAGTCGATGACGTTCCGGTGCCAGAGTTCCGAATTTCTCGGCTTCAGGATCCAGTGTCCCTCATCCGGGAAAACGATCAGTTTCGACGGGACGCCCTGCAGCTGCAGGCCCGTGAACAACTGAAGGCTCTGGTCGACCGGTACCCGGAAATCGAGTTCGCCCGCCGTGACAAGGGTCGGAGTATTGAAGTTCTTCACGAATTTGTGAGGCGACCAACGGTCGTAAAATACCGGGTTTTCCCACGGCATTCCCTTGAATTCCCAATTCACGAACCACAACTCTTCAGTCGAAGCGGCCATGCTTTCCAGGTTATAAACCCCTGCGTGGGAAACGAATGCCTTGAACCTGAACCGCGGATCGTTGTTATGTCCCAACAGCCAGTCGACCATGTATCCGCCATAGCTGGCACCAGCCGCCCCGATCCTGTTCCGGTCTATAAAAGGCGACTTGATGACCTCTGCTATGCCGTTCTTGATGTCAACGAATGCTTTTCCCCCCCAGTCAGTGGAAACTTCATTGACGAACTTTTGCCCATAGGTGGTCGACCCTCTTTGATTAGGAGCAAACACCACGTATCCTGCATTCGCGTAGATCTGCGGGTTCCAGCGGTAACTCCAGCTATCCATCCACGCGCCTTGCGGCCCGCCGTGAATAAGGACGATCAGGGGGTAACGCCGGTTCGGGTCGAAGTTCGCCGGCTTGATAAGCCATCCGTGAACTTTCGCATTGAGAGCACCTGTCCAGTTCACGTCTTCAGCCTTCGCGAGCCGAGACGCCGGATTCGCTCGGCTTATCTGCGTCACTGAATTCGCGGAAAGGTTCCCCGCGAAAACCTCTGCGGGAGCGGTCATTGAGCTCGAGGCAAACACGATCGTGTTTCCATTTCCCGACACGCTAATATTGGAAACCGAACCCAGACCGTCCGAGAAACCGGATAAATCCTTTACGTGGGTAGCGATCCGTTGGCGGAAGTCGGGTTCTACCGGGACTGAAAACACCCGGTTGCGACCACGGACGCCCGCCACAAAATAGACGGTCCTGCTGTCGCCAGAGATCACGAACTCATCGACTTGCTGGTCGAACCCGCGTGTAAGTTCTACGATTTCGCCCGTCTGCCGGTTGTAACGCATTATCCGCCATCGGTCCGCCTCGAACGCCGGCGTCGCTTGAGAGCGGAAAAGTATGTACTTGCCGTCAGAGGTGTAAGCGGGAGAAGCATCGTATCCGCGGTTGGAAACGGTTATGTTCTTTTCAGATTTGTCGAACAACGATCTGACAATGACGTCGCTGTTCGTGGAGATCGCCTCGATCTTGTCGGGGTTCTTCAGGAACGCTATCTCGCGCGAGTCCGGCGAGAAAGCGTAATCGACGCCGCTCGAAGCTGCGTAAGGCGGTGAATCAAAGTCACCCGGGGTGAAGTCAACAGCGGGGCCACCCTGGGTTGGCATAACGAAAACGTGCGTGCGTTTCTTATCTCGCCACTCGTTCCAGTGCCGGTAGAGCAGGCGTTCGGTCACGACAGCCTTCACAGGGTTCGCTTCGGCTTCTTCGTCGCGACGCTTATTGCAGGCATCGTCGCTGCAGTCCGGATATACGTCCGAAACAAATGCGATCCATTTGCCGTCAGGGGACCAAACAGGATTCGAGGCCCCAGTCGAAATGTTACTGACCTGTTTCTTGTCATCCCCGTCCGAATCCATCGTCCAAATTTGCCCGCCGGTCACGAACGCGATCTTCTTTCCATCAGGTGACCATCGGGGGGATGAGCTGGAACCGGTTCCGTTCGTAACCTGTTTCGCCGGCCGATCGGCCCGTGCGATCTCGGCGACATATATTTGGTTGACAACTCGGTTCGCGGCCAAATTCACATCGCCGATCGTGTATGCAACGAACCTGCCATCGGGCGATAGCTGCGGGTCAGCAACCCTTCTGGCCTTCATGAGATCGTTGAACGAGAACGGCGATTGAGCGTTTAGCGTCAACGCCGCGAAAGCTATTAAAAGCGCACAAATTAATGATCGTTTCATAACAAATCCGCCTGGTTGAGTTGGAGAGAACGCTCCATTATTGCACAAACTTGGGCGAGACCGGACTCTCAGTTATTATCCCGGATATGAGATTCTCCTTTTGTTTTGTTGCAATTGCATTCCTTTCCGCCGCATTGTACGCACAGGCTCCGGTCCCCACGCCGGTTCTCTATTCAGAGGCGACAGTGCGGAACATGGAGCATGTCCGCGACGCGGCCCTTAAAAGCGACTACGCTTTGACAAGGACGGCATTCATGACGAATAACATCGGACCTCGGCTTTCTGGCTCAGCTCAGGCCCAGCGGGCAGTGGAATACGTGGCCGACGAAATGCGGAAACTCGGCCTCGAAGTGCGGTTGCAGCGAATCATGGTGCCTCACTGGGTCCGGGGAACGGAATCCGGTGAGTTAGTGGAGTTTCCTGGTATGGCACCGGGAACCACTCAGAAGATCGTTCTCACAGCACTAGGCGGTAGTGTCGCCACTCCTGAGTCGGGGCTAACTGCGGAGGTAGTGGTGGTGAACAATTATGATGAGCTGAATCGACTGGGCCGAAGCGGCGTGGAAGGAAAGATCGTTCTATTTAATGCGAAGTTCGATCGCGAGCTTGCCGATAGTGGATTCGGGACGCAAGCGTACGGCCAAGCCGTGCAATATCGCGGAGGCGGTGCCGTGGCTGCTGGCCGGCTCGGTGCCGTAGCGGTATTGGTGAGGTCCGCGGGCGGTTCGCAAAACCGGCTCGCCCACACGGGAAGTACCCGCTATGCTGATGACGTCCCGAAGATTCCCGCCGCAGCGGTTTCCAACGAGGACGCCGAAACCATTGCTTACCTTGCATCAATGGGAAAGGTCCGGTCAAAGCTGATCCTCACCCCGAGAACGCTCCCCGACGCTCCGAGCTACAACGTGATCGCCGATCTGAAGGGAAGCGAACGCCCCGACGAGGTGGTTATCGTATCCGGGCACCTGGATTCGTGGGACCTTGGGACGGGAGCCCTTGATGATGCGAGTGGAGTGGCGGTCTCGATGCAGGTACCGTTCTTACTAAGTCAATTGAAGATCAGGCCGAAGCGGACAATAAGGGTTGTTGCGTATATGAACGAGGAAAACGGCCTTGTCGGCGGCACCGAGTATGCAAAAGAGCAGGGTTTGCAGATCAGCAAACATTTCGCTGCGATCGAAAGTGATCTGGGGGCTTCACATACCCTCGGGATTCTTTTCACCGGTAAACCAGAAATTCAAACCTATCTTGTACCTATTTCAAATGTGCTCGGGGCTCACGGAGCAGGGCTCGTTCAGAACCAACCGGGAGGCGTCGGAGCCGACATCGGCCCATTGACGCAGAAGGGGGTTCCTTCCTTCGCGCCGTGGTTCGACATGCGCACCTATTTCAACTATCACCATACTGCCGCTGACACTTTTGATAAGATTGACCCGAAAGATCTGGCGAAGCTGGGTTCAGTCATGGCAGTCCTGGCCTACGGCCTGGCTGACCTCGAGCGGCCGCTGCCTCGTTGAGGTTAGGGCTTTAGGGTGTTAATCTCGAATCGAGAATCATTATGCTGAACAGACCGCCACCATATTTTCCACAAAATCAGTTGTCACCGCCGGATCCGAACCGTTATCGAAAGTTCAAGTTGATCGTTGCGGGGGTCGTTACAGGGATCGTGGTGTTACTGGCAGCCGTTGCGTTCGGGATCTATTACCTGATCACTTGGTTAACCCAATAAGAAAAGGGGCCCTGCGGCCCCTTTTCTTTCATTCCGATTCACTTATCAGATCAGTTCATCTCGCCCTTTACCCTCGAGGCATTAGTCTTCGAGCGGGCCTTTGCGCCCTCGACGGCTAGTGCCTTCGCCTGCGGCAGCAGCTCGATCGCCTTCGAAAGCTGAGTGTCAAACTCGTTGAAAACCTGATAAGAACTCGTCGTTCCGTAAGCCGCAGTGATCAATTCAGAGCGGAGAGCCCGTTCGACGAACCGTCGTTCCTTATCGAACTGCGCCGCAGGTATCTTGAACTTCGAAGCCGCATAGGTTTTCAAAGCCGAATACAGCTCATTCGTCACCGGGAAATCCGTCTGTTTGATGTCATAGCCGAAGGTGATCGGCTTGTCGACCCTGTATGTCTCGAATCCCGGAACTTTCCCGGACGAGAGGTCCATCGCGAAGGCGAAGATCGGATTTGCAAGTTTCGTCTGAAGACGAGCTTGCTCCGCGGTGATCGTATCCGCTTTGATAGCTACGTCAGGCGAGATGCCGCCGCCGCTATAGACCGCCCGGCCCGAATCTGTCTTGCTTTCAGGGCCTTTAGGTTTTTTGTCTTCGTCACTGCCAGCGCCGCCATTCGTATAGTAATCGTATAGGTTTCCGTCGGAGTAATCCCTCTGGATCAAACGCCCGGCCGGCGTTTCATACTTCGCGATCGTCAGCAGAAGCATCGAGCCGTAGTCCAGAATGAACGGATTCTGGACCAGGCCCTTTCCGAAAGTATTTTCGCCAACTATGAGCGCGCGGTCGTGGTCCTGCAGGGCACCGGCCAAGATCTCTGAAGCCGAAGCGGAATTTCTATTCACGAGTACGACCACGGGCAGGGCCTCCGGATTCGGGTTCTCTGCACGGTAAGTCTCCGACGTCCCCTCAAGCCGACCGATCTGGGTAAATACCGTCTGGCCGGATGATAAGAAGGTATTCGCCACCTTGTATGCCTGGTTCACAAGTCCGCCGCCGTTGTTCTTTAGGTCTAGGACGAGTTCCTTCATCCCTTGGGCTTTAAGCCGTTTCATCGCCTCGATAAACTCTGCATACGTCGTCTGATTGAAGCCGCCTGTCATGGAGATGTACCCGACACCCGGTCGGATCATGTAAGCCTCCGGTATCGAAGGCTGCGGAACCGCGTCCCTGACGATCTCTATGTTCTCACGCTTTCCAGTCGAATGACGCTCAATTACCAGCTTGACCGGTGTCCCGCGCGGCCCCCGGAGCATGTTCCGTACGTCCGGGAAGGGCTTCCCGAGCACGCTTGTACCATTGATCTCTACGATCTTGTCGCCATATCGAAGACCTGCGCGATGGGCGGGAGCCCCCTCGAAGGTGGCCCGGATATAGGTCGCGAGCACGTTCCCGTCGGCATCGCTCAGATCGCCGATGGTCGCCCCGATGCCGTAGTACCTTGAACTCTGGTCCGTCCGGAACTGCTCAAACTCCTTGGCATCGAAGTAATTGGAATGCGGGTCAAGTGTATGAAGCATCCCGTCGATGGACGACTTCATGACCGTGTTATAATTGAGTTTCTTGCCCGATACATGGTTCGATTCAACCAGCGAAAGAGCTTCGGCGATGTCCGATTCGATATCCTCGGCAGCTACCTTTTTCTTAGATTCCGCAGTGGCAGCACTCGACCCGGAGCCGACCCGTGCGACACCCTGGGATTGTGCAAAACCGTTGATCGAAAGCAGGAATGTTAACGCCAGTGTGAGTAAGATTGCGGGTCGTTTGGTCACTATACGAGATCTCCTGAATTTTTACTTCCAGTGGTCCGGAGCTTGTGGAAAAAATGATAACATCCCTTTGAGGAAAAAACGAAGAATTTAGTTGCTTTAGCCTTTTGGTCCCCTCGATCGATAAATCCCATAAAATCAGCGGTAAACGGCACGCTTTGCCTTAGAATCTAACAAGTTCTGCCCAATGCTTCTTGAGGTAAATAATCTACAGACTCACTTTCCGACTCGAGCAGGTCTTGTTAAGTCGGTAAACGACGTTAGCTTTTCGATAGCTGAAGGCGAGCTGGTCGGCTTGGTCGGGGAATCGGGATGCGGAAAGTCGATCACCGCGCTGTCGATAATGCGCCTGATCTACCCGCCCGGGCGTATCGCGGGCGGTTCGATCAAATTCAAGGGTGAGGAACTGACCACAGCATCGGAGGATCGTATGCGGGCGATACGCGGCAACGATGTCGCCATGATCTTCCAGGACCCGATGACCTCGTTAAACCCCGTTTACACCGTTGGGGAGCAGATCGCTGAAGCACTACGGCTTCACAGGAAGCTCGATAAAAAGGCGGCATGGGATGCCGCAATCCAGGCGATGAAGGAGGTTGCGATCCCGTCGCCCGAGCGACGAGCCTCGGATTATCCGCATCAGCTGTCGGGCGGTATGAGGCAGCGAGTGATGATCGCGATGGCCCTCGCGTGTGACCCTGAACTCCTCATCGCCGATGAGCCTACCACAGCACTCGATGTCACGATCCAGGCTCAGATCCTCGAATTGCTGAACGAGCTTAGACAGACCCGAAAACTAGCGGTGCTCCTGATCACCCACGATCTCGGCGTTGTGGCCGAAACCGCAGACCGTGTTTGTGTTATGTACACCGGGAAGATCGTGGAAGAGTCGAGTGTGGCGGAGTTGTTCGCCGAGCCGAAGCATCCGTATACTCGTGGCCTTCTAAATTCCGTTCCCAAATTGTCCGGCCCCGACATCGCCAGATCCGCGCGTTTGGAAACTATCGAAGGTGTCGTGCCCAGCCCGACCGATCTGCCCAAGGGATGCCATTTCGCTCCACGGTGCGCGTTTCGGATGCCGGAGTGCACGGAACGGGACATCCCTCTTTACGAACCTAAAGACAACGTAAAGGTGCGCTGTGTGCTTTACGATGGTGAACACGGCGACGCACTTGAGCAACCTCGTAGTTTTGCCGCTGCTCAATAAATTGCTATTTTCGATACTCGAATGTCATCAGCCGTAGCCGTTCCAGAAAAAGCTGAACTGGTCGAAGTGCGAAATCTGGTAAAGTATTTCGCCATTGAGAACAGCGACGACGTCGTGAAGGCGGTCGATGATATCTCCTTCGATATCAACGCAGGCGAGACACTGGGGCTCGTCGGGGAATCCGGCTGCGGTAAGTCGACGGTCGGCCGCTGCCTTTTGAGGTTGCACGAACCGACCAGCGGGGAAGTGTTATTCGAAGGTAAGAACATCCTCGAACTTTCGGGTAGGGAAATGCAGTCGCTCCGTCGGGAGATGCAAATAATCTTCCAGGATCCCTACGCCAGCCTCAACCCGCGGCTAAGCATCCTTTCGATCGTTTCCGAACCGCTCAAGATCCACGGCGTTTCGAACAAGCGAGAGCGGATCGACAGGGTCGCCGACCTCCTTTCTAAGGTCGGACTGGACCCGAAGTATATGCACCGCTATCCGCATGAGTTCTCGGGTGGTCAGCGGCAGCGTATCGGGATCGCGCGAGCACTCGCCCTGAATCCCAAACTTATAATCTGCGACGAACCTGTATCAGCCCTGGACGTGTCGGTGCAGGCTCAGGTTGTGAATCTGCTTCAGGATCTCCAATCTGAGTTCGGTTTGACTTACCTGTTCATTTCTCACGGTTTGGCTGTCGTCGAACATATCTCTAACCGGGTAGCAGTTATGTACCTGGGCAAGATCGTAGAGATCGCGGATTCGGTCGAGCTTTACAAGAATCCTCTTCATCCTTATACGCAGGCCTTGCTTTCTGCCATCCCTGTGCCGGATCCGACCAAGAAGCGGGACCGCATTGTGTTGAGAGGCGACGTCCCCACTCCGATCAATCCTCCCTCAGGTTGCCGTTTCAGAACTCGCTGCCCGTACGCTGTTGACGATTGCGCTAAAGTAGTCCCGGAGTTGGAAGAGCACGCGCCCGGGCATTTTGCCGCGTGTATTCGAATCGGAGAGCCAACGGGGCCTGCTCCAGCCAAAAGTTGAAACGACAGCGGAAAAAAGTTCGTATAGAATTCCGAAGTACCCTACTTAAGTGAATTTCGGCTGACCGGACCCGTGGCAACCTTTCCTAAAAAACAGGAGTGAAACAATATGGAAGAAGTGCGCAATGAAGGGCCGAGGATCTCGGATCCCCCCCAGATGTCGGAGGTTTCGACTCTCGCCAACATATTTTTTGAACCCGGCCGGGTGTTCGAGGATCTTAGACGTAAACCCAGATTTATTCTGGGTTCTATTCTCATTGCCTTGCTCTTCACGGCATATGTATTCGGATTAACGTCGAAGGTTGGTGAGGCCGGGATTCGCCGTGCTGTGATGGAGCAACTCGATAGGAGCCCTCAGGGTTCCTCGATGTCGCAAGAGCAGAAAGAGAATGCCGTCTCTATCAACCTCACGATCCAGAAGTACACTCGTTTTGCGATGCCGGTCTTCGTGTTCATCACATTATTGATCGGCGGGCTTATCTACTTCCTCGCGGCAAAGGCGTTCGGGGGGAACGGCGGCTTCCTCCATGGATTGTCGGTGTGGGTTTACTCGTCGATCCCGCCAACGGTGATCGGGATGATCGCGAATTTTCTAGTGCTGATGTTAAAGTCAGCCGACGACATCGACCTGACGGCAAGCCAGCGTGGCGTGATCCATGCAAATCCTGGATTCCTGCTTAACGGTAAAGAGATGCCGGTTCTGACGACCATCGTTAGCACCATCGATGTTTTTATGATCTGGGGCTGGATACTGGCTGCGATCGGCCTCAGGATAACTAATCGGCTGTCTTCCGGTTCGGCATGGGCGGCAGTGGTCATCGTCGCTCTAGTCGGAGTGCTATTCCGCGTCGTGATGGCATTTATCGGCGGGAATCCCTCGTAAATGATCTAAAGAATCAAAAAAGGGCGGGCCAGAACGGCCCGCCCTTTTTTCATCGTTCTCACCTGCTCGACGTTCTATTCATACCTCAGGGCTTCGATCGGATCCAGGTTCGCGGCCTTCCATGCTGGCCACAACCCGAACACGACCCCGATCGCAACGCTTGCGAAGAATCCCGCCGCGGGAGCCCAAAGCGGCACGTATGAGGGAAGAAAGATCCTGACCAGCAGTGTAAGCAGCCAACCGATCACCAGACCTATTATGCCGCCGACCCCGGTGAGCGATCCCGCCTCGATAAGAAATTGCTGCAGAATATCCGCCTTTCTTGCTCCGACAGCCTTTCTGATGCCGATCTCGCGCGTACGCTCCGTCACAGAAACCAGCATGATGTTCATCACACCGATACCGCCGATCATCAGACCGATCGATGAGATAACGACCATCGCTAAGGCTACACCGGCTGTGATGGATTGAAATTGGTCAATGATGCTGTCCGCGGTTGCAAGGGAGAAGTTGTTCGGTTCGCGATATCCTACCTTCCGGCGAACACGAAGAAGATCCTCCACCTGGTCTTGAGCTTCCGGCAACCTGCCCTCTTTCGCGATCGCCATTATGAATAGATCATCAGCGGACGGTTTTATCCGGCGGGCCGACTCGAATGGAATATAGATCGTGTTGCTCTGGTCGCCGCGGCCGCCGCCCCCTCCGAGGAATTGCTCCTTCTTTTGAAGCAGGCCGACGACCCGGAAAACACGGCCGCCGATATCAATTTGTTCGCCGATCGGTGATCGACCCGGGAAAAACGTTTCCTTGACCGTATCGCCGATCACGCACACGTCTTTGCGGTACTCATTCTCCTCCGGAGTGAACCAACGCCCCTCCAGCATCTCCTCAGTGCCGGAGGCCTGTATTTCCGGAAGTGTACCGCGAATATTGACTGAACTGGTTTGGACGCCCTCGGCCGAGACGATGGTATCGCCGCCACGCGGTCCGCTCGAGACATCCAGTTGGGGAACGCTTGTTTCAATGGCAGGCAATTCGCGCATCGCCATTGCGTCGTCGAACGTCAGGTTGGGACGCATTCGTTCCTCGCGTGTGGGTCGGCTGAACCTCACGCCCATGTCCATTTTGTAGACGAATATCGAACGCGTTCCGAAAGACTTCACCTGATCCTGCACGGCGACATCGATACCGCTGATGATCGAAGAGATCAGCATTACGGTAATCACGCCGACCACGACGCCGATGATGGTCAAGAATGAGCGCAGTTTATTCCCGACCAGGGTATCCAACGCCATCTGGAAATTCTCGCCAAATTTTGACGTCATCGGTGCCATCGCTACTCGAACCTCATCGCTTCGATCGGATGCAGGTTAGCCGCCTTCCACGCAGGGAATAAGCCCGCCAGGATGCCGACGCCAGCCGAAACGCCGATCGATATGATCACAGACCACCATGGAATTCGTGTGGGAAAGACAAACGCACTGATTAGGAGCCCCGCCAAATAGGCGAGGGCCAACCCTATTATGCCCCCCGCGATCGACAGGGTTCCCGACTCGAAAAGGAATTGGAAGAGAATGTCTTTGTTCGTCGCCCCTACGGCCTTCCTGATCCCGATCTCCTTCGTGCGTTCGGTGACGGCGACGAGCATTATGTTCATGATCACGATCGCCCCGACGACCAACGCGATCGCAGGAACAACAAGGATCACTATCGAAATAGTGTCAAAAACGCTTTGCCGGACGCCGCTGATCGCTTCGGGGGTAGATATCCCGAAATTGTCCTTCTCGCTGGACTCAAGCTTTCTCTTTATTCTCAGCAACACGCGTGTTTCATCCACCGCCTCGTCCATCTTTGCATTCCCGGCAGGAGTTCCAACAAAGCTTGGGGCTCGATTGAAGCGAAGCCCTCCGAAATTCGCGCCGAATGTATTTAGCGGAACCAGGATGAAGTTGTCCTGCGATTGGCCGAAAATTGACCCCTTTGCGGTTTGGACGCCGATCACGCGGTACGGCAGCCCGCCGATCTGGATCTCGCTCCCGACTGCCCCGCCGCGCGGAAAAAGCTTGGACTGAACATCTGCACCGATAAAAGCGACCCTTAGGGAGTTATTGTTTTCTACTTCTGAAAAGTATCTCCCCTCGGCCACATCGACCTGTTCGATCTGGCCGATCACGGGCTCAACGCCGGTTATCGCGACGTCGGCCAGGGTCTCGTCGCCGTACCGTACCTGTCTTGTCACTCCCGACGCTTTTGCACCGATCTCACCGATCGACCGCATGTTTCGACGAATGAATTCCAGTTCGTCGAGATTGAGCTCGGTATTTCGACGCCGTGCAGCGGCCATCGAGTCGCTGTCGCGAAAGTCCTCGAAACTGAAGCGAGAAACGGTGAACGAGTTGGAGCCGATCCCGGCTATCTTCTCGTCGACGTAGGAATTGAATCCTTGAAGAATGGACAGCACGATCATGAACGATGCCATCCCGATGATCATGCCTAGAAGGGTGAGAAATGAGCGCAGAGGATGCGCGACAACTGCTGCGATAGCAAGCTTTATGGTATCGGCAAACCTCATAGATGTATGATGCACCTATTTTTTTCGATTGTGTGCAAAATTTTGCAAAGCGGGCGTGTTCTATATTACCCATCTTTGTGAGATCGACGTCTTCCAACAATACAGGCGAAGCGAGGGCTATTGAAAGCAGAGGTGAAGGACCGGCCAGCGGGCGCCTGGATAATCCTTACCGATCAGAAGAAACTAAAAGTTTATAAAACGCCGCCAGGTGTGTGAATAGAACTATCGGCACGATAATGGCGGGAAGCCATATGAACGGGAGATACGTCACACCGACGTTCGGCTGATCAAAAGCGAGTTGTTGAAAGGGCGAGCGGAAGGAGAGCACAGCAATAGTGACGATGTTGATCAACAGGCCCAGCGCCATAAGATTCCAAATGATCAATAGCGGCTTGTAAACACGCCCATTTCGGAATGCCAAGAAATAGATGACCGGCGCCGTAATTCCTGACAATATGTCAAAATTCCAACCTTCAAATGTCATCAGGATCGGTACCTGACCGTTCTCGTAAAGCCACAGCAACACCAACTCTACAGGGATTCGAACAACATGGAGAAGTGTAAGCGTCGTTAAGGGGAGGCGGCCGACATAGTCCCGGAATGCGATGAAGTAAATGACGATCACCAAAACCGAAGGAAGCACCCCGAAGAGAACGACCCGCGGCGGCATCGCGTCCGGCGCACGATAGAATCCAGTGGTCGAAAGATAACCGGTCAGAAGCATCCATAGCGGCAAAAGAAAAACAAGGATCCGGTAGGGGACCGAACGCTCGCCGGCTTTTCGTCCCGCGGAAACAAGAAACCACACTGCAAGCAGTGTGGTTAGAAAAAATACAAGAGTAACGTATAAAGGAAGGCCTTCTATCATCGGATCCTTTCGTCCTTCTCTATACGGCCGTCTCGAATGGTGATCACTCGATGGGCCCGGTCGGCAATATCCTGTTCGTGAGTGACCAGGATGATCGTATTGCCGTCTTCGTGCAGTTTCTCGAACAGGGCCATGATCTCGTGACTCGTTTTAGTATCCAACGCACCTGTAGGTTCATCCGCCAAAAGGATCGAGGGATGATTCACGAGGGCTCGGGCGATCGCGACGCGTTGCCGTTGGCCGCCTGATAATTCGTTCGGCTTGTGGCCGATGCGGTCACCCAGTTCAACAGACTCAAGAGCAGATTTTGCTCTTTCATGTCTGTCGGACGCTCTCATGCCCGCGTAGATAAGCGGCAGCTCAACATTATGCAGAGCCGTAGCTCGAGCGAGAAGGTTGAACGTCTGGAAAACAAAGCCGATCTCCTTGTTCCGAATACGGGCGAGTTCGTCGTCCGTCATCTCCGAAACGAGGTGCCCGTTGATCCAATAGTTTCCTTTCGTCGGTGAGTCTAGGCACCCGATGAGGTTCATCAAGGTGGACTTGCCCGAGCCGGATGGACCGATGATCGCCAGATAGTCCCCCTTCTCGACCTCGAACGAAACGTCCCGTAACGCGTGAAGTTCCTCGGTGCCCATCTGGTAAGTTCTCCAAATGTGCTCCATCGAAATAAGGGTTCGTTCCTTGGCTCCGTCCCCGTTCGACTTCGCGGGGTTTTCTTCGTTCTCCATGAACCGGTACATCGGGTCTTCTTTCGAGTCGAACATAATCTACCTCACCTTAAACGTAGCAACTAGGAGTCTGATCCCGCGCCGGGGCCTTCCTTCTTCTCGGACTTCTTGACCACAGTGTCTTCCTTCAATGTGTTCAGGATCTTACTTGGCCCGATTATCACTTCCTGCCCTTCCGATAGCCCGGAGATGATCTGGATGTCGGACTCGCCGGTTATACCCGTTTCGACCGGGACGAACTTGGCCTTATTGCCGTCGAGCACGTAAACCCCCTTCTGAGCTTTAGGCCTGTCCGCCGGGGCTGGGCCGTTCGGGGAGCCTTCAGGCGAAGGTCCGCCTTCGGGTTTCTTCTCGACGATTGCCTGAAGAGGCACCGCGATCACGTTGCTTTCCGTCTTGGTCGTGATAGTCGCCGTAGCACTCATGCCGGGACGCAGGCTGCCTTGCATTTCAGGCGTCAGGTTCACAAGACGAATGACAACTCGGAATTCTTTAGCTTCCTGAACGTTGATGTTGGTCGAGAGGCCGCCCGTCGTTTGCGACTTGCCTACGGCCAAAGGCGTCTTCTGGAGCACCTCGCCTTCCAGTTCGTTATCCCCGAACGCATCCACCTTGATCTTGGCTTTCTGGCCTACTGCAACCTTGTCGATCTCGGTCTCGTCAACCTTCACCTCAACATTGATCTCGGACATGTCAGCGATCGTCAATAGAGCGGTAGTCGAAAGCCCGGCAACTGCAAAGGTACCAACCTTGGAAGGAATTTCGGCGATCACGCCATTGATCGGGGCGATCACTACTGTCTTGTCGCGCTGGCTCTTTTGGCCCCTAAGGACTGCGGCCTGTTGCTCCGCTCGCGACTGACTGGAGCTGACACTGATTCCCGCGGAATCGACCGCCCGGCGTGCATCTCGAACGGCGACTTGTTGGGAAGCGAGGCGGGCCTGTGCGTCTTTTACCGAGATCTTCTGCGACTCGAGGCGAGCCTTCGCAGCATCGAGAGATGCTCGGGCCGAATCAAATCGATCCTTAGATTCGTCGTAAGTCTGCCGCGAAATGACACCGCTCTCCAGAAGTTGCTCGTTGCGTCGAAGTTCCCGCTGTGCAGCATTAACGTCGACCTGAGCCCGATCGACCTCGGTCTGAGCCGTGATCACGCTCTGTCGTGCCGAGTCGATCGCCACCTGGGCCTGATTCAACGATTGTTGGGACTGTGCCAGGTTATTTTGAGCTGCCGCTACCTGAGACTGTGAAGAACGAACATCGTCCTGTGCAGATTCGTAGGCGGCTAACTGAGCGTCTGTGCTCGATTCCAACTGATTGGGGTCGAGACGAACCAGCACCTGACCTTTCTGTACCACGTCGCCTTCTTTGACGGTAATGTCCTCGATCCGGCCCTGCACTTCGCTCGTGAGGTTCATGAACTGGATCGGCCTGACCTCGCCCGATGATGTCACCGTCGAGCGAAGTTCGGGTTTCACCTGGATCTTGACAACGTTGACTTCGGGGGTGTCCGTCCTAGAGGCAAAAATGCTTACGATCACGATGAGCAGCACTAACGCTGCAACAGAACTGCCTATAATGATCTTCTTCTTCCGGCTAAGCGCCATGGTTTAAATATCCTCTCAACTTGGAATCGCTTGAAAAATTAATGCTTTAACGCAAAAAGGGTCTCTGGTCCGCGTCAAGCGGATTGTACGACCCGGAATTGGCATTTGTTTCAAAATTCTCAATGAACGCTCGGTAAGGAGAGAAGGGGCCAGAGCACTGTAAGATTGGATGCGTTTGGTGTATAACTATACTGTTTTTCGTTAAGTGTGATCATTATAGGTCGGAATTGAATTGATGAAGCGATGCCAACAGTGCGGAACCGAGAACCGCGAGACCGCTAATTTCTGCGAGGAATGCGGCAGCAGATTGGCCGAACAACAGCCGGCGTTCAAGTCAGAACAGGTTTCGAGGCCCGTTAGCAGTTCCGGATTCAAGTCCAGTGCCGTAACGTCGGTCGGGATCCCCCCACTGATCGAACCCAACGGCAGCCCGGTCGAACTCCCGGTCGAACAACCCCAAGCTCCGCCAACCGGCCTTCACGGTATGCTCGTCATAGAACGCGGGGGGGCAGCTAACTCAGAGTTCCCACTTTCGGGCGAGGAGTCGCAGATTGGCCGGTGGGATGCGGATAACGGTATCTTTCCCGATGTGGACCTGGACGCTTTCGACAGCGACGCGAAGGTTTCTCGGCGGCACGCCAGGATCACTTTCCGGAACGGGGTTCATATGATCGAGGATCTTGGTTCAACCAACGGCACCTTCGTCAATCGTGGACGAAGACTGCTACCTGGCAGCCCGCAGATCCTCAATGATGGCGACGAGATCATCGTCGGTAAGACGTTCCTTAGATTTAACATTAAGCCCTAAATTGCTGGACAAACAGCAAATCAATTGAGAATGAGCCTTTGCCAAGAATGCGGTTCCGAAGTTTCGGAGGCTGATGTCTTTTGCCCATATTGCGGCATCAGTCTGCCGCGCTCGTCCGAACAAGTGCCGGCGGTCGTCGTCGACGACTCGATGGAAAGCACCATCATGATGACCCCGGAGGAGGCCGCGAACTATAAGCGCGAACTTGCAGACGGGCCGGCGAAGACCGCCGAGAATCCCGACATTTTCGGCGAGCCAAAAACTGCCGATAACATCCTGGATAAACAAACGGCTCCTACTTTGGAAGATATTCCAACGCCGTCCATCCTCTCTACCGGGTTCGCTCGCCCCACTGATCCGGACGTAGCGATCTCGGAGATTCATGGCTCCGAACCGATCACCGAAGAGGAGCCGTTTCCAGAATCTCATCAAGAGGTGCCCGAACCGATCCAGATCGAGCCCGACGTTCCAGCGATGGAGCCTTCAGGCGATGTGGCATTTTCCGCAGCTGACATTTCCAACGCACCTGAGAATCTGGATGCCGTAGGTTCGGCTGAGTTGCCGGAAGTTGCAGAAGAACCCGAATCGCAGCCTGAACCGACCGCGGAGGAACCCGCCGGAGTGGATCAACTCGAAGACACCTCGGCTTCACAGGCTGCATATTCAGGTGATATTTCATTGCCAGAAGAAGATGTGCCGAGTGAAGAGCCCGCTCAGGGGATTTCCAAGCCGCTCGTCGAATTGGAAGACGCGCCGCCAAGGCCATCCATGTTCGACTCGGTCCGCATCATGGAGAGCGAAGGCGGCAACGCCGACAACATCGACACGATGATACCCGGCCGGAACATGTTCGTCCCGGAGGTGAGGCCTTCGACCCCGCCGGTCGTAACTCCCATAGTTGAAAGTACCCCGGCCGCCGAACCGTCCCAGCAGTCCTCGAGCAGGATTGGCACCACCGATACCGACGGGCGCAAAGGCGCGAAGTTGAAGCCGCTGCCCGAGGGTACCGTTCTCAACGGCCGTTATGAGATCGTTCGTAAGATCGGCGGCGGCGGAATGGGGGCCGTTTATCTCGCAAGCGATAACAATCTTGGCGGCGTGCTTAGGGCCGTCAAAGAGATGGTTCAGGCTCACATTGAAGAGGAGCAGCAAGAGAAAGCGATCAACGACTTCAAACGCGAATCGATGATCCTTTCCACCCTCGACCACCCGTCGATCCCCACCATTTACGACTACTTCTTCGATGCGGGCGAAGGTCGATTCTATCTCGTGATGAAATACATCTCGGGTGGGGACCTGGCATCGAAGCTTCGTACGGCGCCCGAAGGGAAGATCGATGAGTTGACCGTCACCGAGTGGGCGATACAGATAACCGACGTACTTAATTATCTTCATAACCAGCCCACTACGATCGTTTACCGCGACCTCAAGCCTTCGAACATCATGCTCGACGGAAACTCCGGCCGCGTGATGCTGATCGATTTCGGGATCGCTCGGAACATCTCGCAGCGCGAAGAAAAAGGCGTTACAGCGGTCGGTACCATGGGATACGCTCCGCCGGAACTGTTTAGCGGCAACGTGGAGCCACGGTCGGATATTTACAGTCTCGGATCGACTATCTTCCATCTGCTCACGGGGGCAGATCCGCAGAGCAATCCGCTTCTGATCTTCGATTTTCAGAAGAACCCGCGTCCACGGCAGATCAATTCGCGGCTCTCCGACCAGATGGAACGCATACTGATGCGTGCCGTCGAATACAACGCAGAGGCGCGATTCGGCTCGGCAGCCGAGATGAAGGCCGTACTTGAGGAGCATCTCGCGAAACTCCGCACCGGGAACGTAACGTACGGCGTCAGCGAAGCTCCGGTATCGGTCAGCCTAGCTAACCAATCTGTATTCTGCGGATTCTGCGGCCAGCGTATCGTCGCGACGGACCTTTTCTGTGCTTTTTGTGGTGCGAAGCAGCCCATCGCCCAGCAGGGAGTACATTCAGAGATCTATCAGAAAGGTGCTGCCCCTACCGCACGCCTGGTGATCGAGGGAACGTCAGAACTTTCCGCTCCCATCTACGCCTTGCATAAGGACGAGAACCTGATCGGGCGTCGTGATCCGATGTCCAATATTTTTCCTGAGGTCGATCTTTCAAAGTACGACCCGCAAACCAAGATCTCGCGCCGTCACGCGAAAATCTGGCGCGACGGAACGGCGTTCATGCTTGAGGACCTGGGGTCGTCGAACGGTACGATGATCGAAGGGTCAACGCATAATGTTTTCCGGCTCCCAGCACATCAGCCGTTTAAATTATCGAGCGGCGATCGCATAAAGATAGGCGATACGCGTTTGCATTTCGTTGTCAGTTAAGTTTTGTTATGGGTTCTAAAGCCGCCGCGGTGGTTAACGCGGGTACCGGGCCGAGGAAGGAGGTAGTGGTTGGGTTTGACCCAGTCGCACTGAAGGCCCCTTTCCTGCTTCGCTGCGGGGCCGCGATCATCGATTATCTCCTGATCATCTTGGTGCCGGTCTGCGGCATCCTGCTTGCCCGTTTTTTGGGTAACGACGGCACCCGTTTAGTTAACAGTGAGATAAACAATTTCGCGTGGCTCCTGGCGATCCTGGTCGGGGTCTGCGATCTGATACTTTTACCGGTCGTTAGCGGGCAGTCGGTCGGAAAGATGGTCACTGGTCTGCGAGTTGTGGGTCTGAACGGTGAACGGGCAAATATCGGTTCGATCCTGCTTCGTCAGATACCTGGGTATCTGCTGACCCTTTTGACGGGCGGGCTGGGTCTTTTTCTCTCGGTTTTCAGCAGCAAGGGACGTGCGCTTCACGATCTGATTTCCGGTACCGTAGTGGTATACGGAGATTCGAGGATCAGGTCTTAGAACCTCATATGCCTCAATTGATTTTCAACAACGCGAGTGGTGTTCCCGAGTACGTCCCGCTTAACCGACTTCGTACAACCATAGGACGCTCGGCTCGAAGCGACGTTTGTATTCCCGACGCATTTGCGTCGCGGCTGCATGCGGAGATCCGGCAAGAAGGTGACGGGTACTGGCTTCAGGACCTTGGATCGGCGAACGGAACTCGCTACAACGGCGTGATCGTGAAGATGCCCGTGCCGCTTTCCGGCGGCGGAGAGATCCAGATCGGCGAAACGCGGATAACGTTCGACGACGAACGTTCTAAGCTTTCCATGGGCTCGACCCTGATCGCAGACGGCACACAGGCCCTCGACCCGTCGAAGACCATCGCTTTCAATCACCGCAAATCACCAACGACCGAGTTCCTAAGCGGCCAATTCTCGACACGTACCGATCTGCTTCAACTCATCAGTAAGGTGGGTGTGGCCCTGCTGTCCGCGAGGGGGTTGGACGAAACATTGGACCAGGTCGCGTCTCTCGTATTCGAATCGGTACCCGCGGAGCGCTGTATCATCATGCTTCGCAATGAAGACGGCACCGACGGGATGCAGATTAAGGTCGCTCGTCTGAGAAATCGAAAGGATCCGATCGAGGAGGTCAGGATCAGCCGTACGGTGATGGACGAGGTGCTGAAGAACGGTAAGTCGGTTCTTACGGCCGACGCCCAGCATGACCCGAAGTATTTCAGCCAAACGATGGCGTTGCAGGGAATTCGATCGGTCCTTGCGGTTCCGCTCAGTGTCGATGAGCGGACGATATTTGGTCTGATCTATGCGGATTCGCCCACCTACGAGGCGACGTTCACCGAAGAGCATCTGAACATTCTCACCACCCTGGCCTCTGTCGCGTCTATCCGTGTCGAGAACGCCTCGCTTATGGAGGCGCGTCTCGAGCGTGAGCGGATGGAGAGGGAACTCGAACTAGCCACCGAGATCCAGCAACGGTTCCAGCCTTCGGCGCCACCCGTGGTCGAAGGCTACGAATTCCAGGGGATCTCATTTTCGTGTTACGAGATAGGGGGCGACTATTACGACTTCGTTCCGCGCCACGACGGAAAGATGCTCATCGCCCTCGGCGACGTGTCAGGAAAAGGGACGGCCGCCGCTCTGCTGATGTCCAGCGTCCACGCCGCCATCCACGCCCAAGTTTCGGCGAGAAGTTCCCTGGACCAGGCGATCGCCTCGGTCAATGAATATTTGGCCGAGAATACGCCCGCAAACCGTTTCGTCACCCTTTTCGCCGCAGAGTTAGATCCGGGATCCGGGATCCTCCGCTACATCAACGCTGGACATAACCCGCCCCTTGTCGGAAAAGCCGATGGTTCCGTTATCCAGTTGTCGTCCGGGGGATTCCCGCTCGGGATTATCGCCGGTGCCGAATTCGAGATCGGTGAGTTGCGACTCGACCCTTCGGAGGTCTTGTTGATCTACTCTGACGGTGTTTCGGAAGCAAATAACATTGAGGGCGAGGAGTTCGGGATGGAACGGTTGATATCGGTTGTGAAAAACAATATGAAGGCCTCGGCGTCCGGTCTCCGTGACAAGGTCGAATCTGCTCTATCCGCCTTTACGCAAACCGCGCCCGCGAACGACGATATTACGCTGGTGATCGCGAAGCGCGTTTAATTGTTCGATATCTGCGAGAACAGCCACGCCTTGGCCATCTTCCAGTGGCGATTGATCGTCGGCACGCTAACTCCCATCACTTCTGCGGTCTCTTCGATGGATAAGCCGCCAAAATAGCGAAGCTCAACGATCCTGGCCTTGTCGGGATCAAGCTTTGCTAATTCTTCCAGTGCCTCGTCCAAGGCGATCAATTCTGCGGATTTGTCGTGCGAAACGATGAGTATCTCTTCTTCGATCGGTAGCTTTTCGAATTCGCCGCCGCGTTTTTCGGCGTGATGCTTGCGGGCGTGGTCCATTAGGATGCGCCGCATCACCTGGGCCGCGATGCCGAAGAAATGCGCGCGGTTTTGCCACCTGACCCGGTTCTGGTCGATCAGCTTCATGTAAGCTTCGTGCACCAGGGCCGTGGGCTGCAGCGTGTGGTTCGAACGCTCTTTGCGTAGGTAGCTGCTCGCAAGCTTCCGCAATTCATCGTAAATATGCGGAAGAATGTGGTTGACCACTTCTTTGTTTCCATCCGTCAATTCGATCAGCATTTCGGTGATCGAATCTCCGCCATTCTGACTCATAGATCTAGGGTAAACCGCTGAATCTGCTGCGATTATAGGGAATCAAACCGCACCAAGCAAACTTATTTTCCGCATTGATACGATTAATGCTTGGCTCTCGCGTTTGAATGTGACGGCGATTCGTTCGCAATTTATTCACATTGATACGGAGATCCACAATGATCAGGAAATTCAATTTCTTCGCAATACTCGCGGTCTCGCTGGCATGCACCGCCACCGCTTTCGCCGATGTAAAGATCAAAAGCAAGCAGACCATCGGCGGTCAGTCCTATGAGAACACGACCTACATCAAGGGCAAGCGGCAGCGGACCGAGACGATGAACGGTATGATGATATCGCTGACCCAATGTGATCTTCGCCGCGGTGTTCAGATCAACCCGACCACGAAGACCTACATGGTCAACCCGTTCAACACCACGGTCGAAACCGTCACAAAACCCGCAAGTACGACCGTCGACAAGAACGGCGTGGTTCAGTCCGGCGGTACCATCACGACGACGGTCACCACTAAGGATACGGGTGAACGCAAGCAAATGTTCGGATATACGGCACGGCATCTCATCATTACGATGGAGACCTCGTCTTCGCCGGACGCGTGCAACAAGTCCAACTCCAAAATGGTGACGGATGGCTGGTACATCGATTTCGAAACCCAGTTCGACTGCGGCGACTCCGTAAGCTACGGCGGCTATCGCAACCCCAACAAGCCCAGTTGTCAGGACAAGTACGTCATGAAGAACAGCGGTACCGGAAAGCGCGGTTACCCCGTGTACGAGAAAATGACGATGTACGGTGAGGACGGGAAGGAAATGACTTCGTATGTGAACGAGGTCGTGGAACTCTCCAAGGCAAATCTCGATGCCGGCCTGTTCGATGTACCGGATGGCTATCGTGAGGTTTCGGACGCATCGCAGATGTACGCGGCCGCGTCAACCAACTCCATGGGTTCGAACACTACGATGGGCAACAGTGTTTCGACCTCCAGGTCCTCATCTATGGGCCTGCCGAGCATGGATGTCCCGAGCACTACCTCGAGCAATGTGCTGACGGGTGCTAACACGACGGCTGCTGCACCGACGGCGAACATCGGGCCGAAACAGGCCGGCGTCATCCGGATCGGCATCGCTGGGGTCAAAACAGGTGCTGTAGGCGAGGGAATCGCGGCCACTGACCTCTCCGCTGCCGTTCAGAATTCGCTGCGGGAATACCTGAAGGTTCCGAACCTGGAAGTCGTCGTCCTCGAAGCCAAACTCCAGTCAGCGGTCGATGCCGAAGCCAGGCAGAAAGAATGTGACTTGGTCCTCTACGCCAACGTTGCACATAAGAAGGGCGGCGGCGGATTCGGAATGTTCAAGTCGGTAGCCCCCGTGCTCAGCAGCGTCGTCCCTATGGCCGGAATGGCTGGGGGAATGGCCGGGGCGGTGGCGGGAAGTGTGGCATCGTCCGCGATCATCACCGCGGCCAACGTTTCCGGCAACGTCAAAGCGAAAGACGAACTCACGCTCGACGTCAAACTGAATAAAGCCGATGGTTCCAATGCACTCACGAGGCAAGTCAAAGTGAAGGCAAAATCGAACGGTGACGACATCATCTCCGCGGCTGTCGAACAGGCAGCTCAGGCTATCGTCGACACGATCGGCAAGTAATCGCCGGTCGAACTCCACCCGATGATAGGGCTGCCTGCGGGCGGCCCTTTTTTACTTCGCGGCCCTCATGCGCCATTCGATCACTTGATACGAATAGCTGCCTCCTACCGCGTTATCAAATGGAATAATTCTTCCTATTTATATCTCACCAGGAGAATCATAATGAGCACGACATCCACAGCAACCGCCCCGCAACAACTTCCACCTGACGCCCAACTGCTGAGCATAGTCTCCTCGGCTTGGACTTCGGCGGCTATCTACGTGACCGCAAAACTAGGAATAGCCGACCTGCTCAAGGACGGGCCGAGATCGGTCGAGTTCCTATCCGTGGCAACGTCCACCCACGAACTATCACTGTATAGAGTACTAAGAGCCGTCGCGAGCGCGGGTATATTTACCGAAGAGGACGTTAAGACTTTTGCGAATACGTCGATGTCAGACACCCTTCGGGCCGATCACCCACACAGCGTGCGTGACCTCACGATCTGGATGAACGAACCGGAACACTGGAGGGTTTACGGCGATCTGATGCACAGCGTCAAAACCGGTGAACCGGCGTGGGATAAAACCCACGGCGAATCCGTCTTTCCTTATCTGTTCAAAACTAATACAGAGCTCGGTGCGATCTTCAACAACGCCATGACCAGTTACACGCACCAAACGACCCCACCGTTACTTGAAGCGTACGACTTCTCGTCTGCTCGCATAGTCGCCGACATCGGTGGAGGGTTGGGCCACCTTCTCGGAGCCGTTCTGGCAGCCAACAAAGATGTTACCGGTATTCTTTTAGATCTTCCGGAGGTTATCCATAGCGCTCCGGCCATGCTAAAGAAGTTCGGCGTCGAAGATCGCGTCGAGATCGTCTCCGGAGACTTCACGCAGGATGTGCCGGTGGTGGCGGACCTGTATATGCTCAAACACATCATTCACGATTGGTACGACGATAAGAACCAGGTGATCCTTGGCAATATTCGAAATAACATGCCGGACGCCGCGAAGATCCTGATCATCGAAACCGTCATCCCCGAAGGTAATGCCCCGCATTTTTCAAAGGTCATCGATCTCGAAATGCTTGTAGCCCCGGGCGGGATGGAAAGGACGGCGAGCGAGTTCGAGGTGCTCCTGGAGAAATCCGGGCTCAAACTCGATCGGATCATCCCCACAATGGGAATGATGAGTATTATCGAAGCGGTCAAGGCATAACACTCCTCCTTCCGCTCGATAGTGAGAAGCCGCCCGCCACGTGGATCCCGGGGCGGCTTCTCGCATGTTCTGATACGATTACACCTTCCTAATCGCGTTAAGGGTGTAGAACCTTCTACACCCTGGGATCCAAAATGCAGAATAATTGCCTTACTTTTAAGCTCGTCGCTCTCTGTGTGGCCATTTCGGCCGTGATAACGCCATTTTCTTCCTTCGCACAGGCGAAGCGCGGAACGGTCGCGGCAAATAAGACCGCTTCCGCCCCGAAATGTTCCGGTGCATGGACCGGCACCATCTCATACAAGCGCACGCAAGGTATGACGGACAACAAGACCGTCGATCGCGTGTCTGGGCGCGGAAAGGACACCCGAGCATGGGAGATGAAATACGACTACTCGGCACGCGTATCCGTCGTCGAATCCCCCGAACGGAATGGTTCCAGCGAAGGTAAGGCAACGATCACGCATAATTTTTCTTCCGTCGAGCGCGTCGACGCAGTCGAAAAGAATTCGTGCGACCGCGGGAAGACATGGCAGGACATGCGCGGCACGTCAGTTTCAGAGACCAAGACATCGGGCCAGGCCACTACAGATGCGAACGTCAGCATCGGCGTCAATTCGGACGGCACCTACACAGTAAGCGTCGGGCTGCCGCAGATCAAGGGGCAAACAACCGGCTCCCAGTCCTCCGAATACAGTGGCCAATGCACTCCTAAGGAAGGCAAAAAGCTCAGCATGCCGGCCACCGATACGACGATAGACGGCAACTCATTGACCTCAGAAGGCACTGATCGCATAAATCCAAGCGATCCCAACCGGCTAAGCGGTTCCTACACACGTACCTGGCAAAACGTGACCGAAACGATCACGTGGAACCTCCAGAAATGCGGTGCACCGCTTCGGCTCATCGATTTGAAGTTCGACGACATGGTGTTCCCGAACTGGGGGGAATGGCGGGAGCTCAACGAACAGACCGGTACTATCGACGGCAACTTTGTCCGGATGAAGGCGAAGGTACTCAACGCCTCGGGTGAAACGAAATTCGCTGAGATCGCCTTCAAGGAAACCTATAAAGGCGATAAATGGGACGGGGCAAAACCAGACATGCCCATTAAGGACCAGACCGTCAGCGTCAAGCTCGAACCAGGCGAGGAAAGGGAAGTTGAAGCGATTTGGGACACGAGCGGGTATGCATGGTTCGACGACGGGCGCCCGCGGCTCGTCCAACGGGTCAAGGCGGAAGTTTGGGAAAACAACAAACTAGCAGACGACATGACAAAGAACGTCAAGGTCGCGCCGAAACCGCTGATCCTGGTCCATGGTCTTTGGAGTAACTGGAAGGCATGGGAAAGCTGGCAAAACATCCTGACCACATCACATTCTTACGATTGGAAGGCGTTCCCGGTCGGTGAAAAACCGGAAAAAGGTGTGATGAATACGGGCGGCGAATTCCTCTCCACGTCGCCGACAAACAGCATCGCTCAGAACGCCCAGCAACTTAAAAACTATATCGACTATGCCCAGCGCGACCGTAACGCCTGGCATGTCGATATCGTGGCCCACTCGATGGGCGGATTGATCTCGCGCGATTACATCAATCGATTAATGCCTTTGAATGGCGGAGATGGCCGGCCCCAAATATCGCACCTCATTATGCTCGGCACGCCGAACATGGGCTCGCCATGTGCAGACATCATGAACACCACGTTCGAGGCCCTTGGCAAAAACGTCGAGGCCGTCCGGCAATTACGCCAGGACGTGGCAGCGGAATTTAATAAAGTCACAACGAACCGGAAGGGCGTCAAATTCTCGGTGCTCGCCGGTGATCCGCTCCCAACGATCTGTTACGCATGGGAGAAGAATGACGGCGTGGTTACCGTCCCGTCCGCTTTCTGGCAGATCACCGATCGAGCCACCTCCGGAAATATTCACACTGATCTGACCGGCACAGCTGACTTCTCATCGTTCGTTAAACCTCGCCTTGCGATCGGCCCGCGTGGGAATCACGAGCCTGACGTTCAGGTCCCCTCCGGACTCGCCAGGGTTTACGGAGATTCACGTTCGCGATTCTACGGCGCTGCCGCAACCGATCTCATGGCGGAAGCCGAATTCAGACAATTGGCCGCGGCGTGGGTGAAGGAGGTGACCGTGGAAGGACGGAAGTCCGTGGAGGTCGAACTCCCCGTTAATTCGTCTCGGAATTTCGGTATCACATTCATGGCGGTTTCGGAGCTTAGCGTGACGCTGCTCGACGACAAGGGAGCGGTCGTCGGGACCAATAAGTCCGGAACACCGGGATCCCGGATCTGGTTCCGGTCAATATTTGTAGACAAGCCTGTGAACGCCGGAACCTGGAAGATCCGCATAGAGAACACCTCGGACCGCCCTCTCAGCGGAGTTTTCACAAGCCGATTCGACATTGCGAGGTAACGACAATATGAAAAGGCCTCTAATTGTTTTCTTTTCTCTCTTCCTTTGTGTCAGCAGTGTTATCGCACAGGGGCCGACCAATCGTGATCCGAACGTGGCGAAACTGGTTACGTCAGATATAGATCTTTTCTGGAAGGCCTACAATAAGGCGATCCCGGCGAATGACCTTTATGTTTATCGTGATGAATATCTCCGAAAGGGAAGCGAGGGGCTAAAGGCCTTCACCGAGATGCGGATCGGCTCTTCGTGTTCATTAGTGGATGCGATAGCCGCATCCCCGAAGTACTACGCTGGCCTTCGCGAGCCGAGCCTCAAAGTGGCATCATACGAACCGCAGATCCGCGCCAGCTACAAAAAGCTTCAGGAGCTTTACCCTGGGGCCGTCTTCCCAGACGTTTACTTCGTAGTTGGGCGGAAAAGTTCCGCCGGAACACTAACGGACAAGATGCTCCTGATCGGTGTCGATATGTTTGGGAAATCAGATCAGGCAAGCATCGCGGAGCTTACCCCCTGGTTGAAGGCAGTGGTCGGTTCAATGGACCGGCTTCCGTATGTGGTCGCTAACGAATTGACCCAATATCAGCAGAAGTACCCGCGCGACCAAAACTCCACTCTTCTCACGCGAACCATTGGGGAAGGTTCGGCAGATTTTATCGCCGAGTTGATCTCCGGCTCGCATATCAACCCGCACCTTCACGAATACGGAAACCCGATCGAGAAAGAGCTATGGATCGACTTCCAGAAGGAGATGAAAGGGAACGACGTTTCGAACTGGATCTATCAGGGTGATCGAGCGGTCAACCGTCCGGCTGATCTTGGATATTACATGGGTTGCAAGATCGCGGAGGCCTATTACAAAAACGCTCCGGACAAGAAGCAGGCGGTTAGGGATATACTCGAGATCAAAGATCTCGACGATTTCGTCCTCAAGAGTAAGTACGCTGAAAAATTCAATTGATCCGCATCGCGAGTCATCATCACGATAACATTGAACAGTGTCCTAGTGGGCACCGTTCAATTCTTGAGATGAACGCGATCGATAACATCACTCCGGTATACGGTTGTCAGGGCCGAAGTGGTCGACGATCGGATTGTTGGTCGCTTTGACCAATTTCAGATATCTGGGGTCGTTTCGAACTGGATCTAATTTCGGCTCGGTGCCGAACCACATCGACCATGCACTGTGCTCGACGCGCGCGGCTTCGAGCAATTCAAAGGCTCGGTCGAAATTATTCACCGCCATATGCATCATTCCCAAGAAGTAAGGCGGTGCATAGACACCATCCGGTACGTTCTCCCATTTCTTGATAACCTCGAGCGCCCGCTCGGTTCGGCCGGTCCGGGCGAGAGCGAAGCAATATACGTAAACAGGCAGCGGCGAATCCGGCTCGAGTTCTACCGCCCTGGAGGCTGACTCGTGGGCTTTTTCAGGACGGCCCATCTCAAGCAGTATGTTGGCCGATTGAAGGTGAGTCTGCATGAATTCGGGGTTCATGCGTTCCAATTCCGTCGCTTTGGCCAGAGCACGGTCATACTGTCGAGTTTGGTAAGTGGTCCACGCCGTAAGAACTTTCGGCCTAAGGGCCATTGGGTTAAGCTCCTCGGCGACGTAAAGCTCCCTTAACCCTTCCTCGAACCGCCCGGTACCGACCAGTAGGGCCGATAACCATTCATGCGACAACGGGTAGTTAGGATTTAGAGCGATCGATCTCCGGTAAGATCGTTCGGCCTCGGACCATCTTTGCTGATTCGAAAAATACAGGCCTAGGGCCGCGTGGGCCTCGGCCAGTGTGTCGTCAAGGGCAAGGGCCTTTTCCGCAGCCGCCAAGACCTTTGGATGGGCCTCGCGAGGGCTTAAGATGCCGTATATCCCCGCCCAGGTGTAATAATCACAGATCCCCGCGTAGGCGAGAGCATAATTAGGGTCAAGATCAACGGCACGGTCAAATGCTTCGAGTGATTTGGGAAATGAATCGGGCGTGAACTGATTCCAAAAGTAACGGCCTTGAAGATAGGCGTCATGAGCCTCGGGGCAGTCCGTCCCGCGTTTTGCTATACGAAGTTCATCATCGCCGCTGAGTTTCGGAAGCAGGCTGCGGGTAACTTGCTCGGATATCGAATCCTCCAATTCCAGCACGTCGGTGAGTCTTTCCGAAAAGCTCGCCGACCAGCGCGTCGAGTTCTCGCTAACGTCCAGAAGTTGCGCTGTGACCCGGATCTTATCGCCGACCCTGCGTATGATCCCGTCTACAATGAACTCCACTCCCAGCTCGCGGCCGCAATCGAAGGCATCGGTCTGCCGTTCCATGAAGGGAAGAACGGAACTGGTGGGCCGTACTAAAAACTTCCGAACGTTCGACAGGCGCATCGTCACCGCGTCTGCCAGGCCTAAGCTAAGATACGCATCTTCGGCCGTGTCCTTCTCACCGCCGGAAACCAAATAAAAGGGGAGGACCGCTATCGAGCGTTCCCGGCTTCCCGTGCTTTGGGCCTCGGTCGCATTGAGGATCCCCTGCTCGGCCATGGGATTGCGCGTCTGCCTGAGCAGTTCTCGGTATCGTTCATCCCCTCTGATCGGATCGAGTTTCGGGTCCGTGCCGAACCAGACCATCCATTCGTTCCGCTCATCCACGGCCTTCTGGAAATACTCGAACGCCTTATCATGATCGTCGGCCGCGACATATGTCATTGCGATAAAGTAAGGCTTCATATAAGCCTCGCTCTCTCTCTCGAGCAGCCTGTCGATGATCTTCTGAACGGCCTCTTTGTTTCCCTGGGATGCACGAGCGAACGCAAGCAGGTATCTCGGCATCCCCGAAAACGCCCAGCCCTCGGCACTGCTCCGTAATACCTCTACCGCTTCATCCACCTTTCCGGTATGTATCAGCGCGTTGCCCAGATGAAGATTCCCCTGGGGGAAGTTCTCCTGCATGGCCACAGCCTTCCGGGCCTTCTCTTCTGCCTCGCGAAACCGTCTCGCCTGGTAGAGCGTCCACGCCGTCATAAGGATAGCCCGCGGCGAAACCGGATCGAGTTCTTCCGCTTTCCTGATCTCAGCAATGCCTTCCTCGAATCTGCCCTGTGACACAAGGAAGTTCGAATAGCATTCATGCGCGAAAGGGTTGTTGGGACTAAATTCGATCGCCTTCTTTGCCAGATATTCGGCGTCCGCGAAGTTCCAGTCGTAGAGTAGAACCGAGAACGCAAAGATCGAATATGCTTCACCCAGCGAATCATCGATCTCCAAAGCCTTGCGGGCTGCTTCCTGTGCTTTCGGGAACGCGTCGGACGAAGGCATTTCTCCGAAGATCGCCGCCCAAACGTAATAATCACCGAGCCCCAGGTAGGGAAGGGCGTAGTTCGGGTCGAGTTGTATCGCTCGTTTGAATTCATCGACCGCCTTTTGCAACCCTACGTTCGTGAAACGGCTCCATTGGTAACGTCCGCGCATGTAGGCCGCGTAAGCCTCCGGGATGTTCGTACCGCGCCGCTGGATCTTCGATCGTTCTTCCTGTGTCAACTGCGGCAGCAGCGCGTTCGATACTTCCGACGCGATCTGATCCTCGACCTCGAGAACGTCACCGACCTCCTTATCGAATGCCCGCGCCCATTCGGTCGTATCCCGCATGGCATTGTATAGCTGCACCGAAACCCGGATCCGCTCGCCAACGACCCTGACCGTCCCGTCAAGAACGTAATCGACACCCAACTCACGGGAGGCATCGAAGGGGGTAGCATTCTCGAACGGCAACACAGAACTCGTCGGCCTGACTATCAGCCGCTGGACCCCGCTCACGCGCGAGATAAGGGCATCCGCCATCCCGATCCCTACGAACTCCGCCCTCCGTTCCTCGCCGTTGCCCGCGGATAAAACCTTGAACGGCAGGATCGCGATCGACGATTTTTCACTCACGCGCGGCCGGGAGATGTTCGTCATCGAAACAAAGTACTCGGCCTGAACCGGCCGGCCTTCGAGGAAATTGGTGATGTCGTCCGCGAACTCGACGGCGTTCCGATATCTGTCCTCAGGCTTTTTTCTCAAGGCCTTCAGGATGACCTTATCCAGATCGCCCGAAAGCTCACGTCTGATCTCTTCAGCGGAAGCGCTCCTGGCGGAAAGCATGCGCTCGAGGGTCATCTGATCACCGTTATTCGGGACCAACCCCTCTTCGCGAGTCACGCTTCCGCTGGGGTTGGTCGGCATCTCTTCCCGGATCACGCGAGCAACATCGTCGGGAGCCTGACGGCGTAATTGATAGGGACGATGACCTGTCAACAATTCGTATAGGATCACGCCGAGAGAATAGATATCGCTCGCCGGCCCGACAGATTCTCCGCAGATCTGCTCCGGTGAGGCGTATTCGGGGGTCATCACACGCATCTGCGTGGCGGTCGGTTCCCCCTCCGTCATGGCGAAATCCGGGTCGAGGACCTTGGCGATCCCGAAATCGAGAAGCTTGGGTTTCCCGTCCCGCTTGACCATTATGTTTGAGGGTTTCAGGTCGCGATGCACGATCTGTTTCTCGTGAGCCGCAGCCACCGCCCAGCAGACCTGCCTGAAGATCTCCAGGCGCCTCCGGATCGTAAGCTTTTGCGTGTCGCAGAACTTGAAAAGCGGAAGTCCGTCGATGAACTCCATCACGAAGTACGGAAGTCCGTCGTCCGTCGAGCCGCCGCCGAGAAAATAGCCTATGTTCGGGTGATTAAGGCTGGCCAGGATCTGGCGCTCGCGGCGGAACCGGCGGAGGATCATGTCGGTGTCCATCCCCCGTTTGATCAGCTTGACGGCCACCGTCTGATCGAACTCTCCGTCGACCCGGGTAGCACGGTACACGGCCCCCATCCCGCCTCGTCCGATCTCCTCGTCGAGCCGGTAAGCGCCGATCGTCCGGCCGATCAATTTATCTTCCGAGCTTGGGTCAGGTCGGTCCATCTAACGTCATGAGGAGAACGCGCCTAGTTTGGAGCAACGCTATTCTGTCATTCGGCAGTTAAATGGTCAAACTATTCGGTTTTATGGAGTTTGTGAACAAGCCGTTGGAATCTCGGTTCCGATTTCAGGTTGGCGACCCTAGGGTCATATTCCATCAAATTGAAGCTATGTGCCCCCGCCGCCTCCGAACGTTCTAGCCAGTCTAAGGCCTTGTCGGTTTGCCCGAGATGGTTATAGGCCAGGGCGATCTCAAAGGCAAAAGAAAAATCGTTTCCTTTCACGTCATCACCCTTGATCGCTTCCTCGAGTGTCTTAAGGGCGGCCGCTCGATCGCCTTCTTCGCTGCCGGCCAATTGACACGCGATGATCCGCCAGCCCGGGTCCATTTCGCTCCCCCCGGAATACAGCCGCTCCCTCTCGAGCGACTCTCTCGCAGCGGCCAGATTGCCGTTAGCTGCGAACACCCACCTCTTCACCTTGTGCGCCGGGACGAATCGCGGATCGATCGCCAGCGCGCGGTCGGCCATCGCGATCGCTTCGTCATACTGCCCGGCGAAGAAATGAACGATCGCGGCGGCAGCTTTTATCGACAACGCCCTTGGGTCCAGCCTCTCTGCGGTCTCGATCTCACTCAGAGCGTCGACCGGCTTGCCCATCGCAGCGAGTGCAAGGGCGAACCAGTGATGAGCCTGCGCGTACGAAGGGTTCGTCTGGATCGCCCGCCGGAATTCAAGTTCCGCTCCTGCCCGGTCGCGTTCATGGTAGAACTTGATGTACGCCATCGACGCGTGAGCCTCAGCGAGGTCGGGATCGATCGCAAGGGCTCGGCGGGCAAATTCCAGCGCGCGAACATATGCATCCGCTGGTGGCCTGATGTCGTAAAGCTTCAGCAGGGAATGTGCGTCCGCGAGCGCCACGTAGGCAGGAGCAAAATTCGGATCCTCCTGGACCGCCGACGCGAATGAAACGATCGATCGCCTCAGCCCCTGCGCGTCTCGACTCGCCATTTGCGACCGCCCGATCAAATAACGCTCATAGGCCACTGAGCTTTGCGTGTAACTCTTCTCGATCTGCTGCTTCTCTAAGGGAAGCGGATTGATGCCGAGCGTGGTCCACAATTTTTGGGCAACTTGCGTCTGCACCTTGAAATAGTCGCCGTCCGGAGCCGAAAACGTCTCATGCCAAACGATTGCGTCGGCGGGTGCGTTAACAAGCTCCGCTTCCAGCACCGCACCTTGATCTGTCTTGTTCAATGTCCCTCGAAGTACGAAGTTCACTCCGAGTTCCTCCGCGATCCTCGACGGATGTTCCGTTTGAACATACCGGCCGGTGTTAGAGGAGATGACCGTTATCCCTTTTAGATAGCCGAGCCGCTGGGACATCGCGTCTGCCAGCCCGACCCCGAGGTTTTCGTTCGCCGGATCGCCGGTCGTGAACGGAACCACCACAAGCGCGGAATTTTGGAAACTGACCTGCCGAAGCACCGGCAGAGAAGCAGTTTGACGTGAGTAGAAGTAGTAACCGCCCCCGATGAAAGCCACCAAAAATAGCAGTGCGGTAGCGGCATACGCGATTTTCCTGCCCTGCGAGGCAGCGTAGGGCCCTGTTTGAACCTCCGAAGTGATCGGTCCCTCGTCGATGACAAGCGTCGTAAGGTCATGCAGTTTCGGTTGCTCGATCGTGCCGGTCGTAGCGTCCGCTGTCCTATTCGCTAAGTTCGTGCCCGTCTTTGCGAAATTGCTGAACAGAGGCCGGTAGCCGATATTCTCAAGAACGTCTTCAAACCGCGGATCGTTACGAACCGGATCAAGCGTCGGATCCACGCCCATCCAGTTCAGCCACGCCTCCTTGATCTCCGCTCCCTTTTCCAGGTAACTCAACGTCTTTTCATTGTCGCCGAGATAGCTGTATACAAGAGCGATCTGGTAAGGCGAAACGTAGCGTTCTTCCGCCAGACGCTCCATCTCCTGCACTTTTTCCAATGCAAATTCGCGTTGCCCGTCCGCCGCGTAACACTCCGCCTCCGCGAGTCTGGAGAAGAAACTGCCGCCCATCAAAGCGTTCGCTACTTCGTTCTGTTTGATCGCGGCCTCGGTATTCCCGAGCTTCCGATTTACCTTGCTGAGCCCGTAATGTCCGAAGCTGTAGTCGGGAAAATCGTGAATGACCTTTTCGTATTGCGCGGCCGCGGCCTCGTACTGCCTCGAATAATAGAGGCCGAACCCGACGTTGTGGTGATTGAACGGAGTAAGCGGATCCAGCTCCACGCCTCTGCGGGCGAGTTCGATCCCTTCCTCGAACCGGCCCTCGGTATACAGGACGATGGAATACCAAACGAAAGCCGTCGCATTGCCCGGATTGAGTTCGATCGCACGTTTCAGATGCCGTTCGGCACCCGCCCAATCGTAATTGCCGGCGTGAAGTGAAAATCCCAGGGTCGCGTGAGCTTCGGACAGCTGGTTATCCAGTTCTACAGCTTTGGACGCCGCCTCGATCGCCGGAAGAAAACACTCCTGCGGCGGTAAAACGCCTATGATCCCGAGCCAGTTGTAATAGTCAGCGATTCCGCAATATGCCAGGGCGTAATTCGGATCTGCTGATATCGCTGTGTGAAATGCAACGAACGCCTTGGCCAGCCCCTCTTCCGTAAACGAATTGAAATAGTATCTTCCGCGAAGATACTGCTCGAAGGCCTCGGGGATATCCGTGCCGCGCTTAGTGAACTCGGCGAGATCGCTGCCGGTAAGCTGGGGCAGCAGTGCCTCTACGACCTTATTCGACAAAGTGTCTTCCAGCGTCAGCACGTCGGCCAGCTTTTCGTCGATCGACGTTGCCCAGACCGCCGCGTTGTCCTTCACATTCAACAGCTGAATAGAAACACGCAACCGGTCGTTCGCCTTTTTGATATTCCCGTCAATGATGTATTCGACGTTCAGGGTCTTACCGGCTTTGATCGGATCGGTTATCGTTTCGCCGAAGGCCAGGATCGAGCTTGTGGGCCGCACCATGAACCGCCGGATCTTACTAAGCCTTGCGATCAGTGCGTCGGTAAGCCCGAGTCCGAGGAACCTGTCATCCGTGTCGTCCGCCGAGCCCAGATTCATGAACTTGAACGGAAGCACCGCAACGGCTTTGTTTTGTTCCGACGTTTTTCGGAACGGTTGGGTGTCTGTCTTTTGGCGGGCCGTATATCTCGGAGCCTCGACGGAGGTCCCGGATAAGTATCGGGTTATATCCTGAGACAGAGATTTTGCGTTTTGGTACCGGTCGGAAGGCGCCTTGGCCAGAGCCTTCATTATCACGTCGTCGAGTCCGGACTGTAGCTCTCGGGCGAGCGAGTTTTCCGAAGTGCCTCTCGCTTCGGCCGCCCGTTGCGGACTGCCTGAATATTGAGCGAGGAGGTTCTCCGTCGTCCCGATCATCCGGCTCGGGACGCGCGGCATTTCCTCGCAAACGACCCTCGAAACCTCGTGCAATGCACGCCCGCCGAAGTTGTACGGCCGATACCCCGTCACCAGCTCGTACAGCAGCACTCCAAGTGAGTAGATATCGCTGACGGTCGTTACGTCCCGCCCGCGAACCTGCTCGGGGCTCGCGTAATCGGGCGTCATCATTCTCAATAGCGAACCTGTCGGATTTAACGACTCGTGTATGAGGTCGGGGTCGAGGATCTTCGCGATGCCAAAATCGAGAAGCTTCGGTGCCCCGGAACGATTAATGAGTATATTGCTCGGCTTGATGTCGCGGTGGATGATCTGCCTTTCGTGGGCGTATTCGATCGCAGAGCAGACCTTTTGAAAAAGCTTCAACCGCTCCCTGATCGTGAGGCTTTTCTTATCGCAATAGTTGTAGAATGTTTCGCCTTCGATGTACTCCATCACGAAGTACGGGACGCCGTCCCTTGTCGTGCCGCCGTCGAGCAATCGAGCGATGAATGGATGCTCGAAAGATGCGAGGATCTGTCTTTCGTGTCGGAAGCGCCGGATGATGAAATCCGTGTCCATCCCGCGCTTGATGAGCTTTATCGCGACGGTTTGCTGAAACTCGCCATCCGCCCGCTCAGCCTTATAAACGGCACCCATCCCGCCACGCCCGATCTGACGCGTAAGTTTATAAACTCCGATCTTTCGGCCGACGAATTCGTCGACACCGGCGGGGAATTGGGAGTCAAGCGATCTACCGAGTTCTTTCTTGGCTGAAGTGTTGAGAAAATCGCTGTCGGTCCAAACCGGCGACTCTATGAACTCATCTGCCGAGTCCAGGCTCGACAGCAGTTTATTTACCTCGGAGGCTAGTTGCGGATCGCCCTTCGATCGTTCCTGGACGTAATTCGAGCGCTCCGCCGCCGGCATCTCTGACGCCGCTTCGAAAAGTTCTTCGATCTGCCTCCATCTCTCGGGTGACACGCGGTTTCATTATAGCCGTTTTCTGAATAACGGGCATCGTGAGACGAGCGGGTAAATGTTGATTTGTAAAAGATTTCCGTAAAGCGTTAAAAATCGTTGACCGTTTTTGAACCTATCGAATATAATCGACATTGGCACGGTGTATCCGTGTTCCCGCCTCCATGCCGCAGCCCGCCACCCGGATAAATCTTATCTATTTCGTGATCGCCACGCTTTTGCTCGTGGGGTTGGTGCCGCTCGTGCTCACTGGATGGCTCCTCTCCGGACGAACCGGTGAAGAACTTCGCGCGGTGGAGAACCGATACCAGATACAGCTCGTCCAGGAAAAGGCCAGCCAGATCGAGATGTTCGCACAACGTTACAGCGACCTCGTCCTCGGCGTGGGTGGAGCCCTGGAATTAGCAAATAATTCGGCGATCCTCTCGTCGACCGAAACCGAACGCAAGCTCGGTAAGATCCTCAAAGATAACCCGAATCTTTTGGCCCTCTATGTTCGGCCGGTAGATGCTGAATCGCTCTCACTCTTTCGCCCCGGAGTGTTTTCACCCGGTGAACTCGAGACGATCATCAACGACGCCTCCTCCAAGCTGACCACGCAGGAACTTCTCGTAGGACAACCGATCAAATTATCGACGACCGGCGACTACGCAATGACCATGGCGTCGCAAGTGACCATCGATAACCGGACCGTTGCCTCGGTTATCGGGGTGGTGTCGCTGCGCGAGATCTCCCGGTCGGTCGTCGGCGTTGATCCAACTAGCGAGGACCAACTCTGGAATGCGGGTCTCCCGATCGTCTTTGTCGTCGATCAGAACGGCACCGCCCTATTCCATCCCGACTCCGCACTGGTCGACTCGAAGCGTCCCATGACGGAGTTGAAGATCGTTGACGAGTGGCGCCAATCGAACAGCCAGATCCAGTCCGGTTTGGTGCCTTTCATAGCCGAATATAACGGTCAATCCCATGCGATGATCGGGGCGTATTCCACGGCGCAGCTCGGCAAGACTATGCGGCTCGGCGTCATCACGATGCAGGACGAGGCGAAGGCTCTCGCCTCGGTTGGCGATATGCGCTGGCAGACCTGGATGATCAGTCTCGCCTTCGCGTTCCTCGCGCTTATCGTCGGTGCCATTGCGGCCCGGGCGTTGACAAAGCCCATACATGATCTTTCCGTCGCGGCTCAAAACATCGCCGGCGGCGATCTGAGCACCCGTGTTGATGCAAGGAACATCACCGAGATCGGGGCACTCGGTGCGTCGTTCAACACGATGGCCGACGAACTCGAGGATCATATAGCGAGGCTTGCAAAAGCTGCCGCCGAGAACCGGGAACTCTTCGTCGGAACCGTAAAGGCCCTCGCCGCGGCGATCGACGGTAAGGACAAGTACACCCGCGGTCACTCTGAACGTGTCGCACGGATCTCCGTCGCGATCGGAAAGCAGATGGATCTGCCCGAGGAGGAGCTCGAAACGCTCCGAATAAGCGCACTACTCCATGACGTAGGCAAGATCGCCATCGACGACAGCATCCTGAAGAAACCCGCCGCTCTCACGGACGAGGAATTCGCGATCATGAAGACGCACCCGCAGAAAGGGTACAAGATCATGTCGCAGATCCCGGCGATGAAGGAATTCCTCCCCGGGATGTACATGCACCACGAGATGGTGAACGGCCAGGGCTATCCCCAGGGCCTGAAGGGCGATCAGATCCCCCTTCAGGCGAAGATCGTTTCCGTCGCCGACACCTTCGACGCGATGACGATCGACCGCCCGTATTCGAAGGGAATGCTCCTCGATGAAGCCCTCGAACGCATCAAGACGTTCGTCGACACCCGGTACGACGGGGACGTTGTCGACGCTCTCGTCCGCGGCTGCAAGGCTGGTGAGATCGGCCGCGGCGTCGTTCAGTACATCGCCAACAATCAGGACGTTCCGTCCGTTAACAAGCCCCAAATCGACACCTCCCTCAAAGTCGCGTAACTCCCAACTTACATTCAGGTATGCAGGAGAATCTCAACGAGGTCTGGCAGGTAGATGTGAACGGCACCATATACGAGGCTCCGTTCCACGAATTGGGCGAATGGATCGACGGGGGCTCTTTGCTTCCCGAGGACAAGGTCCGCAAGGGCAACTTTCGCTGGATCGAAGCCCGGAAGGTTCCCGCGCTTGTACCCTTCTTTAACGCTAAAGCCGCATGTGAACCGATGCCCGTCACGGTGACGACCACGGTGGTCGAAACGCCGGAGCCGGGAGCGCCGCCTCCGGCGGCCCTGTCCGACACGACGGCCGACTTATTTACCACTATTACCGCGCCGGAGAGCAGGACGGCTGTCGATGTCCCCACCGCTCAGGAATTCGACCCGACTCGCTGCGCTCTTCACGTCGATGTCGAATCCGCGTTCCTATGTGACGGGTGCGGGAGCGTTTTCTGCAAAACGTGCCCGAAATCATTCGGAGGCACGGTAAAGATCTGCCCCCTTTGCGGCGCGATGTGCAGGCCTGCGAGCGAATCCTATTCGGCCCGCCGACAGGCAGAGACATTCTCGCGGGATATGACGGAAGGATTCGGGCTCAACGACCTCGCCGCCGCGTTCCGTCATCCATTCAAGTTCAAAACCAGCCTGATCCTCGGCGCGTTGATGTACATGTTCTTCACGCTCGCCAGTGGAGCCGGCGGCTTGGGCGGGATAATGATGGTCGGAGCCGGACTGATGGCGTCGATGGCCGCGAACGCGATCACATTCGGGATCCTCGCCAACACGATCGACAACTTCATCCAGGGCAAGCTCGAAGAGAACTTTATGCCCGATTTCGACGACTTCTCCATCTGGGACGACGTCGTACACCCTTTCTTCCTGTATATTGCGGCGGTCGTCTCATCATTCGGCCCCGCCATTGCGGTTGCCTTGCTCGGTTTCTATCTGATCGTCAGCTCTGTCGCGACCAAGATGGACGCATACAAAAGCGATCTCGAAAAGATCCCGGGCACAAATGTTTATGCCGGCCGGGAATTGGCCGACCAAACCGAAGATGTGAAAGGGGTCCTACAGGACATCGATCAGAAGCAAAGGGAGCGGATCCAGGGGTTGACGACCTCCGCTGCGGATGCGGGTGACGAACAGGCTCCGGCCATTGACGAAGAATCTCGCCAACAGGAAGAGCTTTGGGCTATGGCTACAGAGAGCCAAAAGCGATCGATGGAATCTCAACTCGGTAAGTCCCCGGAAACCGAAGCCCGCGAACAAGCAGAAACGATCCAGGCGTTTCTAGGGCTAGCCGCCCCTATAGTCGTGATCGGCGCTATCGCGATGCTCTGGGGACTACTCTTCTTCCCTGCAGCATGTGCGGTTGCGGGCTACACGCGTTCGTTCGCCGCAACGATCAACCCCCTCGTCGGCCTCGACACGATCAAGCGGCTCGGTGTCGATTACTTAAAGATCCTCGCGATGGGTTTTGTTCTCGGCATAATGTCGCTTGTCGTCGGTGGAATTCTCAACGCGGTACTCGCCCCGTTCGACCTGCCCAGCTTGGGCAACATCCCGGCGAGAGCGTTGGGTTCGTTCTTCACATTTTACGTTTCGGTCGTTTTCTCGTGCATTCTCGGTTACGCGTTGTATAAGTCTGCTGATAAGCTCGGGCTTTCGAGATAGCCAACCGGAGAAACAGACCGTTTTGACGCCCGTTATCCAGCGGGCGTTCTTTTTTGTATAATCGACAGTTTACGAACAAGGCGGTTTCGGCTTTATATGGCATTTTTCTGGCGACGAAAGAAAGAAGATCCCTTTTCCTCCTCGGTGCTCGGGCTCGACAAATCGATGGAGGAGCTCAAAGCGCAGGAGGAAGCGGTAGAGAAGGAGATCGGCGTCCGCTTCTCCAAGGCGATCGCGAAAACACGCGACTCCATCAACAACCGGCTCGACACGATCTTTGAGGGCCGCAAGCAGATCGACGACCAACTCCTCGATGAGCTCGAAGAAATGTTGATCTCAACCGACATCGGCGTTCAGACGACGATGCAGATCCTCGAAGCGATCCGTAAAGGCGTTTCCCGCCAGGAGATCAACGACATCGATGCTCTCAAGGAAACGATGAAGCGCGAATTGCTCGACATCCTTCAGCATTCCAAAGATCACGGCGTCGCCAGCGAAACGGCCGTCGACGCGGCGATCAAGCCTTACGTCCTCATGGTCGTCGGCGTCAACGGCGTCGGCAAGACCACCACCATCGGAAAGCTTTCTCAGCGTATTAAGAACGAAGGAAACGACGTGCTGATCTGCGCCGCCGACACGTTCCGAGCTGCTGCATCTGACCAACTCGAAATCTGGGCCGGCCGAGCCGGGGTGCCAATCATTCAGCAAAAGCAGGGAACAGACCCGGCCGCGGTACTTTTCGACGCCTTGCAGTCCGCAAAGTCCCGCAATTCCGACGTGCTGATCGTCGACACAGCTGGCCGCCTGCACAATAAGGCTAATCTGATGGCCGAACTGGAAAAAATGAAGCGCGTTGCCGGACGCGAAGTGCAGGGAGCACCCCACGAAACGCTTCTCGTCATCGACGCCGTTACCGGCCAGAACGGCCTCGAACAGGCCCGCCAATTCACAAAGGTCGCCAACGTCACCGGCATCGTCCTGACCAAGCTCGACGGCACCGCAAAGGGCGGAATCGCTGTCGCGATCGCGAAGGAACTGGATCTTCCTATACGATATGTAGGAATAGGTGAGCAGGTCGACGACCTGATGGTATTTGACGCCGAGAATTACGTGAACGGCTTATTCTCTTAAAACTGGAAACTGGTTTGAAACCGCAGCCGCAATTGACCGAATACGCTGAAACCGACATCCGCCACACCGCCCGGGCGATCGAGCTCGCCCGCCGCGGTGTCGGCCTGGTATCTCCAAATCCGCTAGTAGGTTGTGTCGTTGTCGATCGCAACGGAAATGTGGTCGGCGAGGGAGCGTACATCAAGGACGACGTCACTCACGCCGAGGTGGTCGCTTTGAAACAAGCTGGTGAACGGGCACGCGGCGGGACCGCCTACGTATCGCTCGAGCCTCACGATCACCATGGCAAGACTCCGCCCTGCACGGAAGCCCTGATAAATGCCGGTGTCGCCCGCGTTGTTTGCCCGATCGAAGATCCGAACCCGTTGGTGTCCGGAAACGGTTTCGAACACCTGAGATCTGCGGGCATCGAGGTCGTCAAGGGCCCTCTCGCCGACGAGGCCTCGAAACTCAACGAGAAGTTCATCACCTGGCACAGAAAGGGCCGCCCGTTCGTTCACTTAAAACTCGCTATGTCGCTGGACGGCCGGATCTCACTCAAAAGCAGTGTTTCGACAGCGCTCTCCGGCGAGGCCGTCCGAGATCGCGTGCACGACTTCCGCCACGAGCACGACGCGATCCTCGTGGGTTCTAATACCGCGACCGTCGACAACCCGAGCCTCACCGACCGCAGCGGCAAACCCCGCCGCCGTCCATTGGCCCGCGTGATCCTCGACAACCGCCTTCGTTTGCCGCTCGACTCCTCGCTTGCAACTACTACGGATCAAGCTCCGACAATTGTCTTCACGAACTGCATCGACCCCGAAAGCGTCTGCAAACTCGCCAAAACCGGCGTCGAGGTCGTTCCCGTTCAAGGTGGGGCTAGGAATCTGCAGCTTGTTCTCGAAGAATTGAAGAAACGCGAGATCCAGTCCATCCTTGTTGAAGGAGGTACCGGCGTCGCCGGAGCGTTCGTCGACGCCGGCCTTGTCGATAAAGTTACGCTGATCTACTCCCCGATGATCATCGGCGGCAGCGAGGCCCCTGTCGCCATCGGGGGAAAGGGCGCGGCCGACCTGTCCGAAGCATTGAGACTGACCGACATCGAGGTCACCCGTCACGGCAACGATATCGAGGTCACGGGCTACCCATTATAAGTTCGACGACCGCTCCTCAACGCGGCAACTCTCAGTCAGGAAGGGCGGCTTGCCCCCACCGCCTTTAATTCAGTATGAGCCGAGGAAAACACCAACCGTTCGCCAAAAAGTCCCTCGGCCAAAACTTCCTCGTCGACACAAATTACATTCGCAAGATAATCGCCGCTACCGCCCCCCAACAGAGGGACACGATCATCGAGATCGGCCCAGGCCGCGGAGCTATTACGGAACTCCTGGTCGAATCGGGAGCCGAGATCATCGCGATCGAGTTAGACCGCGAGCTGGCCCCGCAACTTGCGGCACGATTCCACGTGGCTAGAAACTTTCACGTGATCGAAGCCGACGCAACACAGATAGACTTCGACGAATTAACGACCAAAACTTCGCAGGTCAAGCTTGTCGCAAATCTTCCTTACTACATCTCCACCGCGATACTTCAGCACCTTGCCGCTCATCGGGAACATTTCATTTCGCTCGTTCTTATGTTCCAGAAGGAGGTCGTCGACCGCATTTCTGCACCACCGGCGGACTCAGAACGAGGATTTATCACGGTCCTTACCGAGCTCGCCTTTTCCGTAGAACGCCTTTTCGACGTCCCGCCCAATGCCTTCCGCCCCGTCCCGAAAGTGACCAGTACCGTCGCTCGCCTCACGCCCAAACCAAAAACAGACATCGACGAAACGCACTTCCGCGAACTCGTCAGCACCGCCTTTTCGCAAAAACGCAAAACGATCCTGAACAACCTCAAATCCAAATATCCCGATGCTCGCGAAAAACTTGAGCGATCCGGCATCGACCCATCGCGGCGTGCCGAATCGCTTGCTTTGGATGAATGGATCGCGTTACTTCGAAGTCTCGAGTAACTCACGGTCCGACGAGGGGTCCAATTCCATTGAAACCGGTTCGTCCGCCTTTACTTTCGGCGGGAAGATGAGGGAAGCCACGATCGACAGCCCGATCGCGCCCGCGATGAACCCGAGCGACCATGTGATCGGGAACTTGCCGCCGAACGCATCGTTCAACCACACCATCTTCAATCCAACGAATGTCAGCACCGCAGCCAGGCCGTACTTCAGCAGATGGAACTTCGTCACCACGCCGGCCAGCATGAAGTACATCGACCTCAAACCGAGGATCGCAAAGATGTTCGACGTGAATACGATCAACGGCTCACGCGTAACGGCAAAGATTGCCGGAACGCTGTCCACCGCAAATATGATGTCGGTCGCCTCGAGGAAGAGCAGTGCAATGAAAAGCGGCGTCGCGTGCCACCTGTCCGCCTTTCTAAGGAAAAAGCTCTTTCCGTCGATCTCGTGCGTTACCGGCATGAACCGCTTGAACACGCGGATCAGCAGGTTCTTCTCCGGGTCGATCTCCTCATGGCCCGAAAAGATCATCTTGATCCCGGTCAAGATCAAAAATCCACCGAATAGGTAGATAACCCAATGGAACTGCATCAATGCAGACCCCATCGCGATGAAGATCGCCCTGAAGATGAGAGCCCCGAGGATGCCGTAAAACAAGACGCGATGCTTGTATTTCGCAGGGATACCAAAATAGGCAAAAACGAGCACGAACACGAATATGTTGTCGATCGACAGCGAATATTCGATGACGTAGCCGGTCAAGTACTCAAGTGCCGCCGCCTTCGCGATGTCAGGTCCGAATTTGCCTAATGTGTATTGGTAAAATATGAAGCAGAAGGATAAGGCGAGCGTCACCCAAACCGCGCTCCAGATCGATGCTTCTTTGAAGGAAACTACGTGGGCCTTTCGGTTGAAGACCCCGAGGTCCAAGGCAAGCATTATGAGCACGAATACGAGAAAGATCCCGTAGAACCACCAGTATTCGGCGAAAGGGAAAAGTATCATTTGCGAAGATCTCCTGTTTTCTTGATCGCAAAAAGGAAAAGACCCCCTACGATCGATTTATTGATAAATCGCCGTATTAGGTCTCGATACTTTCCTCACCGTGCCGGACCGCTTCCGACTTAAGCGGCCGTAATGACGACATCGGCGAACCCTCTGGGCAGGCTATCTACTCCCCTTAAATTGTCGTTAATTAGAGTATCAGAACCGAATTTACTTTGTCTAAAGTTTTCCGGGCTATAAAGACGCCGGTCTTCGAAAAATTCCCTCCGCCGCCCCTTATAACGTAATTAAGCGAACAACAGGAGCGCCGTTGTGTTAATCTAATATCTTATTTAGAGGCAATGGTTTGAGCAGACTGGAAATAATACCGCTGGGCGGGATCGGCGAATTCGGGATGAATTGCATGGGTATCCGGTACGGCGACGAGATGATCATCGTCGACGCCGGGATGGGCTTCCCTGAGGAGACTCCTTTCGGGGTGGATATCTCCATACCCAACTTCGATTTCCTTGAGGAATACCGCGACGACCTGACCGCCCTAATCCTCACACACGGACACGAGGACCACATCGGGGCTCTTGGCTATCTGTTGAAGAAGTTTAACTTACCGGTTTACGCGTCCCGATTTACGCTTGCCCTCGCCGAGAAACGCCTCGAAGAGTTCGATATGCTCGACGACGTGCTTTTGCATCGGGTCAAGGCCAGCGACATCGTAGATATCGGGGCGTTCAAGGTCGAGTTCATCCATGCTTCGCACTCTTTGGTCGATTGCTTCTCGCTCGCGATCAAGACGCCGCTCGGCACGGTGATCCACACTGGCGATTACAAGATCGACGATACTCCGGTGATCGGCCCACCGTACGACCTAAAGACGCTAAAGAAATACGGAGATGAGGGCGTCCTGGCCCTTTTGGCGGATTCCACGAACGCGACCGTTCCGGGTCGCACCCCTTCGGAGCAGGCCGTGATACCGGCCTTTCGCGAGATATTCGAAGAAACTCCCGGCCGGCTGTTCGTTTCCACTTTCTCCAGCTCGATCCATCGCCTTCAGATCATCTTCGACCTCGCTCACGAATACGGCCGCAAGGTCTGCGTACTGGGCCGTTCGATGATGAAAAACGTCGAGATCGCCACGGAACAGGGCCTTATCAAGGTCGGTTACGGCACGCTAGTGGATTTAAGCGAGGCAAGGGCTTATGACGATGACGAGATCTGCTATCTCGTTACCGGTTCTCAGGGCGAAAACCGGGCTGCTCTCTGGAACATGGCCACGTCGACCTACAAGGGCATCGAGATCGAAAAAGGCGATACGGTCGTGCTCTCGGCCCGAATCATTCCCGGCAATGAACGCAATATCAGCCGCCTGATCGGCCACTTATACAAACGCGGTGCGAACATCATCGAAGAGAAACGCCGTCTCGTTCACGTTTCGGGGCACGCCTCGCAAGAGGACATAAAGATCATGGTCGAGACGGCCCGGCCTCGTTATTTGGTGCCCATCCATGGCGAATACCGTATGCTCTTCCGCCATAAGGAGTACGTTAAGAACCACGTCGCAGGCTATCACGATGAAAATATCATCCTGATAGAGAACGGAGACCTGCTTGAGTTGGATGAGTTCGGTGCCCGTATCGTCGAAAGCCATGAGCTACACCGAACGTTCATCGATGAGGAAAGTCTGGGTGAGATCGAGTACGACGTGATTCGCGAACGCAAGAAGCTTGCTTACGGCGGTGCGGTTTCGCTTGTGGTAACGGTTAATAAGGCCACGCATCAGCTCGTCGGGGAGCCGCAGATCAGCTTTAATGGTGTGGCAGGGCTCGACCTGACCAACGGCTTCACCTCTGACGCACGCGAGGCAATCTCGGCTGCTGTGGGCGAGATGAAACGCGACCAGGTCGCCGATAAGACCGTCTTCAAAGAGAACCTCCGAATCCACCTAAAACGCTTCGTCCAAAAGGAGCTCGGTACTAAACCCGTCATCGTAACCACCATCGTCGAGGTGTAGCGAAGCCCGCTTTTTCCGCGAATTTCCGAGACTTTGGTGTGCCCCGTGGTGTCGCAAATCTAATGCGTGACCGAATTCTAGAACTCGAACGACTCGCCCAACCCATCGAACCTACCGCCTCTGAGCGTGCAGAGACCCGCGGCCCCGTGCTCGATTATTCCGAGGCCTTTCTTGACGGTATAGAGC
>JAEZJR010000050.1 GCA_023415725.1 Acidobacteriota bacterium
CGGGTGACGAAATAGATGACGAAGCTGCTGATCGCGATCGCGGCAACGAACCAAAGGAAGATCTTGAAGAAAAGCTTCATACGAGCGTGTAAATGTATCCGACCGACCGCACCGTCTTGATGCGTTCACTGCCGTCGGGGCGATTGCCGAGCTTTTTACGCAAATTCGAGATGTGCATATCCAGGCTGCGGTCGTAAGGCGACAGTTCGCGATCGAGCACACGAAGGCTGAGATCTTCCTTCTTGATGACCTTGCCCGCTTCGATAAGGAGATGCTTCAGCAGATCGAATTCGACGGACGTTAGGATGATCTCCTCACCGTCAAGCTTCGCGGTGCGGGCAGTATCGGAGATCTCGATGTCGTCGACGACGATCTTTTCGCGTTCCGTGTCGTCGCCCTGCACCCGCCGCAAGATCGCCCTGAGGCGGGCAACGAGTTCGCGCGGGTTAAAGGGTTTCGGCAGGTAATCGTCGGCACCGCTTTCGAGGCCTACGATGCGTTCCATATCGTCACCGCGTGCGGTCAGCATCAGGACCGGCAACGTGGAATCCGTGCGGAGATTCTTTAACACCTCGAAGCCGTTCATCTTGGGCATCATCACATCGAGGATCGCGAGGTCGTATTTGCCCGAGCGTGCTTCGCTCAGCCCACTCGCCCCGTCGTGAACCACCGATGTTTCGAACCCCTCAACGGAGAGGTACTCGGATACCAGTTCGCAAAGCTCTTCGTCGTCGTCTATGATCAGGACCTTGTTCATTTAACAAGTTAGATTCTACGCGAAAAAGCAGCGGATGTTTGCGTATTTACATTTATTTACAGAAGTTAACAGTACTTATACATTGGCACGCCTGAAAATAAAAAAGGAGCCGGAGTGGGCTCCCATCCTGCCGATACGCAGCGTTTTACAATTCCACCAGCCTGCCTCCGACCATCACCATACGTATCTCACCGGATCCATCGATCCCCACCAGGTCCGCTCTCTTACCCACCTCGATAGAGCCTCGATCGTCGAGATCGAGCAGCCGGGCCGGGTTTTCGGAAGCCATTTTAGATATATCGGCATCTGTTAACCCCAAAGAACGCATCATTTTCGCCGCGTCGTTCATCGAGATGACAGAGCCGGCGATGCTGCCGCGTTCGTTACGAGTACGGCCGTTCTTGACCGCTATCCGCTCACCCCAGAGCTCGAACTCGCCATCGCCGAGCCCAGTCGGGGCGACGGAATCGCTTATCAAGAGCGTTCGATCGGGCGTTTTCGTTCTGCATGCGAGTTCCAGCATCCTTGGGTGAACGTGAATGCCGTCGGCGATGATGTCGAAGGTCGCCTCGGCCTTGGAGAGGGCCCAGCCGGCCACGCCGATATCGCGGTGGTGGACGCCGGACATCGCGTTGAAGAAATGCGTAACATGCCTGGCACCGGCATCGAAGGCTCGATCAAGGGTTTCGACATCGGCTCGAGTGTGGCCGATCGAGGCGATCCATCCCTGACGAGTCAATTCCCCAGCGAGTTCGACCCCGCCCTCGATCTCCGGAGCGAATGTCGTCATATGCACGCCTTTCTTAAGCCTCGGCAGCGATCCCACCTCGCTGCCTGTGAACCGTTTGAAATACTGCGGCCTCAACGCTCCGCACATCTTTTCATTCGCAAAAACCCCTTCGTAATGCACACCCACCGCCTGAGCGATCGGATAAAACTCCTGGATCTCCATCAACCGGTCGATCACCTCGATCACCCGAGCGTAATTCTCATCCGAATCCGGCACCAGCGTCGGCACCCACGCGGTCACCCCGTTCTTTGCCAGGAATTCCCCAACCGCGACCAAGCCGTCAACATCAGCCTCATTCACATCCACGCCCACCGCTCCGTGGTTATGAACGTCAATGTATCCCGGGATAATGGTAAGCCCGGCAGCGTCCCGGACGTCCCCGTCACAAACGCTACAAGTTTCATCGATATACTCGATCCGGCCATCCTCAATGGCAATATCCCAAAACTTGCCGGCCTCCGCCGACGCGATCGCTGCGTTAGTCCATACGATCTTAATCATCTATCCCAAATTCTAACTAAAAAGCCCGCGCCCCTGAATCTGAGGCGCGGGCAGTCGGTACCGAAAGGACAGTTAGAAGTACAATTTCGCACCGAACTGGAACTCGCGCGGAAGGCGAGCTGAGGTCGGGCGTCCGATGGTCGCGCCCGAAGACAACGGGCCCGCCGACGGAAGCGTGGTACCAATACCGGTAAACTGCGTCTGATTGAAGAGGTTGAAAGCCTCACCACGGATCTGTAGATAGAAGGTCCGTTCCGTGTTGAAGTAGAACTGCTTCATCAGGGCAAGATTCGTCTGGTTGCGTCCGGGCAAGCGTGCGAATGAACGCGGGGCATTACCGAACGAACCCGTCGCAGCAGGTTCGAACACCGTTGGATCGAAGATGAACGGCAGACCGGTGACCGGATCGATCGACCCCGTAAGTCCGCTGTTCGGGTCACCGACCATGTTCGGATAAACTCCGCGGCTCTGGCTCAAGGTATCAGCGACCGTAACCCTGGGTACCGGAGCACCGGATTCGATCTGCGTGATACCGGATACCTGCCATCCGCCAAGGATCGCACGAGCAAATGCGCTTTCCGATTGCCGGAAGAACGGGATCTCGTATACATAGCTGGCACTGAATATGTGCCGACGAGAGGTCCGAGCTTCCGCGTATTCGGAGCGTGTGTCCAACGGGTTCTGCGGATCGTCCACAGCATCGCGGTCGTTCGTCGAATCCGTCATCGCCTTGCTCAGTGTGTAAGCCGCCGTGATCGTGAAGCCGCGATCGAGACGGTAAGTGAACGAGTTGAGCCAGCCGTGATAACGCGACCTGGCACTCGTTTCACGGTAGTTGATAGTGGTGTAGCCGATAAACGGGCGTACCGAACTGCCAGATGTCGTACCCGAAGCTACGACGTTAGCAGGCGAGACGAAGTTGATATTCCGCTGCCTGATTAACTTGTCGCCTTTCGTCCCGACGTAGCTGGTATCGAATACAGCGTTCCTGAACAGTTCGCGCTGAACGCCCACCGACCACTGCTGGATCTCCGGAGTTGAAAAATCACTCGCGATCCCTATCGTGGACCGAAGCGGCAGTGTTCCTGGAGGAGCTCCGGCATCGACATCATCATACGTGATCACGCTTGAAGCGGTGCTGGTGAAACTGACGTTCGGGTTGAACGCAGGTGTCGTGAATGCGGCCTGCTCGAAGATACCGACCAGCGGCTGATCGTAATAGAGGCCGTATCCAGCACGGACGATCGTCTTGCCGTCGCTGAAGGGATCCCAGGCGATGCCGACACGCGGGCTGAAGTTATTGTAGTCAGCAGGGTGGATCTTTCGGCCGAATCTAGAGGTCGAACCCGCAAGAGCGAATCCGTTGTTCGGATCGGAAGAATTGAGAACAAGAGCGGTACAAGCCGTAGTTGTACACACGGCCTTAGACCGGTCATACAATTCCGGATCGAAGGTGCCAATTTGGTTATCGCGATCCGTCACGGGGACGAAGAACTGATATCGCACTCCGAGGTCCAAAGTGAAGTTGGGCCGGATCTTCCAGGTGTCCTGAACGAAGAACTCACGCCGTCCAAAACGTTCGTGAACGCGGAAGTCCGTCGCTGCCTCGCTGTAGCTATTCGCACGGCCCAGGAGGAAGGAAGCAAAGGCGTATCCGCCAGTCGTGTTTCCGTTTACCGTTCCACGGGTCTGAATGGTGCTGAATCCGAAGGTCCCCTGCGAGTTGCTTCCCGCGTTCTCGTTCTTGACCTCCCAGGTCGCTTCACCACCGAACTTGAGGATATGATTGCCTTTTGTCCAAGTCAGCACATTACTGAAACCGGTGCTCGCGTACTCGATGCTGAAGCCCTGAAGTGCACCGATGTTAGAGAAGGTCGCCCCGGAGATGGTGGGGATCACGTTCTCATTGTTTTCTGGGAAGTATTCCTGGATCGCGTTGGCTCCGGCATAGTCGGTACGACGGCCGCGGCCCACCAATAAGGAACTAATTTCGTTTCCGGAATAATTGAACTGAAATTGATTAACGAGAGTCGGGCTGAATATCGCCGAATAATTGACGGCCAGGACCTTGCCGGGGACTTTCGTTTCCGTCGTCGCGATGCCGGGCAACGCGAACCCGGTGAATAGGCCGCCGAACTCGGTTGTGTCGCTCGTATCGAGCGTCAAACGGCCAAAGATCTTGTGCGAGCCGTTGAAGTTGTGATCGACACGGAATACCTCCTGCCTGGTGTTGTTGATGTTCGTTTGGCTGGTCGTAAAACCGTTGATCCCGCTGTTCGGCAACGGGTACGCGGACAACAGTCCGACCGACCGTGGATCGATCAGGTTCGCGGGAAGAATGTTTCCGGCGAACGGAACGTTATCGGACCGGAAGATCTGGTTCGCGCGGAGCTGGATAGAATTTCCGGCGGTGTCTACCAGGTTGACCGGCGTGGTACCAGCAGCAGTGCAAGTCGTCGTCGACGTGCTGTTCACCAAGCCGCCTGACGCGTTCTGGCAAACAAGATTGCCAAGGGTGGCGGAGAAGTCGCCCTGCCTCTGTGCAAGGGTCGGTACCGTCGCAGAAGCGTTCGAAGTCGCCCGGGTTATGCGGCGAACCTCTTCCGAGACGAAGAAGAACGTCTTATCGCGGCCGTTATAAAGCCACGGTGATCCACCGTCGCCGATATTCGGGATTATCACGGGGCCGCTGATAACGCCTCCGAAGTTGTTGTATCGAAGACGCGGAACATCGGCAACAGGCGTTCCGTCGGCGCGGCGACCGAGGCGGTTGTTGAAGAATGTGTTGGCGTTGAATGCATCGTTTCTGACGAACTCGTAAAGTGTCCCGTGGAAATCATTCCCGCCGCCCTTCGTGGTGATGATGACCGAACCGCCTCCGGAGCGGCCTACATCGGCCGTGTAGTTGGAAGAAAGCACCTTGAATTCGAGGATTGAATCCACCGTGGGTGTCGAAAGTAGCGTGATATTGGACCCGATGTCGACGTTGTTGACGCCGTCAACGATGTAGTTTACCGAGTTCCTACGCTGACCGTTGATCGAAACACTCGCGCGGCTCGTAAGCCCGAAGTTAGATTCGTCATCGAGGTCGGAGCTTACCCCGGGGATCGTCTCGAGAAGTCGAATGAAGTTTCGGTTGTTCAGCGGAAGTTCCGTTACCTGATTCCCGGAAACGAGCGTCTGCCCGACGGGACTGTCCTGTATTAGTGGAGGTTCAGACGTGACCGTGACGACTTCTGACGCTGCGCCAACCTCGAGGACCACGTCCACCGGCCGGCGGTCGCGGGTCGCGAGCGTGACGTTCACCACCGTTTTCTTGAATCCCGCCTGTTCGACGGCAACAGTGTATTCGCCGGGCGTAAGCGGGTAAATGGTATACAAACCGTCCGCATTGGATTGCACCTGGCGAGATTGATTTGTTTTAGTGTTCGTGACGACAACCGTCGCATTCGGCACAACCGCTCCCGCAGGGTCAGTAATCTGTCCGACGATCGTCGCCGAAGTGTCATCCTGGGCAATGGCGGATATTGCCATAACAAGGACAAGTAGACACCGCACGAGGGCTGTCAATGAGAATTTTCGCATAACGGGCTTTCCTCTTCTGATTTTCTGTTTAGGCAATCGCGAATCCATAACATTTATTTGCACTTTTGGAAGAAAATCCAAATTTTCGTTATCGATTCAGGCAAACCAATTCCTGGGAGATTCCTACAAATCGTTAAAACTTAATGGGTTGATAGTAGAACGCGAATGCTTTGCAAGTTTATAAACTGAATTCAGTTATTTGTAAAGCAAGAATGGTGCCCGTCGCTGGTTAAAGCCGTTCAGGCTGGTTTGCCACAACCTTTCTATGGCGTCCGGCGACTCGCCGCGGGTTACGGCGGCGAGTATCTCGCCGTTCACCAGTAGGCGGCCGTAGCGTTCGACGTTCCAGTCCTTCGGGTACAGCAAACGAAGCGCGGCGGCGATCTCGATTCCCGTTCTGACCGACTTGAACTGCGAACGGTCGGTTATGACGATGTTTACCCCGCCCAAGTCCTCGCCTTTGAAGACGGAAGCGTTCGGCTTGAACCGGATCGGGACGAAACGAACGCCCGGCAGGTTCCGCTCGTTCAGGTACTTCGCCAGCCGCTGTCCGTCGAGCCACGGTGCTCCGATCACCTCGAATGGCGTATCGGTTCCGCGGCCGACGCTGACGTTCGTCGTCTCCAGCAGACCGATGCCGGGGTAGAGGGTCGCCTGAGTGAGCGAACGCATGTTCGGCGAGGGGTTCACCCATGTCTGGCCAGTTTCGTCGAACCACATCGCCCGCGACCAGTTTTCCATCTTGATTACGCGGAGGTCGGCCCCGATCTTCCGCTCCGTGTTCATCATCTGCCCGAGTTCGCCGATCGTCAGGCCGTAGCGGACCGGGATCGTATGGGCGGCGATGAACGTGAGTTTGTCCTCTTCCGCAAGCGAGCCCTCGACGTCGATGCCGTTGATCGGGTTGGGGCGATCGAGCACGTAAACGGGAATCTTCGCCTTCGCGGCTTCCTCCATCACGTTCTTAAGCGTGGCGGTGTAGGTGTAAAAGCGGGCCCCGATGTCCTGGATGTCGTAAACGATCGCGTCCAGGCCCTGCAGCTGCTCCGGCTTGGGCCGCCGCATCCCGTCCTTGTAAAGCGAATAAACAGGAAGCCCGGTCTTCTCGTCCTTCGTGTCGTCGATCTTCTCGGTGTCGAGTTCCCCGCGGATTCCGTGCTCCGGCGCGAAGATAGAGACGAGCTGAACGTTCTTAGCCTCGTGCAAAATGTCGATAGTCGACTTCCCCGCCAGGTTCCGGCCGGTGTGATTTGTCACCAACCCGATCTTTTTGCCTTCGAGTTCCTTGAATCCATTTTTTTCCAGAACGTCGATGCCGTTGATCACCGACTGGACCGCAGGCGTCCTGCCTGCGTTTGCGGTCTGTCGCCTCGCAGCCTCGACCCTCTCAACAAACCCCGGCACCTGCGCTGCGACCGCCGCATTATGCCTCTCTTCCGATTCCTTCCACTTCTCGATCGGAGCATCTTCGATCGCCGACGCAACCACCGTCGCCACCCGCGAACGCAGCGGCGTGACGTCACCCTTGCCGTCGGGGTGGACTCGATTGGAGAGGAACACCACGAAGGTCTGCGAGGCCGGGTCGATCCAGAGCGACGTGCCGGTGAAGCCCGTGTGTCCGTACGAGCCCAGTGGGAAAAGGTCGCCGCGGTTCGACGAGAACCCGGTATTCATATCCCATCCGAGCCCCCGCGTCATCCCGTCCTCCGAAACCACATACGGCGACGTCATCCTCGCCACCGTCTGCGCCGACATTATCCGCTTCCCATCGATCGCCCCGCCGTTCAGAAGCATTTGGGCGTATCGGGCAAGATCGTCGGCGGTCGAGAACAGCCCGGCGTGCCCAGCCACCCCTCCCATGCGAAATGCGGTCGGATCGTGTACCCTCCCGCGCAACATTTCTTCGCCAGCTTTTTCGTCTCCTTCGAATTTTGAACCAAGATAGCTATTTTGCCCGCGTATATTTTCGGTAGGTGCGATTCGATTGAAGATTCGATCCTGTTTTCTGCGCTGGATGAATGCAGTATCAACGAGGTTCAGGCGATCGACATCAAAAATCGTCTCGTAGGAATATTGATGAATGTCCGGAGCTTGAAGGTTCGGCATCGAGAAGGTCGGGTATGATCCACTTCGAGCCGCTATTTCAGCCAAAACAATGAACCCGATATCCGAATAAACAAACCTCGTCCCCGGCGGGTTTCGCAGCTTCTCCTTTTTCAGGGCCGCGAGCATACCTTCGCGGCCGGTCCATTTTTCGCCGAGGTCGAAATCGGGCCGATAGCCGGAGGTGTGGGTGAGGAGCTGCTGGATGGTGACGCGTTTGGCCTGTTCGTCGTCGATCTCGGGGATGAACTTGCCAATGGTGTCGTTCAGGCGGAGCTTGCCCTGCTCGATTAGGATCATTATCGAGGTAGCGGTGGCGACCGGCTTGGTAAGCGATGCAACGTCGAAGATCGTATCGACCGTCATCTTCTCCACCGTCGGCACCAGCGACCTGTTCCCGAACGCCTTCCGGTAAACGACCTTCCCCTTGTGCCCGACCAGAACGACCGCACCCGGCAGTTTCTTATCCGCGATGTCCTTATTGACCAGCCCCTCGATCTGATTCAGCTTGGCCGCGTTCATCCCCACCGAAGCAGGCGCAACAACCGGCAAGCCTTGTGTGAATGAGGTTTGAACCGCGAAGACGCAGAAGAACAGAGTAAGGACAAGAATCGAACTTAAACGCACTTTCATTCCTGAATTATTTGATCTCAACTCAAACACGGATTTCGTTTATCGGACCAACGCGGCCCCAGAACTGCATCTTAAGCTCCGTAGGAGCGGAATGTTTGTAGATAGATTGCTGCTTAATTGTTTGAGCCCCGTAGTGGCGGCATAGCAACCGGACAAATGCCGCTCCTACGGAGCTAGGAAACGTCGTCCACTGACCTGCCTACAAACATGACGCCCCTATGGGCTGCCTGCCGTGGCTCGGCCTGTTCGCGGTGCAATTTATCTTTTGGCCTTCAATTCTTTCTCCCGTTCGACGAAGCTCTCCTTACACAATCGCACGAACTCCTTCCCGATCGGCGAGAAATGCCCGCCTCTCAGTCGAGCCAATCCGAGTTCCCATTTGATCTCCGCGCCCTCGATCAGCCACGAGATCAGTTTGCCGTCGCGTATTTCGCGGGCGACCGACTTCGCGCCCGCCATCCCGACGCCGAGGTTGTTGTCGACCATCAGGTTGATCGCTTCCTGGCGCGAAAGCTCCATCGTGATGTTCGGCTTCACGTTCGCGGCGTTGAAGAATTCGTCGATCATCCTCCGCGTGTTGCCGCCCTGCTCGCCGAGGATCAGGTCCTCGCCGGCGAGAGCCGCGGCGCTTATATACTTGTCGTCCTTGAACGGATGCTTCGGGTGCCCGATCGCGACTATCTCGTCCGAGAAGATCGATTCGGTTGCGATGTTGGCGTTATCTACGGGCAGCGATACGAAGGCCATGTCGATCTCGCCGTGCATCATCCTGTCGACGAGCTTCTGACTCGTGCCCGAAGAGACCGTGAGGTCCGAATTCGGGAATTTTTCCTTCAGCCGCTGCAAGATCCACGGCAGCTGATGCATCGCGAATGTGCCCGACGCCGTGCCGATCCTTAACCGGCCTAATTCCGCCCCCGCCACCTCGGCGATCTCCGCGAGTGCCGAATCGTGCTCGCGGAGGATCTTTCGCGCCCGCTCGAGCAAATATTCGCCCGCCTCGGTCAATATCACGCGTCGGGGCGTGCGCGTGAAAAGCTGCAGGCCGACCTCGTCCTCGAGTTGTCGGATCTGCATCGAGATGGCCGCCTGCGTGACGTTCACGCGGCGCGCTCCGGCCGTGAAGGTCTTCGCCTCGGCGATGGCCAAAAAAGCTTTCAGCTGTCTGATCTCCATAAATGGAATATCGAATTGTTTTGAGTATGAACGGAAAGACTGCTGTATCACGCAATCTTATTGAATACATAAAATCTGTTAAATTTGATTATAAGTCAAGTATCGCGAAGAATAGGCGCTACGAATTTTCGCTTATGGCCGCTGCTGATAGCACAAAGCGAAGCCGCAAGAACGGATTCCCTAAGTACTACATGGGCGTCGACGGCGGCGGTACGAAGACGCACGTAGCGATCCTCAACGAGGCACGCGACGTGGTCGGAGAAGGCACGGCAGGCCCGTCGAACCCGCTCCGCGTCGGTGTGGAGACGGCCGTTTCCAATATTCTTAAAGCGACCGACCAGGCGATGGACACCGCAGGGATCCTCCGCGTAGACATCGGCGCCGCCACGCTCGGCCTCGCCGGCGTACGCCGCGCCGACCTGAAACAGCGTGTGAAAGCCAGCTTCACCCAACAGATCCGAGTGCGAAAAACCGAAGTGCTGACAGACGCTGAGATCGCCCTCTTCGCCACGACGCTCGGCAAACCGGGTATCGTTGTCATCGCCGGCACGGGTTCGGTATGCCTCGGCAAAAACGAGAAAGGCAAAATGGCAATCGCCGGCGGCTGGGGACCTCTCGCCGGTGACGAAGGCGGTGGAGTGGGCATCGCTCAAACGGCATTGCACGCCGTTGCGAAGGCATTCGACGGCCGGGGCATCCCAACCGTTTTGAGCGACCGCGCATCGGAATATTTCAGGGCGTCCGGACCGGAAAATCTCATAGTCGCGATATACTCTCCGCAGGTGGACAACAGCCGCATCGCCGGTTTTGCCCGATGCGTTGTGGAAGCCGCACAGGAAGGCGATGCCGTCGCGACCTCGATCCTTCAGGAAGCCGGCGCCGAACTCGGCCTCGCAGCGTGTGCCGTCATCCAGAAACTCGGCCTCGCGCGAAAGAAGATCCCGGTCGGCTGCGTCGGCAGCGTGTTCAAGGCGGGCGAATTACTGACAGACCCGATGATCCGCACCGTCCACACCATCGCCCCGAAAGCCTTCCTCACCGAACCCAAAATGCCCCCCGCCCAAGCCGCAGCGGAAATGGCATTGCTGAACGGAAGCGTTTCGAATAACGGAAAAAGTCAGAACCGGGAGCGGTAGCGACCGGGTTCGATCGAGGGATAGACGAGTTTACTGATTTGATGCTCCCGATAACCGAACAAGAAAATCCAAAGACCGCCAACATCGACCAGGTGTCGACGCTCGACGCCCTGCGCCTTATCAATGATGAGGACAAACTCGTCGCCGAGGCAGTGGAAAAGGTACTGCCCGATGTCGCCAGGGCCGTCGACCAGATCGTCAGCAGGCTCGGAAACGATGGGCGGCTTTTCTATGTAGGCACCGGCACTAGCGGGCGACTTGGCGTGCTCGACGCCTCGGAGATCCCGCCGACATACGGCGTTTCATACGATCTTGTCCAGGGCATCATCGCCGGCGGTTACGACGCACTCTACAAAGCCACCGAAGCGAGCGAAGATAATAGAGAGCAAGGAGCCGAAGACTTAAAGGCACGGGGCCTCACGCCTAAAGACACCGTCATCGGCATCGCAGCCTCGGGCCGCACGCCCTACACGATCGGCGCGGTAAAATACGCGAGGTCGATCGGATGCTTCACCGCCTGCATCGTCTGCAACCCTGAATCCGAGATCACGAACGCCGTCGACGTCGCGATCGTCCCCGTCGTCGGCCCCGAGGCCATAACGGGTTCCACACGAATGAAAGCCGGCACGGCCCAAAAGCTCGTCCTCAACATGATCTCCACCGCCGCCATGATCCGCCTCGGTTACGTCAAAGGCAACCGCATGACGAACATGAAGGCGGCGAACGAAAAGCTCAAAGAACGCAGCCTGCGAATACTCGCAGCGGAGACCGGGCTGCCGAGCGATGAAGCACAGGAATTGCTCGAACGTGCGAGCGACCTGCGTGCAGCGATCGTCATGCACCGCACAGGAGCCGAAGCCGAAGACGCGATCGCGGCGCTCGAATCGACCGATGGTGTAGTTGAAAAAGCCGTGGCCGCGTTAGAGGGCAAGTGATATGAGACTCGGCGTCGTTTTCGGATCGTTATTGCTGTCATTATTTATTACTTCCTGTTCGAATCTGCGTCTGCAGCCCGATTCGAAGGACTGCGGGTTTTCCGCTTCTTACAGGAGCCCTAAACCTGGCGACGGCGCCTGGATATCGATCTCGCGAGTCCTTGCGGAAGTGGTAAATGGACAGACCAACTGCGGTTTCGGCTACGTGCCCACAAGAGTGGACAAAGCATTCGTCGACGGAAAGGAATTGGAGGTGAAAACGATCGGCGAGGATGTACTCTATGTGGCACCCGTCGGGTTCGAACCGACGACGCATTCATTTAGCATAGACATCGACGGGAGCAGATATATCACTGACCAGAATAGCATTCGCCGCGAAGGTGACCGCTACATCCTTGCCCTGCGGCCGTCTCAAACCAAGTAAATATATTTACTGATGCAAACACTCGACCTCATCATCATCTTCGGATACCTGATCGGCATCACCGCATTCGGCATCTGGTACGCCGGGAAACAGGAGACGACCGAGGATTACTTTGTTGGCGACCGCAGCGTGCCGTGGTGGGCGATCGCGATGTCGATCGTCGCGACGGAAACCAGCACCATCACGTTCGTTTCGGTCCCTGGGGTCGCGTTCGCGAAAGGCGGCAATTTCCAATTCCTGCAGCTAGTCTTCGGCTATATGCTGGGCCGGGTGGTGATCTCGCTGATCTTCATCCCGCTTTATTTCAAGGGCGAACTGCAGACCGTCTATCAACTGCTCGGCGACCGCTTCGGGACGAGGGTGAAGATGCTGGCCTCCGGCCTGTTCGTCATTATGCGGAACATAGCCGACGGCATCCGCCTGCTGCTGACGGCGATCGTCCTCGCGGCCGTCTACATGTCGTTCAACCCGGGCGCAGATCAGACGATGATCATCGTCGGGTCGATCATTCTTCTCGGCATCGTGATGATCGTCTTCACATTCTACGGTGGTATCGAGGCCGTCATCTGGGTCGAGGTCGTACAGCTCGTTATCTATATCGGCGGAGCGGTCGCAGCGGCAGTCGTCTTGATCAACAACATCGACGGCGGCTTCTCAAGCGCCGTCGCGATCGGACAGCAGTTCGACAAGTTCGACGTTTTCGATTTCAATCTCGATTTTACGAAGACGTACACCTTCTGGGGCGGCCTGCTTGGCGGCTGCTTCCTGACGATGTCCACGCACGGAACCGACCAATACCTCGTCCAGCGTTACCTTTGCACGGATAAGCCGCGTTCGGCCGCGACAGCCTTGCTTTCGTCCGGTGCGGTGGTGCTGGCTCAGTTCATCGGGTTTCTTTTCATCGGCGTACTGCTCTTCGCGTTTTACGGCCCATATAAGTCGCCCGAATACGCGCAGGCCGGCGTCCCAGGTTCCGGCATCGCGGGAACCTTTCCGTTCCTGAAGCCCGACCAGGTCTTCCCGAATTTCATCACCGAGCACATGCCGGCCGGCCTCTCGGGCTTGGTCGTCGCGGCCATCTTCGCCGCCGCGCTTTCGTCATCGCTCAATTCGATCGCGGCCACCGCGATCAACGACCTCTACAGGCCATTCCGACAGAATATCTCCGACAAACAGCTTCTGCGGCTTTCGGGGATTCTGACGGTGGTGATCGGCATCATTCAAATCGTCGTCGCGGTCGTGTTCATGCAGACCGGCGAATCGGCGCTCAACCTTGCGCTTTCCGTCGCATCGCTCATCAACGGCCCGATCCTCGGTGTATTCCTTGTCGGCACGTTCCTGAAGAAAGCCCGTGAAAAACATGCCCTTATAGGAATGTCGGCAAGCATAGCGTTGATGATCTACATCCTACTTGGTACAAAGATCGCGTGGCCCTGGTACGCGCTCATCGGAAGCATCACGACAGTGGTCGTCGCATATATCGCAACTCTGATTTTTAGAACAAATGACTAAGTTCCTTACATCGCTTCTGCTAACGGCGCTGGTAGTGCCGTCCGTCCTGCTCGGATATTCTTCGCGTCTGGGCGTCTCGGCGATTCAAAATAACGTGGACCGGCTATACCCGTCGAAGAAGTCCTGGGACTTCGCCGCGAAGACCGTCAAAAAGATGACCGTGGACGAAAAGGTCGGCCAGCTCATCCACGTCGGTATCAACGCGCGGTTCGCTAATCAGGAGAGCCCGTTCTTCAAAGACCTCAGGCGGCACGTCGTCGAAAACAAGATCGGTGGCATTATCTTCTTCGGCGCTCCGATCTACGAAACGACCCACATCGCGAACCGCATGCAGGAGATCGCCAAATACCCGATGCTGATGTCCCTCGACGCCGAAACCGGCATCGGGATGCGTTTCGAGGACGCGACGAACTTCCCCTGGGCGATGGCGATGACCGCGACCGGCGACCCTGAGCTCGCACGCCGAGCCGGAGCGGTCACCGGCCGCGAGGCTAGAGCGATCGGCATCCAGCACATCTACGCTCCGGTTCTCGACGTGAACAACAACGCCGATAATCCGGTCATCAACGTACGCAGCTTCGGCGAGGACCCGGAAGACGTCGCCCGTTTCGGCGTCGCGTTCGCGCAAGGGATACAGAGCCAGCGAGTGATCGCCACCGCGAAACATTTCCCCGGCCATGGTGACACCGCCGTCGATTCGCACCGCGGCCTCCCGATCATCGATCTGCCGCGTTCGCGTTTCGATTCGCTCGAGCTTCTCCCCTTCAAGCGTGCCGTCGATGCGGGTATCGGTTCGATCATGATCGCCCACATCGCCCTGCCGCAGATCGACAACGAACAGGTCAAACCGCTCAAGGAATACAAGGGCGGCGACGCCGAGGCCGGTGCCGAGATCGTCAGCGAATCTGCATTCATTCCGGCTACGCTGTCGTCAAAAGTGCAAACCGACATCCTCCGCAACCAGATGGGCTTCAAGGGCCTCATCGTCTCCGACGCGATGTCGATGAGCGGCCTCACGCTTTACTTCACGCAGGAGGAAGCAGGCGTACGGGCGTTCCTCGCTGGGACCGATATTCTCGAGAAGCCCGCGGACGTCGACGCGATGCTCAAGGGACTTAAGGACGCCGTAGCGAGCGGCCGCATCCCGATGTCACGGCTCGATGAATCCGTCACCCGCCAACTCGCGTGGAAGCACGAACTCGGCCTCTTCAAGGAACGCATCGCTCCGCTCGACGCCATCGACCGCGTCGTCTCAAGCCCCGACGTGACCGAGCTAAGCAATGAGATCGCCAACAAAGCGCTCACGCTCGTCCGACTCGAAAACGGTGCGATGCCCTTGGACCGTGGAAAGAAGATCGCCGTTATCGGCATCTCGAACGGCTTTGACGGCGGCGGCGTAATGAATCCGCTCGCGGGAGCTCTTCGCTCGAACGGCCTGCAATTCACGCAAGGCTACGTACAAGAGAACAGCCTGCAGCAGAATGTCGATGCCGCTCGCAAAGCCGTCGCCGAATCCGACATCGTCGTCTTCGGCCTCTACGGCCGCGTACGCTCCGGTGCGAAGAACAGCGTCGGGATCCC
>JAEZJR010000293.1 GCA_023415725.1 Acidobacteriota bacterium
TCTCCGGCAAGGTTCGCCCGCTTGCTTACTTGCAGGAGACGAGAAACGAGCAAACGGGCTAAGCGTGTAGAGTTCACTGGTCGCACCCTTTGGATGCGGGTTCGATTCCCGCCGCCTCCACCAATCATAATTAAAAGGCCCGGGACTCTGCAGAGTCCCGGGCTTTTCGTATTTTCGATCCGATTGCGTCAATTCGCAACTATATTTACTGAATAGTCCTCATTCAGGCCGATCACCTGAGAGCTGAATTTGTAAGACTTATGCGTGACATTCAAGATGTATGTCTCGCCGGATGGGACTTGCGTGAAGGTGAAATAGCCCCCCATATTTGTAACCGCAGTTCGGGCGACACCCTGTTCGTCCGTGATCGTTACTAGTGCACGGTATACACCCTGCCCCGTCCTCGACATCACTCGACCTGTAACGCTGACCGGCGCAGCGGTCGGAGTGGTGGTAAGGCAGTCCAGGCTAGACTCAGCCGTCCCTGCAACGATGTCATAGGAGTTACCGCCCGCAACGGCCGTAATGTGAAGCCCGTTTACCCTAATACCGCCCGCAGCGGTCGTTTGTTCGTTGATCGTAATGGTCCCTAGGCCTCCCGGGAGATTTACGACTTGGTTCGCCTCACCCGTGATGGTCACGGCCGTTCGCGCACCGGTTGCGTCAGTAATAACGAGAGCGTTGACCGTTGTGGAGCCGCTACAGCCTCCAAGGTCAGCCCCCGGGCAGCAGATACAACCGGTCCTCACCGTGATCCTGTCGGCACTGACGGTTACCCCATTCAGCACGAACAGGAAGTTGTTTACCACAGCGAAAGATTGGCTTGATCTGAGAGCTCCTGAAGTGGAGGCGGTCAGTACGCCGGTGCTCAGCACTCCGTTGATGTTGAAAGATGGGGTGTTAGCGTTTGCGTCGCCGCCCAACGCAGGCAATTGACCGGTGTCGGTCGAACTGTAATTTGTCGTGGACCCACTGATCGTGGTCGAAGCCCTGAGCGCGATCGCCCGACCGCCGTACACCTGCGCCTGCACCGCCTGGGCGGCAACGACGAACAACAAAGATTGAATAGCTGCCGTAGCAATGAGTCTTAACTTGTTTTTCACAATGATCCTCCAGTTTTTTGATAAGTACGAAACTTTCTCGCACGAAGACGGCGCCAAATGAGCCGACGGTTGACACACGATCGGCGAACAAGCGGCCGTGTTAGCGGACGGCGGAATTTCCGTCCAAAACAGCAGTTCCCTTAATTTGCGAACAAACGAATTGATACCAGAAGGGGATATCGGCCGTCCGTATTCCAAGCTACAAAGTCAACTGAAGGCAGTTACTTACGTACTCTCGAAGGCCTGATAACTCCGCAGCACGATTGTCGAAAACACGGATTTTCGCTAGCCTTAAATTTCAACCGTAGGAGCAGAGATCATTTGGATAAAAAGCAATTACCGATCGGAATATTCGATTCCGGCGTCGGCGGCTTGACGGTCTATCGGGCGTTGCACGACCGTCTGCCCAACGAACATTTCGTCTACCTCGGCGACACGGCCCGCGTGCCTTACGGCACGAAATCGCTCGCGACGGTGGAGCGCTATGCCATCGAAAATTCAGAGTTCCTCGCCTCACGAGGAGTTAAATTGCTGGTCGTGGCGTGCAATACTGCCTCGGCCCTGGCGTTGCCGAAGATAAGGGAACGGGTCGGGATCGACGTGGTCGGCGTGATCGGGCCTGGCGGTCGGAAGGCGGTGGAGATAACCAGCGCGAGAGAACGGCCAAGGATCGGCGTGATCGCGACAGAGGCCACGGTCGCCAGTAACGCATATTACTCGGCGATCCGGCGTGCATCGGAAAGCGCTGAGGTCCTTCAAACGAGCTGTCCGCTGTTCGTACCGCTGGCCGAGGAGGGATGGACACACGAGCCGGAAACCTCGACGATCGCTGCGAAGTATCTTCAGAAAATGTGGGATTTTGCCCCGGACGCTCTCGTGCTCGGGTGTACGCACTACCCGATCTTGCGAGACGTGATTCAGCGGACCGTGGGGGAAAATGTTACGCTAATTGATTCCGGCGAAGCGACCGCGGAGGAAGTTGAACGGTTGTTGAACGAACGCGGCCTTGGAAATCCGGAAGGCATTTCGGGGGAACGGTCCCTTTGCGACGACCTCGACCATTTTTACGTCACCGACGCCGCCGAGCGGTTTGCTCACGTAGCGGAACGGTTTCTGGGGTCGAAACCTTCTAAGCTGGAAGCGATCGAGGTTTTCGGTCATGACACAGTATCGACCCGCTAGTTCTGACTTCATTGCATAGGCGAAGTAAGGCGAAAAGCTTTTATGACTTATACAAGATTGGACGGCCGGACCGTCGACCAGATCAGGAACACGAAGATCACACCGAACATCTCGCCCTACGCCGAAGGCTCGGCTTTGATCGAAGTCGGCGGGACGAAGGTGATCTGCACCGCGTCGGTCGAGGACAAAGTGCCGATGTTCCTTCGCAACAAAGGCGTGGGCTGGGTCACGGCGGAATACGCCATGCTGCCGCGGGCGACGAACACCCGCACGCAGCGCGAAACGCAGCGGCCATCGGGCCGGACCCAGGAAATACAGCGGCTGATCGGGCGCTCGCTGCGTGCGATCGTTGATACGCGTCTGCTCGGTGAGCGGCAGATCTACATCGATTGCGACGTCATCCAGGCGGATGGAGGAACGCGTTGTGCGTCGATCACGGGCGGCTATGTCGCCCTCGCACTGGCGTGCCGGAAATTGATGAAGAACAACATCATCAAAACCTCGCCAGTATTGAGCGAGGTCGCGGCGGTCAGCGTAGGCATAATCGAACAAACGCCGATCCTTGATCTGGCTTATGTGGAGGACTCTGAGGCCGACGTGGACATGAATATCGTCTGCACCGGAACGGGCCGTTTCATTGAGCTGCAGGGAACCGCCGAACGAGCCCCTTTCACCCGCGAGCAGATGGATGAGATGCTTGTCCTTGCCGAAAGCGGGATAAACAAACTGTTCGAGATTCAGCGAATGGCATTGGCGGGTTGATCGTTCCTTAAGATCGACCCGGCCATTTTGCCGGTTACTTTTTCCCCGTCCCAAACCTGCACGCCGTTCACATAAACTGATCTCATGCCTGCCGATATTATCTGAGGCTCAGTGAATGTCGCCCGGTCGAGGACGGCGTTCGGGTCGAATAGCACCAGGTCGGCTTTCATCCCCTTCCTGATCAATCCTCGATCTTTCAGGCCAAGCCGGGTTGCAGGAGCTGAAGTCATCTTACGGATCGCTTCTTCAAGAGCTATCCACTTGTTTTCGCGAACGAATCGGCCAAGCACCCTCGTGAACGTCCCCGTACCGCGGGGATGTCGGCTCCCGATGCCCCCATCGCTCGAGACCATTACCCATGGGGTCTGGTAAAAGGCCTTCACGTCGCTCTCGGTCATTCCGTAGCCGATCACGCCGGCTCCGCCTCGTTTTACGATCTCTATATAAGTTTCGACAGGAGTTTTGCCGGCAACTGCGGCCGCTTGCTCAAGGGTTTTCCCTTCATAGGCGGGAAACTGACTTGCCGACGTGATCAGTACCTTTTCCGGACCGCCGATCGCTTTGATCCCTTTTTCGACCTCGGCCAGATCGTCGTGTTTCCGGCTCGGAACCAGTACCGTGATGGTCGAAGCCCACGCCGTGTAAGGGTATGCGTCAGCCGACACATCCTGGCCTGCCTTGCGTGCTTCGTTGATGATGGCGATCGCCTCGGAAGATTTGCCCCAAACACTGCTGTTGCCCATTTTTAAGTGGGAGATCTGCACCGGGATCTTCGCCTCTTTTCCGATGCGAATCGATTCACGAATGGCGTCCAACACGCCCTCCTCTTCGTCGCGCATATGCGGCATGTAAATACCGCGGTATCTCGCCGCCGCCGCCGCGAGGGTGATCAATTCCTCGGTCGTGGCTGAAAAACCGTTGTCATACTCCAATCCGGATGAAAGTCCGAATGCCCCCTGACGCATAGCTTCGTCGACAAGACGTTCCATCTGGGCGATCTCTCCCGGCAAGGCCGCTCGTTTATAGTCATCCTTCAGTACCATCCGCCGGATCGTGCCGTGTCCGATGAATGCTCCGACGTTGATGCCTATCTTTCCGTTCAGTTTGGAAAAGTAATCTGCAATCGATTCCGGCGAACCACCATCCGGGCCGATGATAACTGTTGTGATGCCCTGCGATACCTGATTGGCGGCCGTCCCTTCGCGGAGCAGGCCACTTTCCGAATGGTTGTGAATATCAATAAAACCGGGAGCCAGGACGAGACCTGAGCCGTCCACCACCTTTTCGCCATTCTTCGGCCTCACTTTTCCAACGGCCTTTATCATGTCGCCCTCGACCCGGACGTCGCCGATGCGGCTGGGTTTGCCGGTTCCGTCGACGATGGTGGCGTTCCGGATGACGAAAGACGTCGTTTGGGCGCCAACGGTCAAAGTGAGGACAGTGATAAGAAGAACGAAGAGAAGTTGTTGAAACATCACGCTCGGATGATAGGTCAATATGCCGAATGAGTCCAATGCCCGTCTTTGACGAGCGTTATACGCGGAAAATACAATCGAGTTATCACTTTCGGAGCGAAAACCATTGAGCGAAAAACAATTTGAAGGGCGGTCGACGATCGTAACGGGCGGAACACGTGGGATCGGGAAGGCCATAGTCTTGGAACTCGCGCGGCGCGGGTGCAATGTCGCGTTCAACTATTCGAAGAGCGCGGAAGAGGCGGAAAAGTTAAAGGCCGAGGTTGAAGGCCTTGGCGTGAAGGCCTACGCTGCACAGTGCGACGTCGCGAACACAGAAGCGTCGGCGGAATTCGTTAAGGCCGCCACGGCGGAGTTCGGGGCGATCGATTTCCTTATCAATAACGCCGGGATCACACGCGACCAACTCATACTGCGTATGAAGGAGGACGACTGGGACGCCGTGATCGATACTAACCTTAAGGGGGCTTGGAACTTCTCAAAGGCAGTGCTGCGGCCGATGATGAAAAACGAGCGCGGCGGTTCGATCCTGAACGTCGCGTCGATCTCCGGCGTGGTCGGGATGCTCGGTCAATCGAACTACTCGGCGTCGAAGGCCGGGATGATCGGCCTGACCAAGTCTCTTGCGAAAGAGGTCGCGACCCGCAAGATCACGGTAAACGCACTTGCGCTCGGGCTCATTGAAACCGAAATGGCTTCAGAAATGAACGCTGAGTATCGCGAGAAGATCCTCGCACAGATCCCGCTGGGCCGCCTTGGGAACGTGCAGGAGGTCGCCGAGATCGCCTGCTTTATGCTTTCGTCCTCGGCTGCGTACATTACGGGCCAGGTGATCCAGCCGGACGGCGGTTTGGCGATGTGATCTCGCGGTTGCGATGAGCGTTAATGGCCTACGAAGTACAACCTCCCGAACCTGACGAACAGCCGCAGATCTCCGCGGAGGAGTTTCTGGCGCTGCAGAAACGGGCGGTCCGACGAAAATCGTGGTGGGCCGTGGGGATCGGCGGCCTTGTGGTATCCGCTTACATCGGATGGCTGCTCCTCTTCTATCTCGTCGGAATGCGGCCGGATTTCGGGGTGCTGTTCAGGAGCATCGGGTTCATCATCGCGCTGCTCGCCGTGGTCGGCGGACTATATGGCTTCTACTACGCGAAGAATTTGAAGATCGAGGACCTGATCCCTTCACAGGAAGCCATCGAATACATTTTGCAGGGGCAGAGCACGCCCGCCTATTATTCGTTCATATTGCTGATCTCGCTCGTCGCCGTCACGATCGCACAGTTGCGTACCGAACATGTGGAGTCGTGGCTGGAGATCGGAGTGCAGTCGGCCGACGTCCTCGGGTTGGTAAAGCCAAAGGTTTGGGAAGGCGAGTGGTGGCGGATCCTGACGTCGGCGACGCTGCACGGCATCTTTCCGCTTCACCTATATTTCAATTCCCAGGCGTTGTATGGGCTGGGAAGCCTGATCGAGAAGCTTTCGAATCGGGCGCATCTGCCGACGGTTTTCCTTTTATCGGTCATAGGCGGCGGATTATTCAGCTTGTTCTTCATGCCGGACATCACGTCGATCGGTGCGTCTGGCGGTATTATGGGGCTGATCGGCTACATGGCGATCTTCGGGTACAAACGCAAGCGGCAGCTTCCGCCGGACTTCCTGCGCAACGTGCTGTTGAATATCGCATTCATCGGCCTCTTCGGCATCGTCGCATATCAATTCGTCGATAACTTCGCACACCTCGGCGGGCTTTTGACGGGAGCGGTTTACGGCCTCCTCCAGATCCCGGGCCGTGCGGAGGCAAACCCACGCCGATCGAGCTTCTTCGCGGAGATCGTCGGGGCACTATCAATCGCGATCTTTATCGGGACCGCCGTTTTCACGATACTCACATTGACTGGTACTTACACACTTTTTTGATGGCCAGGGTCCGAGTTCACCAGCACGTAAATCCTTTAGCACCTTATTACCGCCAGTCTCCCAAACCGGTGGATATCGAACGCGTCTTTGCCGACCCGTCGAAGCCTCTTCTGCTCGACGTGGGCTGTGCGCGCGGGAGATTTCTACTAAGGATGGCGAGTGCCGAGCCGGCGTGGAATTATTTAGGCGTGGAGATCCGCGAACCCCTCGTAGATGAAGCAAATCGCCTGGCAAAGGAGGCTGAGCTAGATAATCTCCATTACGAATTCTGCAATGCCATGCTCTGGTTGGATCGGCTACTGGAGAATATACCCCGTGGCGTTCTGCAGACGGTGACGATCCAATTCCCGGACCCTTGGTTCAAAAAGAAGCACGCAAAACGCCGCATGGTAAATCAGGAAATGATCGATACCCTCGCTCTTCACCTTGCTCCGGGCGGACGAGTATTTGTTCAGACAGATATCGAGTTTCTCTCGGATGAGATGTTTACCCTATTACGCGAGGATAGGCGTTTTCAAGAAATCCTGATAGAAGGGAATCCCTTTCCTGTGAAAACAGAAAGGGAAAAGGCGGTTGAGGACAAGGACCTCCCGGTCTTTCGAACTATGTTCCAGAAGATCGATCTAGTAATTAGCTAATAGATTTTCCTGTCAGCTATCAGCTAATTTTCGATTGGTGGAGCTACTTCCAGTTCTTTTCTTTTTTGAACCTTTTTACAACCATTTCCCGGCGCATCTTTGGCAGGTGGTCGATGAAGAGTTTGCCGTCGCAATGGTCGGTCTCGTGCATGAAGGCTCGGGCGGCGTAGCCTTCGGCTTCGCGTTCGAACCATTCGCCCTTTTCGTCTTGAGCTCTAAGAGTGGCTTTCATCGGGCGGCTTACTACGGCGGGCACTTTGCCGACGGACAAGCAGCCTTCCTGGCCGGATTGCTCGCCCTCAGTTGCGATGACTTCCGGGTTGGCGGCGATCAGTTTTATGCCGTCGCAGTCCATTACAAAAAGGCGGAGGTTGAGACCGATCTGCGGAGCGGCGAGGCCGACACCCTGTGCGTCGTACATCGTGTCGAACATATCCGCGCACAGCTCCGCCAAGGCCTCATCGAATTCAGTGACGGGCTTGCCGACCTGACCGAGGACCGGTTCCGGGTATTCGGTTATCTTTCGGACCGCCATCAGCGTGGGACGTACCCGCGCCGTGCACCGCGGCGGAAATCTCGATGAGCGAAGAAGCCCTTCTCATCACGAGCGAGGCATTCCCAGCAGATATTGCGCCGCTCGTTCGTCGGCATTATGAAGGTGTTGTAGTGTTCCATCACGCGGTCACACTTTTCACAGCGGACCGGCGGTTTCTCGTTTATTTTTGGATCCAGCGCTTCGACCATGCATTTGCTCCAAGCGTAGTAAATTCTTGACTATATTCTAGTTAATGCGCGTGGTATAAGCCAATGCCGGTCGGTTAGGCCGATTCGTCTGATATTCTCTATTAACCGTTCCATGCTCCGATCAATATTCATCGCCGCATTTCTTACCCTTGCGATATGCTCGTCTGCCCGGGCGCAGCAGCGGAGTATCCTCGTGAACGTGATGGACACGGACGGAAACGCGATCGCTGGAGCGGATGTGCGAGTGTCTTACGGATCGCGGTTGAAGGTCTGTGCCCCGGATGACGGGGCATACGCATGTACTGTTCCGGCGAACACGGCCATTTCGTTCGAGATCGCAGCAAAAGGGTTTCGCACAATTCGCGCGGGTTTTGGCCGGGACGAGCTGAACGGGTCCGAATATGTTTTTGTGATGCAGGTGGGCGGTGTGGACGCGAGCGTCGTGACGATCACCCGCACAGAAACGCAGATCGGCGACACGCCAGAGAGCATCACCGCGATCAACCGGCAACGGCTTACGGCAACTGCGGCTCCCACTCTTGATGAAGCTTTGAGGCAGGTGCCCGGATTCTCGATCTTTCGGCGTTCGAGCAGCCGGAATGCGAACCCTACGGCTCAAGGGGTCTCGTTGCGCGGCGTCGGTGCAAGCGGGGCGAGCCGGTCGATCGTGATGTTCGACGGGGTCCCGCTGAATGATCCGTTCGGCGGGTGGGTGCAATGGAATCGTGTTTCCCCGATCGCCGTCGAGAGCGTTGAAGTTTTCCGCGGCGGAGCATCGAGTTTATATGGCAACAGCAGCCTCAGCGGTGCGGTCGGTATGGTTCCCAGATCGGCCGAGGGCCCCTTCGCTGCTTCAGGGGAATTGTACGGTGGGTCGCAACGCAGTTTTTCTGGCTCTGGTTTTGTCGGTTCGCGTTACAGGGGGTGGCTAATAGATGGATCTGTGGGGCATTTTCAAACCCGCGGATTTATTCCGGTTGACGAGGGTGAACGCGGGTCGGTGGATTCATACGCCGGCGTGCGTTCGGTAAACTCATCTATTCGAATAGGCCGGGAGATAGGTGGTCTCGCGAACATATCATTTCGCCATAACTATTTCGGCGAATCCCGGACCAACGGCACCCCGGGACAGATAAACAGGACACATTCCAGGCAGTTCGTCCTCGGTGGTAGAAGCCGGGATTTCGCGGGGGGCACAACGACCATCGAAGGCCGCGTTTACGGCGGAACGCAGGTTTACGATCAGACATTCACCGCTGTCACTTCCGATCGCACTTCCGAATCGCTCACGAGACTGCAGCGTTCGCCTTCGCAGCATTTAGGGTATTTCGCATTGACCAGTATCAACTATCGCGGACACGCGATCACTGCCGGCATAGAGGGCCGAGACGTTCGCGGCACGAGCGATGAGATAGGGTATTTGGGCGGTAATGCAACGTCGTTACTCGGGGCCGGCGGCCGGGAGCGAAGTGCCGGGGTGTTCGTGCGTGACGTATTTCGCATCGGTGAAAAAGTAGCGTTTGGCGCGGGTGTGCGTTACGACCGCTGGCGGAACTTCCGGGCTCATTCTACGCTGACCTCCCTAACGACCGGGCTTTCCAATGTGAATACGTTCGAAGATCGCGAGGAAGACGCATGGAGTCCTTCGGCTTCGATACTGGTCCAGCCGAACGAATCCATTTCGTTTCATGCCGCCGCCTCGCGAAGTTTCCGAGCGCCCACGCTTAATGAGTTGTATCGCGGTTTCCGCGTCGGCAATGTCGTAACGAACGCTAACGAGAATTTGCTTGCGGAGCGTGCAACTAACTTTGAGGCCGGCGGAGCGTTTCGCCGCGGTTTCACCGGATTTCGCGTGACCGCATTCATCACGGACATCGATCGAACGATCTCGAACGTAACGATCTCAGCTACGCCGTCGCTGATCACGCGGCAACGCCAAAACGCTGGAAAGACGCGGACGAGTGGTGTGGAGGTCGATGCAGAAACCCGGATAGCTCGATTACAGCTTAATGCGGGCTACCTATCCGCCGATTCGCGAGTCGAGGAGTTTCCTTCGAACCCGACACTTGTCGACAAGTTCATCCCCCAGGTCCCGCGTCACCAATTCACATTCCAGACGCGTTTGCCATACCGCACGTGGGTGTTCGCCGTTCAAGGGCGGACATCAAGTGCGCAATTCGATGACGACCTTAACGAATTTCGTCTTGAGTCTTACTTACAACTCGACGGGTTCGTTTCCAAGAGATTGAAAGAGAAATTAGAGATCTTTGCGGCGGTCGAGAATGTATTCAATTCGCGATATACCGTTGGTCGCACGCCCGTGCGGACTGTCAACGGCCCTGTGAACGCTCGTTTCGGCATTAGATGGAACTGATCACGTGTCGCTAGTAATTGCGCGCTGAAACGAGGCGGACTACTGCAGTGGATAGAGAAACGAAGAAGGGCGGTTCGATAGAACCGCCCTTCACACACTTAATTTGAAAATATCTATTCGGGTTGCCCCTTGCAATTCGATCCGTACAGAGCGGGTTGCTTCGTGCTGATGATCGGGTAATTGCCCGCATCGGCGTTGATCTCGAGCCAGGGGAGATATTCTTCTGGGATGGACATGTCGGAGAAGATCGCTTCGACCGGGCACTCCGGAAGGCAGGCGTCGCAGTCGATGCAGGTGTCAGGGTTGATCAAAAGTTTGTCGGGCAATTCGTGGAATGCCTCCACCGGGCACACGGCGGCACAGTCGGTGTACTTGCAATCAACACAGGGTTCGGCAACGATGTAGGTCATCTCTTAAAGGGAAACTCCTCTTCCAAA
>JAEZJR010000177.1 GCA_023415725.1 Acidobacteriota bacterium
AGACGAAAGACGAAAGACGAAAGACGAAAGACGAAAGACGAAAAGAGGCCTACCGCCCTCCGACCACTGATCGCCGACCACTGCTTAGAATGCTTGCGAGAATCTGAAATGGATCTGGCTTTTAGGCAGGATGTAGTTCCCGGGCGGGCCGACCTGTTGCGGGATGATGAAGGACGGCGGGTTGAGCAGGAATCCGTAATCGATGCCCGCTTCGCCGCCGACCGGTGTTTTGATGCGCAGTCCGAGTCCGACGGTGTGCGTCCATTTAGCGTTGAGGTTGCGTCGGAAGACCTCGCTTTCGGCGATGTCAGGCGAGCTAAATATGTCCTTGGCGGAACGGAACACGTTCCCGCCATCGTAGAACGGAACGGCACGTAGCCAATCCGTCAGCGGCACTCTGGCTTCGAGATTCACGACCGCCAGGGCGTTCCCGCCGAAGGGCACTGTGAACGGCGTCAGGAAAACCTGCTCGCCCTGCTGGTTGAAGAAATTCCCCTGCGGTGCCACCACCACGCGCGGACCGGCCGATTCGAAATCGAACCCCCGCAATGTGTAAGACCCGCCCGCGAAGAACCTTTCGCTGATCGGCAAGATCCCCTCGAGGCCGGGGAAGTTGACCGCGTCGAACCGGTCGCCGTTGTGGAAGACGCTCCCAACGCCGAAGATCGCACGCCCGGCGAGGGTCGTATTCTTCAGCTGCGGGAAGGTGTAGTACTTGTTCACCGAGGCCTGAAACTTGTGGAACCCGACATTCGCCCCGAGGAACGGGAAGGATGTGTTGTACTCCGCCGTGACGTAGCTCCCCTTGGTCGGGTCACCCGCGTTGTAGCGGCAAGGCTCGTCGATATCGCCGCGCTCGATGATCTGCAGTATCGTGTACCGCTGATTGCAGTTCTGCCGCGTGTCACGCACGTAGGTCGCGCCGAAGCCCGACACGCGAATGCGCGAATCCGGCAGCAGAAGGTCGCGTATCAGCAGGCTCCCGATCTGGAACAGCCGCACATCCTCGAACCGGTAGCGGAAGAAGACGATGCTTCGTGACTTGAGGCTGATGGTCCGGTTCGTCTCCGCCGTGAAGGTCGCGCGGTTTAGCGTCGGGTCGCCCGTGGCATTGCCGAACTCGTCCACCGGGTTCCCCTCCTCGTCGAGCCGCTGCACGATCCCGAACGTCCCCTGGTCGAACGCTGAGCGGAAGAAACGCGTCACCGTCGTATCTCGCTGGTAGCTCGCCGTCAGCGTCAGCGGTGCAAAGCGGTTCTCCTTCTCACGCCAGAAACGCGGGTTGATGTAATCAAGCTGGACCAGTTGCTGCCGCCGCGACACCCGCGCTCTCGCTCCGCCCTGCCAAAGGTTCCCGAGCAAATTGAAATGCCTGATATCCACGAACCCGCTGGGGCCAAGGTCCGTCGATATGCCGCCGCCGTATGACAGTATCCTCGGGGCCTGCTCCTCGACCGTGACGATCAGGTCAACGTCTCGCCCGCCGCCGGGGTGGTCGCCGGCGGCCCGCGTGTCGATCTTCACCTGGGCGAAGGCGTCGCTCGCGTAGAGATTCTGCTCGCTCTGGTAGATGTCCGCCGCGCGGAGCAGCGTGTCGGGCCGCACGACCAGGGCCTTCCTTATCGCCGACTCCTTCGTCCTGTCGTTCCCGGTTATCAGCACGCGGCTAACGTAAACGGGCCCGCCCTCGTTCTCGATGTTGTAGATGACGCGCACCCGGCGCGTCCCCGTCGCGGGGTGTTCGACTAAAGCGTCGTACGATATAGTGGTCGCGGCGTCGAAATAACCAGCGTTCGCGTAAAACTCTGCGATCTTGCGCTGCCCGTTCCTCACGCGTGCACGCGAGACGTTCCGCCCGACCATCTGCGGCAGTTGCTGCTTTAACTGGTCGTCGCTGAAAGCGACGTTCCCGCGGATGTCCACCTCCGTGACGATCGTCGGCATCCCCTGCTCCACCACGAACGTGATGATCAGGCTCTCGCCGTCCGTCGAGACACCCTGGTTCACCCGCACGCTCGCTTCACGGTAGCCGAGCTCTCGCAGCAGCGTGCGGATCGTCGCCGCGTCCTGCTCGAGCAGCACGTTGCTCGTGTACCCGCGTCCGTATCCGAACAGAGGGATGATCCCTAGGATGTTCGCCTCCTTCGACTCGAGCACCGGCTGGATATCCTCCATCGTAAACACGTCCGTCCCCGCGAGGCGGATGTCCTTCAGCGTCAGCCGCCGGTCGAGGTCCGTCAGGTACTTGATCGTGACGGTCTTACCCTGCAGGTCGCCGCTACCCAGCGCCGAGCACAGGAACGCCGTGTCGTTGCGGAGCTGCGAACCCGCGGCGTCCTCGAACGGCGGCTCCACCGAGCAAACAGATGTGGCGTTCGCGAAGAAGTACCCTCGCTCCTGGAAGTGCGTCTCCAGCCGCCGCTCCCCCTCGATGATAGCGGCGTAATCGACCGTGCCTTCCCGAACGACCGGTAATATCTGCCGCCGCGTCGCGCTTCCGACCTTTTCGGTTTTGGGTTCGGGATCTGAAGTTTTTGCCTCGATCTCCACGGTGACCTTCGGCCCGCTGCTGCCCGTGAGCGTGATGGAAACGGTGTTGCGGTCGCGGTCGTAAACGCGGCGGGCGGGAAGCTCCAGCCTGGGAGCGAGAAAATCGTCCTCCGCGAGGCGCTTCTTGATCCTGTCGATGTCGGCGTTCAGCACCTCATCTGAGAATTTCTCGCCTGGCTTAAGCTTTATCTTTTCGTAGAGCTGCGCGTCGTCGTAGCCGATTATGTTGATGTCGAACGTCTCAACCGTCGCCTGCGCTCCCGGGGTCACGTTGAACGTCACAGCGACCTCCGTGTCGTTGGCCTGCGGCTTCACGTCCGACGTGACCTCCGCCTGGAAGTAACCGAGCGTGCGAAGATACTCGAGGATCAGGTTTGCGTTCTGCTCGACGGTTGCGGTGTTTACCTCCTTGCCCGGCTCGAGCAGGTCGAGCCGCAGGAGAAGCTGCTGCTCCGTCACGTCGCTGTCCTCGTCCTTGATGGCGACTGCCACCCGCTGCGCACGCGTCTTCCGCCGGATGATGAACCGAAGGTCAACCGCCCCGGCCGCAGCATCCTGTGCCTCCACGACCACGGTCGCGATCTCGCGCGTGTTGTAAAGCCGGTCGATCGCGTCGCGGACGCGAACGGTGGAATAGGTGTCACCGGCCGCTTCACGGGCTAGCCGGCGGAACTGCTCGACCGCCGCCACGTTCCGGTCCGTCCCCTCGAACGTGATCGTCACGTTGCGTATCGACCGCCCCTCGAACTGCTGCCCTTGCCCGAAAATTCCCGCCGCAAAGAGCAAAAGAGCAAGCGCGAAAAAGCCTGCCCGTGAAAACCACGCGGCCGGCCATCCCGATCTTGTTGTCCTCCTCGTTCGTTCCCTCAAAAGCGTCTTCTGAATCTCACTTCAATGCTGAAATTATCGCGGTTGCGCGTCACGTTCGTCAGGCTCCGCTGCTCGTACTGCGCGACGACCGAAAGCTTGTTTGAAACCCTGTACTCCAGCGCCAGCACCTGCTGCTGGTCCTGCGACAGGTTCGTCGAATAGGTTACGCGCAGGTTGTTGTTGATCTGCCGCCCGACGGTCAGCCGTGCCGAGGCGCTCGCCCTTTCACCGGAGATGATCGGGTCGATCTCGAAAACGTTCAGCCCGAAGAGCTTGTTCGTTGCCTTCCGGATCGGCTCGTTGACGATCGCGTCGGTGAGCACTTCGGCCGCGGTGTTCAGGCCCGTTTGTGCGAACGACGGCAGCCCCGCTTCCGTGTTCGAGAGGTTCCCCGTCGTGATCAGCGAGAGCACGTCTTGCGACGGCAGTGCCGGATTGGACCTCGTCGAGAGCGACAACGACTCCGTTTCGGTGAGTGGCCCGTTCAGGTCCACAAATATCTGGTAGCCCTGTATCTCCGTCTCCGCCCGCAGCGAGACGACCGGCTCGATCGCCGTGTTCGGCGGGAATTCGAGCACGCCCCGCTGCACGTCGTAGCGGTTGTGGCGGAAGAACAGCGTCCCGCTGTTCGCGGTGATCCGCCCGGAAAGCTGCGGATTCTCGGTGGTGCCCGTGAGCCGCAGCGAAACGCTCGCGGTCAGGTCGGCGATGTTGTTCCGAACGACAAGCGCGTCGCGCCCCTCGATCGTCAGGTCGAACCGCGGTGCCAGCGACGACGGCCCGCTCGAGATGTTCCCGGCGCTTCGCCCGCTGACGATGTTCGCGAGTTCGATGTCGCGTGTGTAAAGAGCACGCGTCGCCCGGATGTTCCCGGAGATCTGCACGACGAGGTTCTCGCGCTGGCGGCGGCCCGTGATCTCAAGCTCCACGTCGCCCGTCGTAGCGAAATCCTCCGGCAGCGGCACCGAGACGCCCGACCCGTCTACCGCGATGCGGAACGAATCCACCCGCAACGCCTCGCCGAAAAGCACCCCGCCGGTCGCCGTGAACCGCCCGCCGCCGAGGTAGCCATCATCCACCTGGATCTGTGCCTGATTCGAAGCGAACAGCACGCTCCCGTTCATCCGCTCGGCCGTCAACCGGCTCCTGCCGACAAAGGTCGCGATAGCCGCGTTACTGAGCTGTGCTGAGCCGGATATCCTCGCGGTCGCGTTCGGGCCCGTAAGCCGCACCGAAACGTTTCTCGCGTATCCGCCGAAGAACGTGTCCGACGCAGCGATCTGCGGGAATGCGTTCAAGAGCGCCAGGTTCACGGTGCCGGTCACGGCCAGGCTGTTCACGCCAGCATCGGTCAACGCCTTCACGCCCGAGATCGAAAGGTCCGACCCGGTTCCGGTGAACCTCGCCGACTTGAAATCGATCTGCGCCGGCGAAAAGTCGATCACCACCTCCTGCGCGGCCGAAAGGGGCGTGTCCTGCACGAGCAGGTCCAGCCGCGTGAAACGTGCGGTGCCGGTCAGCCCCGCCGTGCTCCATTCACGTTCGTTCTGTGCGTTGAACTGCGACAGGTTCCCGCCGAACGTCACCGTGCCCGTTCCGGTCCCCGAGAGCGGTAACCCGCGGAGCTGCGGAACGAAAGCGAAGAACGGTGCGAGCGGGCTGTTGTTGAAAGCGGTCGTGACCGAAACCGGGACATTCGGGTCCCCGAAGTTCACCGTCGCGTCGATGCGCTGCGGCTGGCCGCCGAGTTGTGCCACCAGCTCCGCTTTGAGCTGCTGCCCGACCGTCGTGCCGCTGAACGTGACGTCGCCGAACGCGTTCTCGTTGACGGCAACATTCGTCGCCCTTCCGTTGAAGCTGACGTTGAACGTTTCGGGGCGATCCGCATCGCCGACGGCGTTGGCTCGGAACTCCGAAACCACTCCCGTTACTGTCGGGATCGAAGCATTTTGCGGCAGGAACGCCAGGGCCAATGGCACGGGCACGTTCTGCCCGTTCACGTCGAAATTGAATTGCGCCGTGGCGCGGTCGTACGTCCCGTTGGCGTTGACCGACCCGCCGTCGACCTGTATCTCGCCCTTCTGAAGCGTAATGAGCGTTCCCGAGAACACCGCCTTCGCGGTCAGGCTGTTGAACGGCTGCCCGCCGACGGTGCCGCCGTTCGAGGCGATATCGATCTCGCCCTCCGCCGCATTCGGCAGGCCCCTCAGGTTCACCGAGCCGGACGTCGTCCCCGTAAAATCACGAAGCCGCTCCGGCAAGTTCACCGGCAGGGCCGCGAGCAGATTCCCGGCGTTCACGTTCGTGAGCGTGGCATTCACGCTCGTGTTGTTCGCCCCTCCGGCCGGAGCGTTCACCGAAAACGCGATCGTTCCGCCACCCGTTTCGCGAAGTATGCCGTTGCGAAGCTCGGTGCCCGCGGGCGAAACGGAGATATCCGTCGAAACGCTGCCAACCTCGCGCCCGCGCAGCGACAGGGAAGCGAGCGATGCGCTGCCTTCGATCGTCGGGTCGTAAACGTTCCCCGTCAGCGTGCCGTTGAATGTCAGGTTCCCAGCCACCTCCGCGTTGAGCGAATCAAGTTGCTCCTCTAGGGCGGGCGAGACACCGAGCACGCGTATCAGTCGCTCGACCTCGCTGGCGTCCGTGGAATTCAGAGCAAGCGTCAAATTCGAATCGTTGCTGCGCAGGTCGAACCGCCCGGTCGCGTTGAGTTGGCTATTCGGCGTGTTCAGCCTCGCGGTGTCGATAGTGAAGAGTCCATTCGTCGCGGTCACCTCGACGCGCCCGTTCACCGGAAGGGTCCCGCGTGTCGCGTCGCCCGCGCTTGCGGTGATGTCCGCCGAGATCGTCCCGCTCGTCGTGCGAAAGTTCGTCCCCGCGAAGGTGATGTCGGCCCGCCCGGTCGTGCTCCCCTCGAACGGGATCACACGGCCGCCCTGCAGGGCGACGATCTTCGAAAGATCGAGGTTGGTGAAATCCGCATTGACCCGCGATTCCGACCGCTGGTTGAAAGCGATGCTCGCGGTCCCGTTCACCGAGCCGTCCATCACGCTCGCCGTCAGGTCGGTGAGTTCCGCACGCTCGTTCGTCACGTTAACGCGTGCCGAAGCGTTCCCGAGCGGTATCGACCCTACGATTCCTCCGCCGATGCTCATGTCCGCACTCGCGCGATACCTGCCCGAAGGCTCGACAACGAAAACGGGCTTGCGGATCTGCACACCCTCGACCTGCCCGTCGCGGAATGCTACGGTCCCCGCATCGATGTCGTTCGATGTTCCGGAGATCGTTCCTTCGCGTACGGTAAGCCGCACGCCCGCGATGTTCAGGCTGCCGAGCACCGCTCCGCTACTCTCGACCCGTGCGACCCGCAGCCGGTCGGCGTAGATGAGCGTCTGCGTCGGGGAGTCCTCTACGCGGACGGAGGGCGATTCGACCCCGGTCACGACGTTGCCGCCCGAGGTGACGCGGTCCGCATGCAGGTTATCGATATTAACGTCCGTGCCGCCGGGCCGGTCCTCGACCGTCAGCCGCGAAGCCCTGACCCCCGATGCGCGGTTGCCGCCGATCGAAGCCACGCGTGCGGACACGTTGTCGAGTTCGACATTCGTTCGATCCTTGGAATCTCGCACGCTCAGGTTGCGGCCCGCTACGCCGTCGAGGCTGTACGAAGGCGTCCGCATCTGTCCGGCCTGGGCGCTCGGGCTCGAGATACGCGTCACACCGTTCTCTCGCGAGAACTGCAGGTCGTTCGCCCGCAAGTCAGTGAACAGCGTGTCCGTGATCCGCAGCGAATCCGCGCTGCCGTTACCTCCGCTAGCCGTGAACTCGCGGTCCTTGTATTCCGCGACCGCGTCACGCAGGAACAAACCTGTTATCGTCAACGCGCCGGTCTTCGCCGCCACCGCCTGCAGTTCGCCGACCCATCGGAAATCCGAACCGGTCCCTCGCACATTCCCGACCAGTTTCGGGAACTCGACGCGGAAGTCCTCGAACGTCAAAAGCTCCGCGACCGCGGTCCCGTTCGCTTCGTAGTTGGAGTTCGTCCCCTCGACCGTCCCCGCCACGTTGAACCCGCGCAGGTAAACGCCCTCGGCCGTCAGCGTTTCGGAGGTGACCTCGCCGTCCACCTTGTAGGTCTCGCCGTGCCCCGTCACCTTCCCCTTGAAGTTGCCGATCCCGCGCAGGCTGGCCCCCAACGGAAAGATCGTCGACGTCTGCGTCAGGTCCACCGTCGATTCAACGTTCAGGTCGTATTTGAAATCCTTCCAATCGGTCAGCCGCCCGCTCAGCGTCGTCTGCCCGATCGGCGTCTCGATGCGAAGTTCGCTGATGTCCGCCCCGGTCTCGTCCGCGATCGCGCGTGCGCGAAGGGAAATGTCCTCGAGCCGGCTGTCGCCGTATGTGAAGTTGGAATCTGTCGATGTGAGGTCGAGCCGGTACTTTCGAGGAGTGTTCGGATCCTCCCAGGTTTCGGGTTCGAGGAAGAACTGAACGTTGTTCGCGTCCGCGGTGATCGTGCGTCGCAGGTCGCCGAAATGGATCACGCTGTCGCGCATCGAGAACCGCACCGAGTCATATCGGAAGTTCACCCGCGATGCGGTCTGGTCCTGCACGATGTTCGCGAAGTTCGACCGCCCGTTCTCATCGAACTTTACCCATACCTCTGCGCCGTAGATCTCCGTAGAATTGACCGTGATGTCGCGCGTCAGCTGCCACGCCCAAAGGTCCTGCACCGTGAGCCCGATGCGGGCGTCACGTATGAAACCGAGCTTTTCACCGCTCGTCCGGTCGTTGAATGTGGCGTTCTTGAGCTTGAGCTGGAGCGGGTTCACCGTCACGCGGAACACGTCCGCCGTGAACTCGATCCCCATGTTGTTCATCTTCGCGACGAACTGCTCCTTGATGATCGCGTCGAACGTCCCGTACCGGTAGAGCACCACGCTCAGCAGCGCGACAAGCACGAGCAGCACCGCCGCGCCCGCGCCGATGAAAAGGGCGTTCCTGCGCGTGAAGTACCGCCTCCGCTGAGGCTCCTCCGCTTCCGGTTCCCCGGCCGGCGGATCCACATCAGGTTGTTCCAGGTTCTCTTCCTGCATCCGATCAAGACGCGATCGTGGCCTAAATTAGAGGAGAGTCGAACTGCCGGGCTCGGCCCGTTTTAGCATAGCCACGCCCTTCAGGGCGTGGGTCACAGCCGGTAGAAATTCTCCAGGGCGTTTTAACGCCCTTACTGCGTTTGCCCGCTGAAGCGGGCCGGGGAAAATTATTTATCTTGACCACGCCGTGAACGGCGTGGTTATGCTCCGAACTTAAAGCCCCACCGTCTCGCTGATCTCCAGCCCGAACGCCTCGATCGCGTTCACCCGAGGCGGGTGATTCGTGAGCAGGCGCAATTTCCGCACGCCGAGATCTTTGAGGATCTGCGCCCCGATCCCGTGATCGTGCGTCTTACCGTAACCTGTAGCGGCTTTGGCGGCCTGGAAATCGATGCCTTCCTTTTGCATCAACGCGTACGTTTTTAACTGATTTACGAGGTCCAGATTGTTCTCTCGCTGACGCAGGTAAAGGATCACCCCTTTCCCCGCATCCGATATCTTTTGAAGGGAGGCCCGCATCGCCTGCGACGCTTCACCGAGCGTGCACCCGAACATCGCGAACGTCACGTTCTCCGTCTGCACGCGAACATGCACCGGTTCGTCCCCCTCGACGTCCCCCATCACCAGGGCGACGTGCGTTTCGCCGTTCATCCCGTTCTCGTAAACTACAGCTCGGAACGTACCGTACTCCGTGGGCAGGTCCGTTTCCACCACCCGCCGCACGAGCATTTCTTTTTCTATTCGGTAACGGACAAGGTCCGCCACCGAGATGATCTTAAGCCCGTGCTTTTCCGCGAAGACCTCGAGGTCCGGCATCCGAGCCATCGTGCCGTCGTCATTCATTATCTCGCAGATCACCGCTGCAGGCGTGAGCCCCGCGATCCGTGCGATATCGACGCTCGCCTCCGTCTGCCCCACGCGCACGAGCACGCCGCCGCGTTTCGCCCGCAACGGGAACACGTGCCCCGGCCTAGCGAGGTCGGAAGGCTTCGTCGCGGGGTTCACCGCGGTCAGGATCGTATGTGCACGATCCGCCGCCGAGATCCCGGTCGTCACGCCCTCGCGCGCCTCGATCGAAATGGTGAATGCCGTCCCCATGCTGGACGTGTTGTCGCTCGTCTGCGGGTGAAGATTAAGCTCGTCGGCACGGTCCTCCGTCATCGGCAGGCAGATCAGCCCCCGCCCGTGCACCGCCATGAAGTTGATGATCTCCGGCGTCACCTTCTCCGCCGCGCACACGAGATCCCCTTCGTTCTCGCGGTCCTCATCGTCCACGATGATCACCATCCGCCCGGCCCGAATGTCCTCGACCGCCTCCTCTATCGTAGCCAGAACCATCCCCCTCTCCCTTGCCGCAACTGCTTTCATTTCAACCAATTCTACCCGAAACCGAAGAGGGTTACCATACCCGAGACTGGAGCCATGGGCGTCCCGCCCACGAGGCCGCCTAAGCGGCCTGCCCGCGCCCGCTACCAACTTCCCAGATCGAACGAGACGCTTCGTTGCGGAGGCCGCTTTCGCCCTCGGCCCCAGTCGATGGTGTATCATCTCACTCGATGTCCACCCGAGCCATTTACCCTCTGCTCCACTTCGTGTTCTTCCTCTCGGGGATCGCGACGGTGCTGATCGGACAGGTGCTGCCGGTTCTTTCTAACAAATTCGAGCTCAGCGACCTGCAGTCGGGCTACTTCTTCCCGGCACAGTTCGCGGGATCACTGACGGGAACGCTTTTGACCAATTGGTTCGGGCGGAAAGGGAAGTTGGTGCTCGCGAGTACGATCGGATCGGGCCTGATGGCCGCGGGTATGCTGATGCTGAATCTCGGATCGTACGAACTGGTGCTCGCCGCCTTCCTCGTCAACGGCCTCGGCATCGGGCTTACGCTCCCCGCCATCAATGTCCTGATCCTCGAACGCGATCCCGCAAATTCCGCCGCCGCGCTAACGTTCCTTAACTTCTTCTGGGGCGTCGGAGCGATCGTATGCAAGCCCTTCGTTGATCTCACCGTCCGCGATACATCGATCTGGTTGACCACCGGTATCCTCGCGACGCCTCTCGCGGTATCCGCCGTGCTCCTCGCGCTTGCCCCATCCGATCGGGAAGCCCGCGTCGAGCGGCCTGCCGAGGGCGAAGCGTCGCTGATCCCGATCTGGTCCACGCCGATGGCCTGGGCGATCGCCTTGTTCAATTTCATCCACGTCGGGTTCGAGAGCGGTTTCGGCGGTTGGCTCACCACCTACACGAATCGCCTCGAGGGCTCGGCAAGCCTGCACCTTCTCTCGCCCACCTTTCTTTTCTTCCTTTTCTTCGTCATCGGCCGCGGCCTCGCCCCGATCTTCTTCCGGTTCCTCGACGAGAACCGAATGCTGCTCGCGAGCCTCGTCACCATCCTCATCGGCCTCGCCGTCGCTTTGTCCGCTAACGGCATCGTCCAACTCGGCATCGGTGCATCGCTCTGCGGCATCGGCACGTCGTCCATCTTCCCCACGAACGTCTCCCGCTTCTCGAAGATCTTCGGCTCCGACGCCATGCGCCGCGCGACGCCCTTGTTCATCGCCGGCACCTCCGGTGCCACCGTCGTCACCTGGCTCATCGGTTTCCTATCGGACCGCACCGGATCGCTTCATTCCGGTATGCTCGTGCTTGTGGTCAGTATTGCCCTTCTCGTCGTGCTTCAGATTCTTCTCGCTGCCAAAGGTGCCGGCCGCACCGAACGTGCCGGCTGATGCCGGCGATCCGGAAGTCCACAATGCCCACAACCGCCACGCCCCCACCCGGTTCACATAAGGATCACGCGACGCAGGGGATCCCCGAAAGTGGTCAGCCAAAACGGGCGAGATCGGCTGACCATTTTGGGCGGTTTGGCTGACCATTTTTTCCACATCCCCTGTGGAAATCGCTCTTTGCCGCATCCCAACGGTCCTCACAAAAAGAAAGCGGCCTTCGGGTTTGATCCCTCGGCCGCCGAATCACCTCACATTGGATATACTCTGTAATTACAACTTCAGCCCTTTGAGGTATTCCCGTAAGTCATCCCCCAGGTCGTCTCGCTTCAAAGCGAATTCCACCGTCGCTATCAGGAATCCGAGCTTATCGCCCGCATCGTGCCTCGTGCCGTCGAGCTTCACGGCATATAGCGGCCGTTCTTTTAGCAGGATCCGCATCGCGTCGGTGATCTGTATCTCGCCGCCCGCCCCCGGTTTGGTCTGCTCGATCGCCCCGAAAATATCTGGCGTAAAAATATACCTGCCAATAATCGCGAGGTCCGACGGGGCTTCCTCAAAGGGCGGTTTCTCTACCATGTCGTTCACCCTGTAAACACCCGGCTCCACCTCTTCCGCGTCGATCGCCCCGAACCGCGAGATCGCCTCGCCCTCCACCTGCATCGTCGCTATCACCGGGGCGTCGTACTTCTCGTAAACGTCCATCATCTGGCGGAGTGCCGGTGTTTCCGCGTCCACTACGTCATCCGGCAGCAGCGCGGCGAAGGGTTCGCCCCCAGCAAAATCCTTCGCCTGGTAGATCGCGTGCCCCAACCCAAGGGCTTCCTTCTGTCTTGTATAGCTGATCCGCGCGAGGTCGGAAATTTCCCTAACTAGCTCATACAGCTCGGTTTTACCCTTCGATCGCAGGTTGTGCTCCAGTTCCGGCGAGACGTCGAAGTGGTCCTCGATCGCGGTCTTGTCGCGGCCCGTGATTATCAATACCGATTCGCATCCCGCGGCGACCGCCTCCTCCACCGCGTATTGGATGAGCGGCTTGTCCACCAGCGGCAGCATCTCCTTCGGCGACGCCTTCGTCGCGGGCAGGAACCTCGTACCTAAACCTGCAGCCGGGAATACGGCCTTGCGAATTGTTTGAACCATATAAAGACTGATAAATTAAGATTTCGCCCGTGATCACACAGGGCAAACGATAACTAATAGTAAACGGAAAGTTTAGGTTATCTCTGTCCGCGAAACAACACATCGGGCCGTATCGCATCTATGCTCGACCTTCAATACGTCAGGGAAAACCTGGAAGCCGTCCGCAAGGCTTTGGCGGACCGCAATTTTCCAGCTGAACAACTCGACAGCTTCGCGGAGCTCGACGCCGAGCGCCGCCGGATCATCAGCGAGTCGGACGAGATCAACCAGAAGCGCAACGCCGCCAGCCGTGAGATCGGCGAATTGATGAAATCAGGCCAGCGCGAGCAGGCCGAGGCACTTAAGTCGCAGGTCGCCGATCTGAAGGCCCGCCAGTCCGATCTCGACACGCGCCGCGACGAAGCGGAAAAAGCGATGGACGACCTGCTGGCCGGGCTCCCGAATCTTCCAGCGGCGGACGTACCCGTCGGCCCTGACGAGTCCGCAAACGTAGAGGTGCGGAAATGGGGCGAGGCACGCGAGTTCGATTTTGAACCGAAAGACCACGTCGACCTCGGGGAAGATCTCGGGATCCTGGACCTCGAGCGCGCCGCGAAGATCGCCGGGGCCCGCTTCGCGATCCTAAATGGTGCAGGGGCGAGGCTTGAGAGGGCACTTATCAACTTCATGCTCGACGTCCATACTCGCGAGCACGGCTACACCGAGACGCTCCCGCCGTTCATGGTGAACCGCACGGCCCTTTTCGGAACCGGCCAGTTACCTAAGTTCGCGGGGGATCTGTTCCATGTGACCGATGAACGGCAGTTCGCCCTCATACCGACCGCCGAGGTCCCCGTGACGAACTACTTCGCGGGGGAAATGCTGGAGGAAAAAGACTTACCGAAATTCTACGCCGCCTACACCCCGTGCTTCCGCAGCGAGGCTGGGTCTTACGGCCGCGACACCCGTGGGCTGATCCGCCAGCACCAGTTCGAGAAGGTTGAACTCGTGAAGCTGACGCTCCCCGAAGAGTCCGAGGCCGAACACGAAAAGCTCACCGCCGATGCCGAGAAGATACTGCAATTGCTGGGCTTGCCGTACCGCACGGTCGTCCTTTCAACCGGTGATATGGGTTTCGGGGCGAAGAAGACCTACGACATCGAGGTGTGGCTCCCGAGCCAGCAAACCTACCGCGAGATCTCGAGTTGCTCCTACTGCGGCGACTTCCAGGCCCGCAGGATGAACCTGCGTTTCCGTCGATCCGGCGGCGGCAAGCCCGAGTTCGTCCACACGCTAAACGGAAGCGGCCTCGCCGTCGGCCGCACCTGGATCGCCGTGCTGGAGAACTACCAGAACGAAGACGGCTCCATAACCGTCCCCCCGATCCTGCAGCCGTACATGAACGGACTCGAGACGATCGCGGCTGCGGGTTGATCGCTCCGTGGCCCTCCGTGTCCTCCCTTTGTGCCCTTTGTGTTAAGTAACTAACTGAAATCACTGACCCCTCGCGAAAAATGAAAGCTCAAATAATCCAGATCGGTAACTCCCAGGGCATCCGCATCCCGAAAGCGGTGCTTCAGGAGACAAGGCTCTCCGGCGAGGTGGAACTCGAGGTGGTCCCGGAGGGGCTTCTGATCCGGAATCTCAAAAAGCCGCGCGGCGATTGGGACGCGATCTTCAAGTCGCTTTCCGACACTGACGACGATCTGCCGCTGAACGAAGCCACTACGGGATTTACGAAAAAGGATTGGCAATGGTGAGCCGCTTTGAAGTCTACCTGATCAACCTGGACGAGGTCCCCTCCGACGACCCGAAGAACACTCGTCCTGCAGTGATCGTCTCGCCGGACGAACTGAACCGCCACGTCGGTACGGTGATAATCGCCCCGATCTCCTCTACTCGTGCGAAGTACCCTACGCGCGTCCCCGTCGAATTCCTCAATGAAACTCGGTACGTGATCCTCGACCAGATCCGCACGGTCGACCACTCGCGCCTCGTGAAAAAGATCGGCGAGCTCGAAAAAGAAGCTCGAGCCGCGGTCACCGACCGCTTGCTCGAGCTTTTTTCGTAGTTCACGTTTTACGGCTAATTAGGTGCCGTTCCCGGGTCTCTGGGTGCCAGTGGTTCCGGTCGAAGACCGCCCGCTTGTGCCGGTCGTGCCCGTCGTCGAGGTGAAACCCGCCGTCGAACCGCTGGTCGATTCAGTTGCCGATTTCAGCTCTTCTTTGACCACCTGACCGGCCTCGCCGGCCACTTCCTTCGCCCGATCGACGAGCTGCGTCGCAGCGTCGCTCGCTTTGGACATCAGCTGGTCGCGGGTCTCACCGACGAGTTCGCCCTCGTACCGCGTCGATGGGATCGCGAACCCGATCGCCGCACCAACTGCCGCCGCCGCAGCCGCAACCGCGAGCGGCTTCGTCTCGATGTACTCCTCGTACTTCTCCTGCGCGACGTGCCCGTATTCGCCGACGCGTTCATAAGCACGTCCCGCGACATCCGCAGCTTTGCTGTAAGTCTGGGTCGCGGTATTCGAAACGGTGTTCACCGCGTTGCTGGCGGTCGAAGCGACCGTCCCGTAAGCGCTGCTGGCCGCGTTCGAAACGCTTTCCGTCGCTCCGCTCAGCATTCCGGACCGGTCACCTTCGCCGGTACCTTGTTGCGAGGTCAGGTAATTACGCTCGCCGTAACGCGATCCGCTGCTCCCTAGGCGCATACGGCCGTTGCCCCTGTGCCGCCGCGAACCGCTCATGCTGTCATAGATCAGCCATGCGGAGCCGAGGCCGATAAGAGCATACGGCCACGGATTTTCCGAGATAGTACGTCCGATATTAGAGCCCGAAATCCCTTTTCCTGCTTCTTTCATAAGATTTGCCACCTTGCCAATTGTCGCTTCGTACACCGAATCTTTCGCTGATTCGATAGCGTTTGATACCTGTTCCGAGACCTGCTCGGAGATGTTCGAGATGCTCAGGCGCTCCTGGATCGCATCGATCGTCTGGCCCATGCTCGCGCGGGTTTCCTCGATGTTCTGCCGGAGTTGCTCGGTCTCCTCAGCGGTTTCCGAGTCCTCCGTCGTTTCGTCCGCTGTGGAGAGCGAAAGGCCGGCATCGTCGTCCGCTGCCGCGTTCGCCTCGGTAATGGACGTGTTCGAAAGCCCTTCGTCGCGGTCCAGATCGGAGCGGACCTCTGTTCTCTCGTCGTCCCTCCTTAATCCACTTGGTTCTTGAGCCATTGTGCATCCTCCTTGATGGATTCGATCGATTCTTTAGGCGCCCATTGCGTCTTCTTCAGGGCGGTCAGCGCGGAATTGATAAGTACGTATGCGGCGATCGCGAATACCACCCCGACGATCAGGGCCGAAGCCCATACCGGGATGTTCAATGCGTAAAGTCCCGCCACGAGTGCCGCGACGAGCACGAGCACCGCCGTGTAGGCCACGAAAGCCCCGACGGCCAGGTAACCTATGTTCCTGCCGGCGGAGACGGCCTTCGAGGTCAATTCCGTCTGTACAAGGGCCGCCTCTTGTCTGATCAAAGTGCCTGTTTTATCGGCGAGATCGGCGAATAATTCTCCTAAGCTCGCCTCCTGCCTCATCATTTGCTGTTGTGCCATGACGGCCACCTCCCCTTTTGATCAACTATCGAGTAGCCCTCGTCACATCGCCGTAGCATTGCTGGTGCCTCCGGCGTTCAACCTTGGCATCCTGGTGCTGCTGTCCGATGTTAACCTCTCGTTCGACCTTTCGTATCCGCCATTGCCACCCGGCGAGCTGCTCTTCAGGAACCGAGCCGCGAGGAAACCGATAGCGAAGGCTCCGCCGACGAAAACGGCCGGATTCCTGCGGGCCAGGCCCTCGACGTCGCGGTACATCGTCTCGACATCGTGCGAATTGAAGTAATCCGCTGCGGTGCGAAGCTTCTGGGCCGCCGTTTCGCTGTAGTCGGCCGCGATACGGGTCAGCGGGTCGTTAGCCTGCGCTCCCGAAAGATTGGAGCCGAGCTGCCGGATGTTATCCGCAACCGTCTGGAGGCCTGTGGAAAGCGTCGATTTCTGCTCTTCGAGCTTAGCCGTGGTGTTGGATTTGACGGTCTTGAACGTGTCGCTAGCCGAACTACGCATCTGGTCCATCAGACCGTGAGCCTCTCCTCCGCCGTGCGAAGCATCAGCGCTCATGTCGTGCGTCCCCGAGGTACGCGTCGAGCCGCTCGTCGCCCCTGTCGATCCCGTTGCCGTCGAGCTGGCTGACCTTCCCCCGCCGGTGCCGGCCGAACCGCTTCCGGAGCCCGTCGCCGAGCCCGTACCGCTGGTCGTTACCGTGGAGGACGCACCACCAAGGTTGGCGGTTTCCGGATTAGGATCCGTCGCTCCAGAGGCCATGCCTTTGCCTCGGCCGCCGGTCGATCCTGTGCTTTGCGAACCTTTCTTAGTTGCTTCTGCCATTACCTTACTCCTTGAAAATTTATTTAGAATTGATTTATTACTTACCTGCCTGTGGAAAACAGTAACCTCTCGTACAG
>JAEZJR010000248.1 GCA_023415725.1 Acidobacteriota bacterium
AGCCCGCACCCGAGCCCGTCCACGACGAGAATGTAGAGAAGCGTCTTCACCTTTAATTCGTTGAGCGGCCCGTACCAAAGCTCCGAGAACGCGGCGGCGTTCGCGTCGTTCTCGACGTAAACGGGCATGCCGAGTTTCGATTCGAGGATCGCCTTGATCGGCAGATCACGCCACCCGAGGTTCGGTGATACCGCCACTTCGCCCGATTCGCGTTTGATTAACCCCGGAACGCTGACGCCGACGCCGGCGAAGTTGACGCGGCTGTAATTATTGCTGATCGTATTTTGGATCTGTTCGGCCAGGCGGTCGAGGAACTCGTGCGGCTCTCCTTCGGTGATGAGGTTGTTTTGCTTCAGTATCCGGCCGTTGAAATCGCTGACGGCGTAAGCGGTATCGCGGACGCCGATGTCGATCGCCAGGACGTAGGCGTTCTCCGCGTTGATGTTCAGGTAGGTCGGCTTTCGGCCTCCGCTTGACGGGCCCTCGGCGCCTTCATAGATCACCCCTTTGCGGATAAGCCTGTTAACGATCGAGGAGATCGTACCGGGGCGAAGCCCGGTTATCCTTGCGATATCAACGCGGGAGATGGGTTGACGTTCCCGGATGAGGTGCAGCAGGACCGTCTGGTTGATGTTGCGGACGTCGTTTACGTCTACGATCTTGACGTTCGCCTTGGCGATCTTCATTGGAATAACTTTTACATCAGTGACAAAGAATGTTCAATCCGCTCGCCGATCGGCGACCACGCGGATCGAGATCACGAAAACGAAGATCACGACCGCGGGCGAAAGCAAAAGCATCGGCGAACGCTGCAGCTGAGAGATGTCCGCGGCCGCGGCCAGCATGTTCCCGAGGCTCGGCTGCGGTTCCTGCACGCCGACTCCTAAAAATGAAAGAGCGACCTCCGAGAGCAGGAAATACGGCAGCATCACCGTCGCTTGGGTCAAAAGCGGACCCGCGGCGTTAGGCAGGATGTGGCGAAACAGAATTCGAGGTTCCGACAGCCCGATGGACCGGGCGGCGAGGATGAATTCGCGCTCTTTTATCGACCGCACAAGGCCTCGCGTCAGCCTGGCGATCTCCGCCCAACCGGTTAAGGCGAATATCATTACCAGCAGCATCGCCGCACGCATCGGCGGAAGTTCGAGCGGGAACGCCGCACGGGCAGCGAGTATCAGGATCAGCGTCGGGAGAGCCAAGATCGTATCCGTGATCCCCATGATCACGGTATCCGCGGTCCTGTTCGCGTAACCGCTGACGAGGCCAACGAAGACACCGATCACGAACGCGATCAACGCACCGATCGGGGTAACGATAAGAGAGAATTTAGACGCGATGATCAGACGCGAAAAACGATCACGCCCAAGCGCATCCGTCCCGAGTAAGTGAACTCTCGGTGTATCGCTACCCTCGCCGAGCACGCCGAATAGATGCGTCCGAGCGGGGAACAATCCCAGCACTTTGTACTGCTCCCCTTCGACGAACAATCCGAGCGGGTAGCCTTCTGATCTATCCTCCGTGTAGATGCCGTTCAAGGCGTCCGCAAGTTCCGTTTTGTAAATGGACGGCCGAAGGTGGAGTGCTCCCGAATCGTCCCGGAAATTGATCGAGGAGATCGGAGATGACGGGGTCGCACGTACCTGGCTCGCGGGGTCGTAAGGGGCGAGGAACTCCGCGAACAGCACAATGATCACAAAAAGCGAAAGGACCACCCAGGCGGTGCGTTTCGCCCAGACGCCGATCCGGCTTTGTGTAATTCGCGAGACCTTCATCGCTTCAAGCGGCCTCCGCTTCGCGCAAGCGCTTGTCGTTCAGCATCTGGAGTAATTCCGCGAGTGCATTCCCAAACCAAACGGCCGCGCTCGCGACGACGACTATCCCCATTACGAGCGGAACGTCGCGTCCGCGGACCGCTGCAACCATCAATGCGCCGATCCCCTGCCAGCCGAGAATCGTCTCGACGATCACCGACCCGCCGAATATCGACCCTAGCGACATCCCGAAGATCGAAAGGACCGGATTCAGCGCGGCCCGTGATGCGTGCCGGAGCACGACGGCGTCCTCGCTCAGACCTTTCGCACGGGCGAACTGAACGAACGGCTCGTTCGTCGCGCTGTTCAATCCCTCCTGCATTTGCGCGAGGAAAACGGCGATAAGAGGGACACACAAAACGGCCGCGGCGAGGACAAGCAGCGCCCAGGATCCCTGGGAGAATACCAATCCTCGCGAGGCGAGATTTACCACGAGCAGCAATGCGAATAGCGAAAGCAGGATCCGCGGCGTCGATGCACTGAGCAGGATGATGAGATCGTTGACCCTTCGAAGCGAACCGCTCGGAAACCGCACCGAAAGAAATGCCAGGCCCGCCGAAACGACGACTGCGATCAGCAGGCCCAGGAATCCCAGCTGGAGTGTGTTCCAGAATCTAAGGGTGACCAATTGAACTACCGGGGTGCGGTACGCGAACGACTCTCCCAGGTCGCCCCGGAATGCGCCGCCCAGCCAGCTGAAATAACGCGTGATCGCGGGCCGGTCGAGGCCGTATGTTTCGCGAAGTTTCTCGACGGTTTCCGGCGAAACCTGAGGATTCTCCCGAAGTGCGCTGAAGGCGTCGCCGCCCGCGGACGACAAAAGCGCGAACGATATCGCCGAAACGACGAGCAGCAGGAGCAGCCCCTGAACGAGTTTTCTGATGAAGAATTTCAGCAACGGAGTCGGCCGGCCGGGTGCCGGTCTCGGGCTATTCTTCACCATTGCAAATTGATTTGCAAAACGAAACGCCTTAAACTCGTTGTCGTTTTCCCGTCCGACCAAAGCGTTCCGGCAATTCCAACAAATCTATTTCCGAACCTATGCTGACCATCAAACGAAGCCTTCTCATCTCGCTCGTCATTCTTGTCTGCCTTTCCGCGTTCGGGTGCACGAACGAGCCCGTCGGTAACTCCGCGGCCTCGAACGCGAATACCGCGATCACCACTGGCAAACGCGGCGGTTCGCTCACGTATCGGATAACCTCTCCGGTGAAAACGCTTAATTATTTCCACGCGGACGATGAACCTTCGGCTTTGGCTACCTTGTTCCTGATGAACGACAGGCTCGTCGGGCTCGACCATCGCGAACAGAAGTACGTGCCGCTGCTCGCAGAGTCGTACGTGGTCGGGCCGGACGGAAAGACGATCGATGTAACCTTGCGCGATGGGGTCAAGTTCTCGGACGGCAAGCCGATCACCACCGCCGATGTGGAATTCACCCTCAAGGCGGTCTACGACGAGCGGACCAAAGCGCCGCTTTTTCGCGATGCTCTTTTAGTAGACGGCAAGCCTATCGAGACGAAAGTGATCGACGAGAGGAAGATGCAGCTCATCATGCCGGACGTGGTGCCAGTGCCGGAGAATTACCTCGAGAACCTCGCCATAATTCCGAAGCACGCGCTCGATCCGGATATGCAGGCAGGTAAATTGGCGGAATCCTGGCCGATAACGGCGAACCCGGCGTCCATCGTAACGAGCGGCCCCTTCATGATCGATTCGGTTCAAGTCGGCGAGAAAGTGACATTGAAGCGTAACCCGAATTATTGGAAAAAGGACGAAGCCGGCACCCAACTGCCTTACCTCGACACGCTCACGCTCGAGCTCATCCCCGACCCGAACAACGTGCTGAGCCGCCTGAACCAGAATTCCCTCGATATCGCGGACCGCATCCGCACGACCGATTACGCGTCGCTGAAGTCGGCGAACGGCCCCGTGAAGGCCTTTGACGCCGGGCCCGGGCAGGCTTCCGACTACATGTGGTTCAACATGAACACGGCCAAAGGGAGCGGCGAGAAGCTGGAGGGAACCCCGAAACATAAATGGTTCATCGACAAACGCTTCCGCCAGGCGATCGCGTACGCGGTTGACCGGAAGTCCATCGCCGCGAATACCCTGCAGGGGCTCGCCACACCCGTTTACGGATTCGTCCCCGCAGGGAATAAGAACTGGCTCGACGTGAACCTCAAGAAGTCGGAATACGACCTTGAACGCTCGCGCGCATTGCTTCAGGAAGCCGGGTTCTCGATCAAGGACAATGCGGGTAAGCCGGAACTTCACGATGCAGAAGGGAACCGCGTGGAATTCACGGTAATTGTTCCTGCGGAGAACGAGCCGAGAAAGATGATGGCTGCGGTGATCCAGGAGGACCTTGCGAAACTCGGGATCGCGATGCAGATCGCCCCGGTCGAATTCAAGAACCTGACGGAACGCTGGACCACTTCGTTCGATTACGATGCGATACTCTCAGGATTCAGCCTCACGGCGACCGACCCGTCCTCTTACAGCGGCCTGCTGCAGAGCAGTGCCGGCCTGCATCAATGGCGCCCCAAGCAGGCCAAACCAGCCACGGAGTGGGAGGCGAAGATCGATCAGCTGTACGCGGAACAATCGAAAGAACGCGACCCGAATGTACGGCGGCAGAAATTCAACGAGATCCAGGCCATCATGGCGGACGAGATGCCGATCGTCCCGATCGTCTCGCGTCACATAGTTTCGGCCGGACACGAACGCGTCGGGAACCTTTCGCCGAGCACGACCCTCCCCTTCTCGATGTGGAATGCGGAAAGCTTATTCATCAAATAACTGAACCCCGGGGAGCGCGTCCCGGGGTTCAGTTATTTTACTCACCTTCCCTTGTTCGTTCGTGGGCCGATCAATAGCCCTGCCCGCTTTTGATCGTGAAGTCCACCGCCTTGCTCACATTCCCCCTTACGCGGTAAATGTAGGTGCCCGGTGCCAGCCCGTCCAACTGGATCTTCTGCCCGCTCGCCGCGGAGATCAGGTTGCCCGCACCGTCGAGAAGTTCGAACGTGACTTGCTCGTTACCGTGATTGCGGTTGATCTGTGCGTCCAACCGATTACGCCGCACTTCGAAGGGGATAGCCACCGACGGTTGCCCGATTTGCAGCGTGCCCGAGTATCGCTCTTCGAAACGTCCGCCGCTGTTGTTGGACGGCTCGGGCGTAGGAGTCGGGGTTGAAGTTGGTGTCGGCTCCGGAGTCGGTTCCACGGTCGGCGAAGGCGACGGTGACGGCGTAACATTGGGGGTCGGGGTAGGTTCGGGATCGGATGAGCCGGCTATCTCGAAATCGGAACCGGTAGCCTGATCGGAGTTCAACAGCAGCCCGCCGGTCAGTGACGACCCGATCAGGATCTGTGCCTCTGCCTGAGTGTTGGTAGAGGTGGTGTTCAATACGTTCGAGCCCACCGCAGCATTCACCTTATCCAAACTTAACTTGATCGTGATCTCGTTACCGTTGATCTCGCCGAAATCAGCCGCACCTATTGTCTCCTGGTTTTGGGTACCCGTCGCCAGAGTGGTGATCTTACCGTACTCAAAGGTCGTTGCCGTCTCATCCACAGAAGCGGTCACGAACACCTCCGTCGCCCCGAACGCTGAGGTCATCGTCCACCGCATGTTCGGAGTTTGTACGGACGCATCCGAGACGATCAGACGGTAGACGATCTGGTTCGCCGCAGCGTCGTAACGGAAATACGCCTTGCGGATATCTTGTGCCGTTGTCCCCAGTTGGTCGTCTGCGGCGTCGACTATCTGCGGAGCGTTCGGGTCGTCGGATGGGAAAAGATTCGCTGGGTGCTGCACCATTGCGAGTTCGAAGGCTCGACGGACCGCATTGTGCGCATCCACATATCCCGCCCCGACGACGCGTTCTTCGTAGGGCATCGGCGTGGCCGTTTGCCGAAGGATCGTGACGACCTCGTCCGGCGTAAGCAGCGGGTTCGCTTCCAGCATCAGAGCGACTATCCCGCTCACCTGCGGGGTGGAGAAACTCGTACCCTGCGAGGTCGTGTAGTAAGGAAGATACGCCGGTGGTATGGTCGAAAGATCGTTCGCACCGACGAAGATCGGCAGGGAGCCGGCCAGATTCGTTACGCCGGGAGCTTTCGACCGTGCGCTCTTAATATCGACACCCGAGCCGGTAATATCGGGCCGGAGATTTGGTGCGACACTCGGGTCCGCTGGCTGCCCCGCGACGTCGCTGCCGGTCCCGTTGTCGTTTCCGCGAGATGAGAATCCCGCCGGGGTTCCCAGTCCGCGTTTCTCGCCGGCCGCGACGGAGATCACCCACGGAGCAACGGAGTAAGGATTTATCACGTTCGGGGCGTCCCCGTCATTGCCCGCCGCGAACACGACCGTGATGTTGCGGTCGTGCATCGTCCGCGTCGCCACATTGATCGGATCGTTCGGGTCGTAAGGGGTGTCCCCGATGGTGGTGCCCCAGGAATTGTTGCAGACGCGAATGTTGTAGCGGAACTGGTTCACGAGCGTGTAGTCCATCGCCTGCACGATCGCGTAGGTCGTAAGCCCGACGTCGTTGCCCGCGCGGATGCCGATCAGTTTGGCTCCCGGAGCCATGCCGGTGTACAGGCCGCCCGAGGCGGCTCCCGTGCCGGCGGTGACGGCCGCCCCGAAGGTCCCGTGCCCGCCCTCGATATCCGAGATGGGAGCATTTTCAACGGGGACGATCGGGACGAAGCCCTGAGGAAGGGTCACCATCACGTCCGCCGTTGCGAAATACACATTCTGGATCACATTCTGCCCAAGCTGCAGGTCCGGATGCGTCGCGTCGATGCCCGTGTCGATGTACGAAATTCCTATGTTCCGCCCTGACACGGGCAGGCCCTGGTTGCGAGCCGTGACTTCCGCATCACGAATGAGGCTTTCGACACCGCTGATCGTCCTGCCTTCGAGGTCGAGAAGCCGGAACGTCCTGTTCGCATAGATCGATCTGATCCCCGGTTTCGATTTCAGGGCGTTGTATTGAACCTTATTGATGCTCGTCAGCACGATCGGGAGATGGTTCAGGTAACGGCCGCCGATTATCCCTAATGATCGCAGCATCTGAAACTCGGTGCTCGCCGGTTTCCGCTCGAACGTTATCACGACTGGTGTAAGTGCCAGCGGGGAAGCGTTTATCTTGCTTTCGAGTAATTTGTCGATGGAGATCGCGAAGCCCGAAACGGCCAGGATCGAAGCAATTATCGCCGCGACGAATAGGTTCCTTAGTTTCACCATTGTTTCCCCCGAAATGCGTTCATTTTTATAGACTGAAATTATTACGGGATGGTTGAGGTGACCTTGAGCAGAACTTGAGGCCGGTTGAAACACGAAAAAAGCGGTGACGCCGTAGACGTCACCGCGAATGGCCGATACCCTGGCCCAATGGCTGTTAGGCTACTGCAATCTGACGAACGTGACCTTCTTGGTCAGCGGGTTCACCGTAAAGCGGAACAGGCCGGATACGGTGTTGGTGACCGCCGAAACAGTATTGGTGAGGCCGCCGGAACCTCCCGTGCTGCTCGATCCCCCGACGGTGCGCGTCCCGCCGTTTGCGTTCGGCGAACCTTCCGGCAGCAGCTGCGTGGTGGCGATCGAGAAGCTCGCCGGCCCGTTAAGGTAACCAAGCACACGCAGGATGTAGGTTGTATTCGGCTGCACCGAGGACGACACGAACTCGGTCGCGGTCGCCCCGGCTGAACGGGTTATGAGCTGACCGTCCGCCGTGCGAAGTTCGAAATCGAGGTCCACGCACGTCGCACAGGTGAGGGTCGCCTCCAAGGCCGAAGCGTCCGACTGGGTCGTGATCGGCACGTCTTCCCAGGTGATGCCCTTGAACGTCGGGTTGCCCCAGGTGAGGCTCGCCTCGGTGTCAACGGTCGCACTCGGTTCGCCACCGACGAGCGTTCCGGTTTTCGTTTCGTTATAGAGGGCGTAGATGACCGGTTCCGGTTCGTCGTCGCCGCCGTCGCCGGTCTGCGACCCACCGCCCACCGACGTGCCGGCGAACGCGTTCGCGTAGATGCGTGCGTCGAAGGTGAAGAGCTGCGTCAGCGGGTTATTGAACTCCATCCGCTTCGCCGAAGAGGTCGAACCGAGCGGGAGCGTCTGGTTGAATAGGAACGTGTTGCCGGCAGCGTCCGCGTTCTTAACTGTAACCGTCGGGTTCGAGATGCTGACGATCTGGAATTCGACCGGGCCGTACAGGGTCTTATCGGAAGAGAAAGCTCCGCGGGCGTTCGTCAGCTTATTGTCGAACGACGTGACGCCGCCCGTAAAGCTGATGTTCGACAGGGTCGAATCCACTTGAGCGGTGACGTCCTGCCGCACTTGCAGCGCACGGCTCGAACCCGACAGGTTCGACCATCCGAGCTGCCCGGTCGAGTTAACTCCGACCGCGCGAACGACGTACTCGCTGTCATAAAGATTGCCCAACCCGGCAGGGGCGAACACCTCCTGCACCTTCCCCTTGTCCTCGTACGAAAGCTCGCTGCCGCTGACGAAGGCCACGTGGCGGTACCCGGTGGTCGAATCGTCACCATCGATGAACTCACGCTCGCCGTTCTGCTCACGCTGGCCGGCAAGGGCGATCTTCCGCTTGAGCACCTGATACGATGTAGCACCGGGGACCGCATCCCACGACACGCGGAGGCTCCTCGGCGAAGCCGGTGCGACCTGAATGTTCGATGGTGCAGCCGGAGCAGCCTGGTTCGCCGCGAAGTGCGATACGCGAGTGGAGATCGTCACCTTTCCGCCGGAGAACTCTCGGGCGTTGATGCCCAACTCCTTGGCCGCGAAGATCTGCTCGATCATCGCCCGATGCTTTCCGGGAGCCGCCGGGTCGGCGGAATCGCTCGGGTAGAGCATCTGGTCAGCCACGATGAAGGCGTCGCGGGTCTTCACGAAGGTGTCCGGCGAGGTCGTTCCCAGAACATACATCGCACCGAGGAAATCACGCTCGAAGATGTTCGTGCCGTTCTTGATCTTCTTCTCGGCTTTCCCGTCCTTCGGCTGCGGACGTTTGTAAGTATTGTTCTGCGGGTACACGCGGTTGAACATCTCGCGCAGGTCCCACAGCGTGGACATCATGATCTCGCCGTCGTAGTGCTCTTCCTCCTGACCTGTGCTCCAGGTGCCGTAGTCGGAGTATTTAAGGGTCGATTTTGCGCTGCGAATGTAGGCGAGCGAATCCGGATCGCGGCCGCGGTCGCGGGCAAGTTGACGGTAGCCCTTCGCGTTGACGACATAGTCGCCAAGGCTCGGATTATCCGTGATCGTGAAGGCCCACATGTCTGCCTGAGCTTCGTTCAACGCTCCGCCCTCGGTTCCTTCCAGACCGGCGATCGGCGACGTGATAGCATGCATTCCTTCGTGGTACGGCACGGTGCCCTCGAGGGCCAGATCGTTGAAATAGTAGCCGTGGCCGTAAACGGTCGGATTCACGACGACAGGCGATTTCGTTGCGGTCACACCCTCGATCAGCGAGGTAAGGTTCAGCGCAATAGCGTTATCGAGCCCCAGCGCTTTCTGGACGAAATTGGGGTCGGTCGGGTCGGGAAGAGTCCCAGCCGCGGCGTCGAGCGCCAGGTAAATATTCGGAATGTGCACCGTCGCGGGGAGCGGCGTGGTCTTGTTCGGGTAATCGTCCGGGAACGCTCCGCCGCCGAGCGCGGTGTTGTCGCCGCCGACGTGAAGGTGGTCGACGTATTCGACAAGATACGTGACGAAGAAGAACGCGTTGATCTCGTCCTGGTGCTCAGCCGGTTCGGCGAACTGGTCGATCTCGTTCGTGCGGGCCTCGAGCGCGGTCGGGTCATCCTTGCGGAAATGCCACGTACCGAGGGCCGCCTGCCCGAACGGGAGTTTCGTCGCGAGTGCGTTGTTCACAAGGGCGTGCGTGCCGGTAAGAGTTCCGTTAAGACCGGTTGTGCGGTTGGTCGGATCGAACTTCCGAAGAGTTACGCGTTCCTGCCCGCACGGAGCCGGGCCGATCGGCGTGTCGCAAGTGCTGATCACGCTGTTGTCTTTCAAATTCGCGTCGATCTGCGGGTACTTCGGAAAGATGTCCGCCGTTTCCGCGCCCGGAAGCGTCTGGAACTGAGCGAAGTCTTTTCGCTGGATCACCTCGCCAGAGTTCGCGTCGACGGTGATCATGTATAAGCCGAACGGATTGGTCGAATACTTTGCCACCTTCCACGCTAGACGGTAGCCGTCTGCGGTCGGGTAGATCGAAAGCGTCGGCGGGATCGATTCCACCGCGGAAAGCTGCTGCCCGATTATCGAGAGGCCGTTTTGCAGTAGATCGGTCGCGGCCGACGGAAGTGCAACGTTGAAACGACCGAGGTCGGCGTTCGCCGCGGCGACCGCCTGAGCGGCGGAGATCGTGGGCTGCGTGTTGATCGCAACGTCGCGGAAGAACGGGCCCGATGCCATCACCACTTGTCCTTGTGCGTTCATCACGATGCCGATGCCGCCGTCCGATACCGGCACGCCGTTGAACACCTGCTGGAATCGTAGTAAATGACCACCGAGCGCTTCACGCTGGCTGAAAAGGCGGAGGTTGTTGAGTTCCGTCACTCCGAAGAGAGCCGCGTTATCGTTTATGAACGCGCGTGCCGCTTCTTCAGGCGTTCCGGAATAAGCCTTCGACGCGAAGTCGTACATCACGTCCGGCGAGCCGCCGAAGTCGTTCCACCTCGCGGTAAGGTTCGGGGCGTTCGCGGCCGTCTTGAGAGCGTCAAGAGCATTAAGTTGAGCGCTTGTCGCCTGCCGGATATTGGGCAGAGCTCGAACCGCGTTGAGATCCAGATTTGGTGCCGGGCGGCGATATATGTCCTCTGGCTTGCGCGTCGACGCCGCCTTGGATGATCCGAGTGGCTGCCAAAGGGCTGCGACCGTGATCCCCGCCACTAGTGCGATGAGGCAAAGCCTAAAAGCGCGGGAGCGGCCTATTTTCCTGAAGTTCCTGTTCATTTTTCCTCCGAGTCCTTCCGTTTGTATGTGTTGTGAAAATTGCGTTTGAAATTAAGGGGGGCCGCGGAACCCGGGGTAGGTCCGGATCCCGCGCGCTCCCTTCGCCCCGCCCCATGCCCCCGCGAGGGACGGGAACCTCGTTAGCCGCCTGTGGAGAACAGTTGGCGATATTTGATGAGCGTTTCCGCCAGGTTTGCCCGCGTCAACGTGGTCGCAGGTTCGAATCGCGGCCCGGGTACAACCACGAACTGGCCAGGTCCTGTCTGTCTCACCTCGGACGGGAACGCCGCGAAGATTCCCTTATCCAGTGCAAGCTGCACGTAGCCTCGCAGTGAGGACGGTATCTGAGCGTTGTCGGTGATCGCGGTGCCCTGATAGGTCACGGTCGACCCCGCAAGCGACTTCGCCTGGGCGTCGTGCCCGAGAGCCTTGACCAATGCGATGGCCAGGTCGAGCCGGTTGACGCTCCCCGACGGGTTGAAAAGGCCTGTCGAAGCGGTCACCATCCCCGTCGGCGTGAAATCGAAATCGCGATTTGTGGACCCCTTCGCCGTCACGTATTCGCTGAACAGCCGTAGGTCGCCGCTGACATCACCGAACTTCGCGGTTGCACCGAGCGTCTGACGCAGGCTAGTGTTCAGTGCGAGCGATCGAGCAAGGTCCTCCCGGGTGACGATGGTGTCCGGCCTGAACGTGCCGTCCGCGTAGGTATCGATGTAGCGGCTCTCGAGTGCGAGTTCGATCGCGGCTTGTTTCGCGTGCCCCTGGATATCGGCAATAGCGGGCAGGATGAACCGCGATTGCGATATCGTCCCGTTCACCGGGCCGGGCAGTGCCAGTTGCTGTGGGGAAGTTACACCGGGCACGGCGGTCAGTCCGTTCGCCCCGCGAACCTCAAGTACCCATTCGCCCGGTTCCGGGTTCTTCACCACGATCTGACGATTAAGGGAACCGATAACCGGCGTATTGATGCCGCTCGAATAGCTGGCACCGGACGGACTCGTCAGCCTGATGCCGACGAGATTGCCGATTTCCTGACCGCCGACGGCGTCAGCCGTAGCGAAAGCGTCGAGCACATTCATATCCGGCTGGACCGTGAAGCGGTACGCATTTGTGGAATCGGCACCCGAGACCGAAGGATCGTAATTGATGTTGAAGTTTTGCGCCGGAGCACGCTCCTCGCTGAAGTTTGCGTTGAAGTTGTACTCCTGGATATTGCGGTAGGCCTTGCTGCGGTTGAATACCTTGTCGACCGCCGCGTGTGCGTTAACGAAACCGGCTCCCACTTCCCACTCCTCGCGGCCGACCATCTTGCTGGCGGTGCTCGTCAGGATCGACCGGATCTCGTCCGGGGTGAGCGTCGGGTCGGCGTCGAGCATCAGAGCAACCACGCCGGAAATGAACGGCGTCGCCATAGAGGTCCCCGAGATCTGCGTATAGAAGGGGATTGCCGAAACCGGAAGCTCAGCATCGTCGGTCAGGCCGTTCGCGGTGATGTTCACCGTCGAGCGTGTCGAAACCATCGCCGCCGTGAACTTGCCCGCGTTCGTGTCGTAAATTCGACCCGTGCCAGGTGCGGTGATCGTCGGCGCGTTGTAGTCGTCGTCCGGATCGTCGTTCGAAAGTCGTTCTTCGCGGCGGACGCCGCGCGAGGAGAAGTCAGCGAGGTCTCCCTCTTTG
>JAEZJR010000304.1 GCA_023415725.1 Acidobacteriota bacterium
ATGAACACAGATAGACACAGATATTTTTTCGGCGCCACATCTTATCGGTGTGGATCCGTGTTCATCTGTCGCTGATTCTCTTTTATGGCTTCGACCGTCTTGTTCTTCTTGTTTGCCGGCTTCGCGATCGCTTGTGCGATCTCGATGGTGTATCACAAGAACCCGCTCTACAGCGCTATATCGCTGGTGGGCGTGTTCATCGCATTGTCGTGCATTTACATCACCTTGGCGGCTCCGTTCATCGCCGCGGTGCAGGTGCTCATCTACGCCGGAGCGATCATGGTGCTCGTGGTCTTCGTGATCATGCTGCTCAACCTGGATGAAGACAAGCCGCTCAACAGGCTAAAGCACCTTTACGCCGTAGGTGGCGGGATGGGGCTGGTTTTGCTTGCTCAGACGCTTTTCGTGTTCTATGCGGTGATGCGTGCCCCGAAGCATGACGTTAACGAGGCCGAAACCGCCGGGAAGACGATAAATATAGGGCGGGCGATGTTCACGGAGTATCTGCTGCCGGTCGAGATCGTCGGGTTCCTGTTGCTGATGGCGATCATCGGCGGGGTCGTGCTCTCGCGCCGCCTCGCACAGCCCGAGATCGAAGCAGTGGTCGATGAAGAACTCGAGCGTCGCGGGCAGGAAGACGAGAAAGACGATTTCCGGATCGCGTTTTAGTAATTCGTTTTTAGTCTTTAGTTTTTAGTTTTTGGACTCTAGGAAGGTATTTCGCAAAAGACCAAAGACAAAAAACCAAAAACCACATGGAACCAAGTTTAGAAGGCTACCTGGCATTATCGGGAATACTGTTCACCATCGGTGCAGTCGGCGTAATATACAAGCGCAACGCGATCGGGATGTTCATGTGCATCGAGTTGATGCTGAACTCGGTGAACCTCACGTTCGTCGCGTTCTCGCGCTATTACGCGGACGTGACGGGGCAGCTTTTCGTGTTCATGGTGATGAGCGTGGCGGCAGCTGAAGCTGCCGTAGGACTCGGCATCATCATCTCGTTCTTCCGGAACCGTATTTCGGTTGATGTCGATGACGCGAGCCTGCTGAAGAACTAGGAGATATATGCCGGCCGTGATAAGGCGAGCACGGGAAGGCGATGAACGACGGGTCGCCGAGTTCGCCATCAGGCTGTTCGACCAGCACGTCGAGTACGACCCGGATCGGTTCTCGACATTCGCGAACGTCGACGGCGCGGCGAGGTTCTACCGGAGCCGGTTCGAAACGCAGGATTCCGCTGTATTCGTAGCGGAGATTGATAACGAGGTCGTCGGATTCTCCTATGTAGAGCGGGACCCGCTGAACTACGCCGAACTGCTCGAAAACGGCGCGTGGCTGCATGACATTTACGTCGACGAGCACGCCAGAGCGGAAGGGGCCGGCAAAGGTTTGATAAAAGCGGCCGCCGAAGCGGCCAAACAGATGGGAGCCGAAAAGCTGCTCCTTTCGGTCGCGGCGAAGAATACCGCGGCACAACAGGTATTCGAAAAAGCGGGTTTCCGGCCGACCATGGTGGAAATGACGCTGAACTTGAAATAGCTCCGGTTACGAAGAGTTATTAGCGAGAGATAATGATCGAAAACAATCTCTTAAGCGTGATCATCTTTGCACCGCTTGTGGGTGCGGTCATCAATTGGCTGATCGGCGGGCGACTGAAGAACGAGTTGTTCAGCGGTGTCGTGGCTTGCGGCGCGATCGTGGTGTCGGCGCTGGTGGCGTTCTACATAGCCTTCGTCGCGGACGGCGGGGCGTTGTTCATCGACCGTCCGGTCCTGGACCAGATCTGGACCTGGATAAACGTTGGCGGCTTCCGCGCAGACTTCGCTCTGGGGATGGACCGATTGAGCGGCATTTACGCCTGCTTCATCACGTTCGTCGGCCTGTTCATCCATATCTTCGCGACCGGCTACATGCACGGGGACAAGGGGTTCTACCGCTTTTTCGCGTACCTGAACCTGTTCATGTTCGCGATGCTGACTCTCGTGCTCGCGGACAACTACCTGCTGATGTTCGTCGGCTGGGAGGGTGTGGGGCTTTGCTCGTACCTTCTGATCGGTTATTACATCAAGCGCGACGAGGCCCGCAAAGCGGCGAAGAAGGCGTTTGTGATGAACCGGATCGGCGACTGGGGCGTGCTGATGGGGATCTTCCTCACTTTCACGCTTACCGGGTCGATCTCGTTCTTCGATAAGACCGTCGGCGGAGAGGAAGTTCACAGCGTTTTCACCTACGTCGTGAACACGATGTCTGCTGATCCGTTCACCTGGGGAGCGATCGTCGCAGGCGGGCTGACATCCATCGGCGTTTTGATGTTCATCGGCGCGACCGGTAAATCGGCCCAGATCCCACTGCTCACATGGCTCCCGGACGCGATGGCGGGCCCGACGCCTGTTTCGGCTCTCATCCACGCCGCGACGATGGTTACGGCCGGTGTTTACCTTGTCGTCCGCTCCAACGCGATCTACCAGTACGCTCCGACCGCGATGTGGATCATCGCAGTGATCGGGGCTGCGACGGCTCTGTTCGCCGCCACGATCGCGATCGCGCAGAACGACATCAAGAAGGTCCTCGCTTACTCGACCGTTTCTCAGCTCGGATTCATGTTCCTCGCAGCCGGGGTCGGCGCGTTCGTCGTGGCTATCTTTCACGTGATGACGCACGCTTTCTTCAAAGCCCTGCTCTTCCTCGGGTCCGGCTCGGTCATCCACGGGATGCACCACGAGCAGGACATGCGGAAGATGGGCAATCTGAAGAAGTACATGCCCATCACGTTCCTGACGATGGCGACGGGCTGGCTGGCGATCTGCGGTATCCCGATCTTCGCGGGGTTCTTCTCAAAGGACGAGATCCTCTACAAAACCTTCGCCGCGGACAACTACTTCCCCGGGGGGCTCCCCTTCCCCGGGAATGAGATCCTCTGGGGCGTCGCGACCTTGACCGCTATCCTCACCGCGATCTACATGACGCGGATGATGGTGATGACCTTCTGGGGCGAAGAGCGTTTTCATATTGCTTTGCCCGATGCGGATCACCCGCACAATGCCGCACATGCTGAAGAGAATGCATTCGCTTTGGGCGACGCTCACGATGATGTATCGCACAATGCGCCGCATTCTGCTGACGATCACCATGAAGACGACGAGGACGAGCACCATCATGCTCTTCCGGCCGACTTTAAGCCGCACGAATCACCCTGGGTGATGACCGTGCCGCTGATCGTGCTAGCCGTGCTTTCGACGTTCGGCGGTTTGGTCGGCGTGCCATATGCGATGAGTTCACTCTTCGGCGCGGGCGATATCAACGTTTTCGAACACACGCTTGCACCGGTGATCGTGGAGAAATCGGAGCACGGTACGGCAGGTGCCGAGAAGAAGGAAGTTAAACATTTCTTCGCCACCTCGTCTGCCGCTCCTGCGGCCGGTGCCGAGGAAGCTCACGATACGCATTCACCCGAAGTCGTCGCAAAGGAGCGTTGGCTGGCTTTGCTTTCGACCGTGCTTGCCGTGCTCGGAATCGCGATCGGGTGGTTCATGTTCAGACCGAACCCGCTTCGGAAGATGCCTCGCATTCTCGAACAAAAGTGGCGGCTCGACGAGGTCTATAACGGATACATCGTCGACCCGATCACGAATTTCTCGCGTAAGGCGCTTTGGCAGGGCTTCGATCTTGGCTTCATTGACGGGATCGTGAACGGGATCGGGCACGCTACGGCGGCGTTCGGCGATGCGGTGCGGCGCGTTCAGGTCGGATTCGTCCGCAGCTACGCGGCGATCATCCTGCTCGGGGCGCTTTTCGTCGTGGGGTATTTCATTTATTACGGGCTGAAGCTCGTCAGCTAGTCGTTCGTTGAGCGTGGTTCACTGCGGCCTAACAGCCGGCGACGAACCGCGAACAACCAACAACGAACATTGAAATGGATTTCATCAACGCAAATCTCTTAACGATCCTGATCCTTTTGCCGCTGGTCGGAACGGTGGGAATCGTGCTGCATCAGATGTTCTGGAAGGAAGAGGGCCATCTGAAATGGCTCACCTTCGGGATCACGCTGGTCAATTTCCTGATCTCGCTGCTGCTCATCGGCGGAGCAAGGACGGACGGCGGCTTCTCATTCGAGAAGACCGTACCCTGGATACAGGCGATCAATACCAATTATCACGTCGGCGTCGACGGGCTCAGCCTGTGGCTGGTGCTGCTTACGACGTTCATAATGCCGATCGCGGTCATTTCCACGTGGCAGGCGGTCGAAAAGCGGCCGACGGCGTTCTACGCGTTCCTGCTGCTGCTGGAATCAGCGATGATCGGGGTTTTCGTTTCGCTGGACCTTTTGGTGTTTTACCTCTTCTTCGAGGCCTCGCTCGTTCCGATGTTCTTCCTCATCGGCATCTGGGGCGGGGATAACAGGATCTACGCGGCCGTTAAGTTCTTCATTTTCACCGCTCTCGGCAGCCTTCTGATGCTCGCGGCGATCATCGGGCTCTATTACGTCCACGCTGAGCAAACTGGAATCGGCACGTTCGATTACGTAACCCTGATGCGTTCGATCGAACTGGGCCAGTTGAGTCTTGTAGGCGAATGGTGGACAGCGGGTACGCTGATGTTCTTCGCGTTCGCCCTGGCGTTCGCGATCAAGGTGCCGCTCTTCCCGCTTCACACGTGGCTGCCGGATGCTCACACGGAAGCACCGACCGCCGGATCGGTCGTACTCGCGGCTATCCTCCTGAAGATGGGGACCTACGGGTTGATGCGGTTCAACTTCACGATCTTCCCGGATGCCAGCCGTGAATTCGCATGGCTGTTCATCACGCTGGCGATAATCGGCATCATTTACGGTGCCCTCGTCGCCATGGTGCAGCCGGACATGAAACGCCTCGTCGCATATTCATCGGTCGCCCACATGGGCTTCGTGGTGCTCGGGATGTTCTCGTTCACCGAGTGGGGGATGCAGGGTGCACTGTACCAGATGCTCAACCACGGCGTTTCGACCGGTGCCCTGTTCCTTCTCGTAGGATTCATTTACGAACGCCGCCACACGCGCGCGATCAGTGAGTTCGGCGGGCTCGCGAACGTGATGCCCCTTTACGCGACGCTTTTCGTCTTCACGACAATGTCGTCGATCGGGCTGCCGTTCCTCAATGGTTTCGTTGGCGAGTTCCTGATCATGCTCGGGATGTGGAAATCGACCATCCTCGGTATCACGGCCTCGACGAACTGGAATTACATCGCCACGATGCTGGCGGGCACAGGCGTTATTTTCGCCGCGGTTTACCTGCTGTGGATGGTGCAGAGGGTCTTCTTCGGGAAGATCACGAACGACAAGAACCGCCGCCTCAGCGACCTCTCCATCAGGGAGATCGCTCTGCTCGCACCGCTGCTTTTCCTGATGGTATTCATGGGCGTTTATCCGCGTCCCTTCCTCGATGCGTCGCGCGAGAGCGTCACCGCGATACAGAAGCGAGTGATGCACCGGGCCGGCGGAGAGGTGGACCAACACGCATCGGCGGCTGAAGCGAAACCGGCAGCCGTAGAATCACACTGATAATGAACACGCTTTTCCTTATGGAGCTAACAACTCCGAACACGAACATCCCGGCCATCCTGCCCGAACTGGTCGTTGCGGCCGCGGGCGTCATCGTGATGATCTACGACAGCTTCTTCCCGAAGGACAAGCTGACGTCCGGGATCATCTCGATCGCCGGCCTCGCGATCGCGGCCTATCTGCTGCTGACGATGTGGGCACCGGAATCAATGGGAAGCACGTCGTGGAACGGGATGATCGTTCACGACAATCTTCGCCTCGGTTTTTCGATCGTATTCCTGCTCGTGACGGCGGTGACGATCCTGATCTCGGCCGTATGGGTGGAACTCGAAGACGTGCCGGCGGGCGAATACAACGCGCTGTTGATGTTCGCGACGTTCGGGATGATGTTGATGGCCGCGGGCAACGATCTCGTCGTGATCTTTCTCGGCCTCGAGACCCTTTCGATCGCGACCTACGTGATGGCGGGGCTTCGCCGCGGCGACCTGAAATCGAACGAGTCGGCGATGAAGTACTTCATCCTGGGTTCGTTTTCCTCAGCCTTCTTGCTTTACGGCATGGCATTGGTCTACGGTGCGACCGGCACCACGAATCTGACTGAGATCGCCTCGAGCATACCGAGCGCGAACTTCCCCGCTTTGCTCCTTATTGGAGGGGCGATGATGGTCGTCGGGTTTGGGTTCAAGGTTGCCACGGCCCCGTTCCACATCTGGACGCCGGACGTTTACGAAGGGGCCCCGGCCCCCGTAACCGGCTTCATGGCCGCCGGACCGAAGGCCGCCGGGTTCGCGTCGTTCATTCGCGTGTTCGTGCTCGGATTCCCCTTCATCGCGGGCATCCAGGCCTCGAATTACTTACATGAATCGTGGATGACCGCACTCAGCGTGATGGCGATACTCACGATGACGGTAGGGAACGTCGCCGCGATCCTCCAAAACAACGTCAAGAGGATGCTGGCCTACTCGTCGATCGCTCATGCGGGCTACGCTCTTGTCGGGTTCATAGGTGCGGGGGCCGCCAAAGCCGGACCGTCGCAGGACGCGGCGATCGCTTCAGTAGCGTTTTACATGCTAACTTACGCGGTGACGAATCTCGGTGCATTCGCGATCATTTCGCTGCTCGCCCAGCGCAATGACCGGCGTGCGGAGTTCGACGATTACGCCGGTATCGGGTTCAAGGCCCCGGTGCTTTCGTTCACGCTTTCGCTGTTCATGCTGTCGCTGCTCGGGCTTCCACTAACGGCAGGGTTCATGGGCAAGGTGCTGGTGTTCCGGCCGGCTCTCGAGGCCGGCAACACATTGCTAACGATCCTGGTCGTGGTTGCGGTGATCAACACGGCGATCTCGGCTTACTACTACCTGCGGATGATAGTCGTGATGTTCTTCCGCGAACGGACGACGGAGTGGGTCGAACCGAAGATCCCGGTCGCCTTCGCCGTTGCGTTGCTGATCACCGTCGTCGGCGTGTTTTACCTGGGCACTTTCAGCAACGGCATCATCGAGAGTTTCTCGCAGCCGCGTAACGCGGTTGGGGCCCAGATCAGATAGTACGTGGCCGCTGGTTACCACGAAATCGACCTCGATTCCTGGGAGCGGAAGGCGACCTTCGAGTTCTTTCGGGATTACAAGGATCCCTTTTTCAATATAGCCGCGAACGTAGATGTTTCGCGGCTATATTCGTTCTGCAAGACCCGAGGGCTGCCGTTTTCGATCGCGGCCCTATATTGCTCTATTGCGGCCGCAAATGAGATACGAGAATTTCGCCTGAGAATGATCGGCGAAAAGGTGGTCGAGTTCGATCGGATCGAGGCGACCCAAACGATCCTGAACGACGATAACACCTTCTCATTTTGCTATTTCCCCTGGCGGGAAACTATCGAAGAGTTTGTCGAAGTAGGCAGAGCGGCCCGTGAGAAATACGGCGCGATGAGATCCTTCGACGTCGAGACGGAGCGGCTCGATCTGATCTACTACTCGGTGATCCCCTGGGTTTCTTTTACCAGTTTCAAACACGCGAATTCGGGGGACAATCGCCGGTCGGTGCCTCGCATGGTTTTCGGCAAAATGTTTATGCAGGGTGAGCGCCGCCTCATGCCGTTTTCCGTCGAGGGGCACCATTGCCTGATGGACGGCTTCCACATCGGCCGGTATTTCGAACTTTTCCAAAACAAACTGGACTCCTTCGAATGAACGTCGGTTCCTGCGGTAAACTACCCTTCTCAAATGATCTCCATCGAAGAACTTAAAGCGGCCCTTGGGGAATTTTGGATACCGGACATTTACGCCGATCGGGTGAGGAGCGGCCGGACTCGGTCGTTCTCGATGGACATCCCGGAGCGTGCCAACTCACCGGAGATTCTCCACACTCTTTTAGGGGTGGAACTTAAGATCGGGAAGGTCAGAATTGCCTGTCCGGACCTCGCGACGGCACGTTACTTGCAGGTCTTTTCTCGGTTGGGCGTGCGCGAAATCGCAGTGCCGTATGATATTTCAAAGATCTCTTCCCTCGCGGATGACCTCGAAACCGGGCGGCAGCGGATGAACCTTCTGCTTTCTGATGCGACCCCACGGGAGCGAAATGCTGCAATAAAAGCGGTTCGGGAAGCGATAAAGGGGACAGGCCCGGGCGAGCTGATGCCGGCATTCAATACACCCACAAGGCAAAGAACGGCTAAATGAAACGTCCGAACCACAAGAACAATTACACCGAATGGTGCTATATTGGTCTTTAGGGGCATTTCTCCCCATATTTTCTACTTTTAAGATGCTTGATGCAGGCCTCAAACAAATAAAGACGGAAGAACTTCCATTCCCATACAACAAACGGGCCGTCTGCAATTACGAACCGATAGAAAAGCGTATCGAACACGCCCGGGTGCTTATTGTGAACTCCCTCTTGAGGTACGAGTCGGACATGTCCGATATCGCCCGCGAGGAATTGGGCGGCCTACTTGAAAGCCGCCTGCGGTTCGAGCGAAAGGTTTCGGGCTTGGCTTGCGATAACATCGCGCAAAACGTAAATCGACTGGTGAAACAGCCGAAGACGGTAACTGTGCACCTCTCCGAGGTCGCCCGAGCGGCCGAGGAG
>JAEZJR010000307.1 GCA_023415725.1 Acidobacteriota bacterium
CCTCGATCCCGAGCGATTTTAGCCGCTCGACGATCTTCGGGTGAGTCCCGCCGGGCTGGCTGATCCCCGTCAGGTCGCCCTTGATGTCCGCCATGAAGCCGGGCACGCCGCGGTTGCTGCAACCCTCGGCCAACTTCTGCAGCGTCACGGTCTTCCCCGTGCCGGTCGCCCCGGTGATCACGCCATGGCGATTCGCCATCTGCGGTAAAAGATAAAACTCAGCTGCATCGCGCTTCGCGACTAGGATCGGTTCTGACATAGGTATTTAAATAATACTTTCGCCCGCTAAATGATCGAAAGTTCAGGAAGATCTTCCTCCACAGATGAACACAGATTCACACAGATAGATACATCCCAAAATATCAGTGTTTATCTGTGTTCATCTGTGGACGATCATTTCTTCGCCCATTTCGCGGGCAAAGAACTCTTACGCGGAAGCAGATTCGGACTCGCCAGCCGGCGTGTCGCAGTTGACCATCCACTTGATGCCGAACTTGTCCGTCAGCATCCCGAACGCCTCGGCCCAATACGTCTTGTCGAGCGGCATCGTCACCTCGCCGCCCTGCGAGAGGTTGTCGAAATAGCGCCGCGCGGTGTCCACCTCGTTCAGCCCTATCGCGAGCGAGATGTTTCCCGCCGCTCCTGCTTCCGCCTCGGGGCGCATGTCGTCGCACACCATGATGTGCGATTCGCCGATCTTTATCGTCGCGTGCATTATCGCGTCCGCCGGTCCCATATCCGCCATCGGCGATTCCCCATACGTCTGCGAAAAGATCTCCTCCGCCCCCAACGCCTGTTTGTAAAAATCGATCGCCTCCCGGGCGTTCCCCTTAAATGCTATATACGGCTGTACTCCGATCATATTTCCATCCCCTCTTCACTTTCCATTTTCCACTTTACACTTTCCACTGTTCAGCACTTTTCGTATTTCCAATTCCTACGCTTCCCCTCGGCCAACCATTCCATCGTCGTGGCGAGGCGCTTATCGCGGGTGGCGTCGGTCTTCGCCTCGGCGATCCACTCGACGTATTCCTTCTTGCAGCTGTATGGGAAATTGTCGAATGTTTCGCGGGCCGCCTTGTTCTTCTTCAGCGCTGTGACGAGGATGTCCGGGATCACGAGTTCCTTCTTAGCGGCGGCGGGTTTCTTCTCGACCTTGATGCCCTTTTCGTTCAGCTCCATCGCCTGGTGGATCAGCCCGATCATCACCTTGTCCGTCGGCAGGTCCTTCTTCGACGTTATCCGCCCGAAGCTCCCCATTGCGGTCTTCTGCTCTGAAAAGGCGTCCGTCTCCATCAGCTTCTGCTTCCAGAACCCGAACGTCGCGTGCTGCTTGAACGCCGCGAACCCGCACAAGATCCCTTTGTACTCGAAGCTCGGCATCCCCCATTTGATCGTCTCCTTCACGTCCGGGCACGCCTTGTGCACCAGCTTGCGTAAATGGGTCAATATCGGCTGTGCAAATTCTGCTGATTTCTCGATATAAGCGTCGACGCGAGGGTCCAACGTAGGCATGGTAATTCTCCTGAAGGGTTTTCGGGTTCGAAGATTATATCCGATTTCCCCCCGACCGGAAACGCGAACGCGATAGCAGCCATCGAACGCCTCCGCCACTCGGTTTTGTTCCGTGCCCTTCCGTGCCTTCCGCGTATTCCGTGGTTAGCTCTTTCTTTTCATCTTCTTCCTCTTGTTCATCTTGTTCTGTGGTTAAAGTAATGGAGCACAGAACAAGAAGAACTGAACGGAAAAAGATGAGAATGATCATTTGCCTCGGTTCTCCTTCCGTATCACCAGCTTCAGCCCCGACCATTTATCATCCACCGCGCACACCTTAACATCCACCAACCCTAGCGGAAGCGCGGCCTCGCGTATCAGGTCCTCCGTGATCTCCGTCGGCATCTTCGACGCCTTCTTGTACCATGAGACCCATATCGCCCCGTCCTGCTTTATCGAACGCTGTCCCCCATCGAGCGAGCGAAACAGATCGTCCCGCAAATTGGTAAAGATATGAAGTATATCGACCGGAGCCGTGGGAGCCTCGCCCGCCGTCACCTCGATCCCCTCCGGCAATTCCCCCAGCAGATCGACGAACCCGTCCGGAGCGTCCACCAACACCACCCGCATCCCCGCCTTCATCCCCAGCTTCTTCGCCAGCGGCGTCCCTGAGTACCCTTCAGTCATAAAAACAAATTGGGCCCGCGAAATACGCGAAACATCGCAAAAAATATCCAGGAAAATTTTCGGGTCTTTTCGCGTATTTCGCGGGCAATAAATTCTTAAAGAAAAGTCACGATAACCTTCCGTTCCCTCGGCCCGTCGAATTCGCACAAATATATCCCCTGCCATCTCCCCAACAGCAGTTTCCCGTTCTCGAACGGCACCAGCACGCTCGATCCCACGAGTGACGACTTAATGTGCGCGTCCGAATTATGTTCGAAGTGTTTGAATCCTGGAACCCCGGCACCCCTGCCGGGGGAGTCCGGGAATTGTGGTATTAACCATCTCAACCACCCCAGCATATCCGACTTCACATCCGGGTCCGCGTTCTCGTTTATCGTCAATCCGCACGTCGTGTGCTGCGTAAAAAACACGCATACGCCGTTACCGTCAGGCAAGCCGCTTTCCACCTCGCGCGTGATATCCACCATCTCCTCGCGCTCGTTCGATCTAACGGTGATGATCTTCATGAAAAAGATTGTAAAAGATAATCCGCTTGAGTGATCCTGGCTGTGTTATACTCTTCCTGAGCGTATATTATTTCGCTTCAGGCGGTCCCATACCGTACCAGGACGTTCGGGCCGCACCCTTCTATTGCTTATAGCCGCTTGAGCCCTTAGCGCCGGCCCGACCGTTATCCAGCAAACACCCTGCGGAGATCCGAACGGAGGCCCCAACAATGGCAAGCGACCGCCTTTTCAATCCCAATTTACATAAACGGCTGATCGAGATAATGGACGAGGTCAGTCAGATAAACGAGCAGATCGAGTGGAACATGCGCCTGCTCAACGACCGCCCGGAACTTGTCGCCGATATCAGACAGCTTATGATGAGGTGTACTTCTCTTGTGAGCGAGGCGGTAGAACTCCGCACTTCATCGAAGGCATATTCTGCGAGTGAGCCCTCGCGGTCGCCCGCATCCGAAGGCTCGGGCGCCGCATTATAGAAAACAGACTAAGACTTCTTCTTAGCTTCCCGTTTATCACGCTCGAGGCGACGCAGGTCGTTCTCGAGCGTTTCTTTCAGCCCCTCAACGTATCTGCGAGTGTCCTCCTCGCCCGCTTGCAGATGTTCAAGGAACTTCCTCGTGTTAACGAGCAACTGTTCCGTCTCCTCTATAAGGCGGTCCTTCTTCGGGCTGCCCTCCGGTGCGAACAGCCCCGACCGATCCGGATCGTTTTTATTGCTCGTCGTCATTCTGGGCATAGTACCGGCCCCGGCCGTGAGGTGCCGAAGCGCCGATTCCAGACTAAACGCTACTCGTCAATGCTCTGTCGCACAGGTGACATTAAGTACTTGTTTCGAACATATTTAACTACAAAAAAGGGCCGGACGCATAACACGCCCGGCCCTACGAAAATTTAATAATGCCCTGCCGGATCAGACGGCCACCTTCTCCGCCTCCACCAACTCGATGATCCGCCGCCGCATCGCATCATCCATTTCCAGGAACCTCACGCCAAACCCCATCCCCTCGAAAGCGTAGGTCACCTCGCCCACCACCGGCAGCGATTCCCCCGCGGGCGTCTGCATCTCGAACCGCACCGTGTCCCCCGGCATCACCCCCGCCCAACTCTCCACATAACACCCGCCCTCGCTCAGATCACTGATGCGCGCCTCCCGCTTCCCCGAAGCGAACTCCAACACCACCTCCGTCAAATACGGCACTCTCTCATGTTGTCTGGGCATATGTTTGTGGGTGATCCGGCAGTGTCAGTAGCCCGCACGTAAGTAAGGGCTTCTCTGCACAAGCCCGCGCGTGAGCAAGGGCGATATCGAGATCTAAACTCCCGACCAGCAACGGGACCGCGTGAGCATTGGGCCAAAGGGCCCATTTAAAAGAAAACCACCAAACCTTCCCATTTTCCGTTTTCCGCTCTTCACTTTTCGCTTTTCTAGAATCCGCCGCTGTCAGCCGATGGCCCATAGATCGACGGCACCTTCTTGTCGAGCATGCGCAGATATACACTCAGCTGCCCGCGGTGGTGCACCAGGTGGTTGATCGTGGAGCTTATCAACTCCCGCACGTTCTGCTCCATCAACACAGCCTCGCCGCGCTTGAGCTGGAATTTCTTCTCCAGCCCCTCGTCCGTCAACGACCCCAACGCCCGCCGCGCACCCTCGACACACTCGTCAAAATGCCGCACGATCTCATCCGTCGTCTTCCCGTCGAAGATCGGGTACGTCTCGAAATCCACCTCCCCCTTCTCGATCGCGTAAGTCACCCACCGCGGCATATCCGAAACAAGCTGCGCCATGTACCCCAACTCCATCGATCGCTCATGCGGCTTCCACGCCGGGTCTTCCATCGGCACCGCCTCCAAACACCCCCGCGTCGCCCCCACCTCCACCTCCAACTCCCTCAAATACTCCCCCGCCAGCACCGACCTCGTTCCATCACTCATCTGCATTCCTCCGTTCCTCGCCGCGTAACGGCAAAATATCCAATTATCCAAAGCAACTATGCTTCGGCCAGATCTCCCTCCAGGTCCATCGTGTCCGCGTCGTCGTCCGCGTCGGTCGGAGCGCCGAACAGCTTCAGGAACGCGAACCCGATGATCCCGGCCGCCAGCGACGCGAGCAGGATCGACATCTTCGACGAGTTGATCACCTCCGCCTCGCCGGTGAACGCGAGGTTGGTGATGAAGATCGACATCGTGAACCCGATCCCGCCGAGCAGCCCCGCCCCGAAGATATGTTTCCAGTTCAGATCGAGCGGCAGCCGGCTCAGCCCCGCCGCGACCGCCACGAAGCTCAGCAGCGTGATCCCGAACGGCTTGCCCAAGAGCAGCCCGCCGATGATCCCAAGGCTGTTGCTCGACGAAAGGCTCGCGAGCGCGTCCGTCCCGACGATGATCCCCGTGTTCGCGAGTGCGAAGCGCGGCAGTATCAGGAACGCGACCGGCTTGTGCAGGACGTGCTCGAGCCGGTGCGACGGCGACTCCGCGTCATCCTCCTTGTGCGAGAACGGGATCGCGAACGCCAGCAGCACACCGGCGATGGTCGCGTGCACGCCGGATTTAAGCATCAGGAACCACATCAACGCCCCGCCGATGAGGTACGGCGCAAGGGACATCACGCGCCCGAACCGGTTCAGCCCGACCAGCAGCAGCCACACCGCGATCGACCCCGCAAGATAAAGCGCCGAGAGCCCCGAGGTGTAGAACACCGCGATCACGATGATGGCGATCAGGTCATCGATCACCGCAAGGGCCGTCAGGAAGACCTTCAGCGACGCCGGGACGCGGCTGCCCACAAGAGCCAAGACCCCGAGCGCGAACGCGATGTCGGTAGCCATTGGGATACCGATCCCCGCCTGCGTCGGTGTCCCCGCGTTCAGCGAAAAATGGATAAGTGCCGGCACCGCCACCCCGCCCGCCGCCGCGAAGATCGGCAGCACCGCGTTGCGCAGGTCAGAAAGCTCCCCGTTGTAAAGTTCCCGCTCCAGCTCCAGCCCGATCAGCAGAAAGAACACCGCCATCAACCCGTCGTTGATCCAGTGCTCCACGCTCAGCGGCCCCAGATACGCATGCCACATCCCGACATACGCGTCCCCCACCGCCGAATTCGCGATCACCATCGAGACCGCCGTGCAAACGATCAGCAACACCCCCGCCGACTTCTCGGAGTGAAAGAACTTCTGAAATGTATCGGAAAGTCTCCGTTTGATTATGGGCATTGATCGATTTTACAAAACCGCTCTGCGAACCTCCCACTCGACGCGAACTTTCCAAACCTAAATAACGAACCGGACATATAGATTATTAGAATATAATCGGGCCTGGTGATTCCTATGAGATCATTTTTGCGCCGCTACGGCGGACTGTTATTGAGGATCGTAGGGTGCGGTGTGCTCACGGTTATCTTTGTCGGAGGTGCGGGCTTTTTATATGGAGTTCCGTCACATCCCGCAAGCGTGTTCGCGTTCAAGCTTGGCTATTACACTTCGTGGGACAAAGCGGGTTACCTCCGCTTCTATTCGCCATTCAGAAGAGACGTAGGTGGGGGTTACATCCCGCTCGAGGTCGATTCGTTCCTTTGCGAGAAACTGGAAATGACAAGAGACATGGCAGAGGTGGAGGCTATAGTCGGCTTTTACTCACTTCAGGTGCGCGGGCGCGGAGGCGATTGCGTTTATAGAGCCTCCGATCGGGCAGGCGAAAGGATCGCTGAGGTTCTTGTCGGGAAGATCATTTCCGCTGCGGAAGGAACTGATATATCGGGGGAGATCACTCTGTTGGAGGAAGTGCGTCAACAAAGGAGCTTCGGAAAGGGCGGCTTGAACCGGAGTGGCATTTCAACTGACCATCCGACGACCCCGGAAGAATGGGAGAAGTGGAAGTTCGAAATGGCCATCCCGATCGCTCGGCAAAAGTATCTGGAGTGGTGGAATTTAGACATTCCGTGGGAAGAGAAGAAAATGATATCGCCGTTACCAGGCACAGAGATCGGAGTCTTCCACTGCTGCGGATAAATAGGACCAGGCGGAAGGTTAAGACATATGATCTACAGAATTCCGTTATTTCTGATATCGATCGCGTTGGTCGTATTTCTCTCAACAGGCGAAGCATCCGCATGCTCCTGCGTAAAATATGACGCCTTCGCAGCGGAACACGTCAGGAAAGCAAAACGGGATTCGGATGCTGTATTCGCCGGGAAAGTTCAGAGCATTGTTGAAAAACAAAGGCACGGCTGGGTCTCCGTCGAGTTCGAGGTGCTCGACGTTTGGAAAGGACGGCTGAACGATAAGGTGACGGTCGTAACGGGAGATAACATCGAGAATTGCGGTTTCAAATTCCAACAGGGCGAAACCTACCTCGTCTATATCCCGAGCCACAAATTGTATTCGCCTAAATCATTGTCCACCCACCTCTGCACCAGAACGGCGTTGCTAGCGGAAGCGAAAGCCGACATCCCCCATTTAGGAAAGCGAAAGCTGCCAATGAAATGATGAACTGGCCCCGCCCCGTTAACTAGCCGACACGCGATCATCCCATAAAACAAGCTGGGAACTTCGGGGCAAGCTAATAACTAATAAGTTTCTGAGAGCGCGGTCGGTACTCGAAATTAGTAAATGAACAAGACGTTTATCCTCGTCATCACGTTCTTTTCAATGGCAATTGCTTCCGCCGTGATTTCCGTTTATTTAATGAGCGGTTACACCGATTGCCGACTGAGTGAGCCTTTCTTCAACCATACTATTCCAGCCGCTCCATTGCCCGATAACTGTGCCAGCAATATGAGAATGCTGATGCAAACATTCTTCAGTTATTTCTCATTCACGTTCATCGTACTCTCGGTCGGCGTACCTTTTTTCGTCAGCTGGAGAGACAGTAAAAGCGATGGATCTATGTCGATCAAATAGACTTTGTATTTTTGCTAGATCCTAATTGATTCTGTTTGTCTGGTAGATGAAGTAGCGGTTGAGCATTGCAAGGTAATGGTTCGATCAAGCTGAAGTAAAATGGTCGTCGAACGCTAGTGTCTTATTCTAATATGAAATTCGACTCAAGACGTTCATCCCCGAAAGTTATCCTCGCGGGCATCCTCATTTCCTTGTTCTTCGGGGCAAGAATTGTGGTCGCGGACTCACCTTTTTCCGTGTATTCGGGCAATGCTTCGAAGGAAGAGGAAATAGTGTTTCTAGACAACTTCGCGATCTATTTGACGGAGCATCCTGAAATGGTAGGTTACATCGCCTATTTCTCGAGCGAAAAGCGATCCGCCTCACGCCTGAAGAAACGCGTGAACCGGGCGGTCAAGTACCTGTCGGAAAGGCGGGGCATCGACATTAAACGACTTATCGTTATTTATGGAGGAAGGAACGAACGGTCGAAAGTAGTCCTCCAGCCAACTCCGCAAGGTGCACCGCCCCCGTATACCAGCCCCGCCAATTGACCGACTTACCTTCATTAAATAAACAACAAAGGCGGGAACCCACCCGCCTTTCGTTATCTGAATTCCGGTCAACCCTACCGGTCATATCGCTTCCATGGATACTTCCCGCGCAGGATATTTGCGAAGGAAGTTGTGGGTGTCAGAAGGCTTCTGAAGATCTTCACCTTGGTAGTGAGCCTGCCGTCGGATTTGCGTTCCAGCCAATTCTTCAGCACGTATTTGTCGATCGCGTCCTCGCCTACCAGGACCCCGGTCCCGACGGTCGGGGTGATGACGTAATCGACATATCCGGTCGACCTGCTGCCGTCCTTCCGCGGAAATCCAACGTTCCCGATCGAAGCCTCGCTGATCGGCCCGATCTCGAACTGCGTGCTCCACGCCGCGGACCACACCAGCGCCTTCGCACGGCTCTTCCAGTAACCCTTCGAAAGCCCGAATTCCTGCCGGCTCGCGTTGTCGCTGTTGTTGACGAAGATCCTCCCCGTCAACCCGCCCTGCAGCGGATGCGCGACGTAGTTGATGACGGTGTTGTCCCCGTCCCTCCAACCGCGAAGGTTCCGCACCGCCCGCCCCCAATCCTTAAAGAATGGCCCTTCCAACTGGCGCGTCGTTTTCTCCTGAAACATCCGTGCACCGTGCTGGATCCCCAAAAACACGAGCGATTGGCGAACCGCCGGCTTCCAGTGAAATTTCTCGACCTCCGGCTTCTTTGCCGGATCGGCGGGATCGTCGTCAACCTCCTGACCGTCCCACGGGTCTTGCTCCGGTGGAACCGGGACGACCGGTTTCTTATAGAGAGGAATAGACACGCGGTCGATCGGAAGGCGGATCGGCGTCTCGATAGCGACCCCGTCGATGGGTTCCTCGATAGCATGCGTGCCCCCGGGCCCTCGAAGCTCAGGCCTCTCGATTCCCATCGATATACGCTGGGCGGATCCGGCCGATACTGAAATCAAAATGAATATGATCGCAATAACTAACGAATTGATTCGGCCCTGTTCACCTCTGATCGTTCTCTGTTTCGTGTAGTGCTCGGCGAATGTGCCGTCGCACCAGCCACGCCGACCGTTACCTTCTTTTATTCCCACTCTCATCTCCGGCACAAAACTTTATACCGATACGCCGAGAACTCGACGATCGTTCTGTCAAAAATTAAGAAAGACATCATCGCATCGTTCCCGCATCGCGGCTTCGTCGATCGTGACACTTCGATAACTTCAACATCATTGAGACAGCGATCGCGTACACCGGCGGACACACTGAGATCAAAGAGTATTCAGTGAAGGGTCACTGCCGGCCGGCACGCTCCTTCACGTACAGCGCGATCTCCACACGGTTCGAGAAATTCTTCTTCGCCAAAATGTTCCGCACGTGATGCTCGACGGTGCGGACGCTGATGTTGAACTCCTTCGCGATCTCCTTGTTGCTCAGGCCCAGCGAGATCGCCCCCGCGATCTTCGATTCCGCCGCCGTCAATTCCTCATCGATGAACTCCGCCGCGCCATGGCCCGGAGCCGAACTCCCGACCAGCCGCGCGATCTGCGAATGTGTGCGGTCCACCCGAGCGAGGATCGCGGCGATCACCGCCAACAGCTCGTCCGGCTCGAACGGCTTCGTGAGGTACACATCCACCCCGGAACGGAACCCCTCGATCCGGTCCCCGGTCGCGTCCTTCGCGGTCAAAAAGATTATCGGCACGAGAGACGTGCTTTGGTTCCGGCGCAGCTGCCGTGCGAGGGCGTAGCCGTCCATCCCCGGCATCCGTATGTCGCTGATCATCAGGTCCGGCACCTGCCGCGCGATCAACGACAATGCCTCCGCGCCGCTTTGGGCGGTTGTCACCTCGTAACCTTCCCCGCGCAGGTCCGCCGCAAGCGCACGCAGCAGGCGAGGCTCGTCATCCACCACGAGTAATCTCTTGCTAGCCATCCGTCGACCCTCGCGATACATGAACTCGAGCGGCGGACACAGCCTCCGCGACTGCCGCTGGCAATTTACTCTGGCTTTCGACGAGCTCTTCCCACACCGGCACCATGACGATGAATTCGCTCCCTTCGCCCGGCTCGCTCTCGACCTCTATCGTGCCTCCCATCCCCTCTATAAGATTCTGCGCGAGGTGCAGCCCCAACCCTATCCCCGGCACGTCTTCGGCGGTCGCATTCTCCCATCCGGCGTTCGTGCCCCGGTAGAATTTCCTGAAAATGTTCGGCAGGTCCTCAGGTGCGATGCCCCGCCCCGTGTCCTGCACGGTGATGAATATCCGTTCCCCCTCCAGCCCCGCGCGGAGCGTTATCTCACCGCCCGACGGCGTGAACTTCACGGAATTTTCCGCTATCGCGCAAAGAGCCCTCCTCAACGCGCTCGCGTCCGCCCTCGCCGGAGGAAGTTCTTCCGGTACGTCCACCCGCAGCCTATGGTGCAGCCGCTCCGCCTCCCCTCGCACCAGCATCGCGCACGCCCGCAC
>JAEZJR010000310.1 GCA_023415725.1 Acidobacteriota bacterium
CTACTCCATCGCCGGGTAATACTACAAGTTTCATAAACTAAGCCGCGATGGCGACGGGTGAGCATCGAGCCAATGCGATGAGGTCCTGATCGTATATCTTCTTTTTCTTGTCCGCGAGGTTTGTGAAGCGGGTGTAAACCTCGTCGATCTCTTCTTTATCAAACTCGAAACCCAACTCCAGGAAACGAGAGACAAGGGCATGTCGGCCGGAATGTTTGCCAAGCACGATGTCGTTGTTCGGCACACCGACCGATTCGGGCGTCATTATCTCGTAGCACAGCGGGTTGCTCAAAACACCATGCTGGTGGATCCCGGCCTCGTGGGCGAACGCGTTACGGCCGACTATCGCCTTGTTCGGCTGCACGCCGAAACTGATCATCGAAGTGAGCAGCTGGCTCGTCGCGTAAAGCTGGGTCGTGTCGATATTGTTACCGATCGGAATGCGGTCGGAACGCACGGCCGTTGCCATGATCACTTCCTCCAGGGCTGCGTTTCCTGCTCGTTCGCCGATTCCGTTGATCGTACATTCCACTTGCCGGGCACCGGCCTCGATCGCGGCCAGAGTATTCGCGACCGCGAGGCCGAGGTCGTTGTGGCAGTGCACGCTGATCGTGATGTCACGCCCGCGCACCACGCGTTCGTTCACGGTACCGATAAGGGAAGCGAATTCGTTCGGGAGCGAGTAACCGACCGTGTCCGGGATGTTCAAAATCGTTGCCCCGGCGTCCGCGGCGGCCTCCAGCACCTCGCAGAGGTAATCGATGTCGCTTCGAGTCGCATCTTCCGCGGAAAACTCCACTTCCTCGGCGAGCCCCGCTGCCATTCGCACCGCGTTGCTCGTCATCTCGAGCACTTCGGCGCGCGTTTTTTTTAATTTGAATTCGAGATGGATATCGGAGGTGGCAATGAATGTGTGGATCCGCGATCTTGCCGCGGGCTTCAATGCCTCGGCGGCACGAGCGATGTCGTTTTCAGTGGTACGGGCGAGAGCAGCGATCCGGGCAGTTCGACATTCCCCTGCGATGGCTTTGACCGAGTGAAAGTCGCCTTCGGAAGCGATCGGGAAACCCGCCTCGATCACGTCAACGCCCAAATGCTCCAATTGTCGGGCAAGCTCTATTTTTTCTTCAAGGAACATTGAACAGCCCGGCGACTGCTCCCCATCGCGCAAAGTGGTATCGAAAATGGCGATCTTTTCAGTGCTCATCATGAATTCTCCTATTCGGGATCGAGAAAAACTGGTCAGTAGCGGTCACTGCGATGAATGATAGAGGCGGTATTTGCTCAAAGTCAATCTAATGTAAATGGTAAAATCATAAAGAAAAATAATGATACGATTAGCCATTTTCTGCGATAATGCTTAAACTAGTCCTAATCATCACAGTCAATTAGCCATAGAATGGACATAAATCAGCTTGAAGTCTTGATAGCGGTGGCCCGTGAAAAAAGCTTCTCGAGGGCCGCGGATGTGCTCGGGCGAACACAGCCCGCAGTCAGTCAGGCCGTTCGACGGCTTGAACAGGAGATCGGGGAGAAACTGTTCGACCGTTCGTCAAAGGACGGAACGCTCACGGCCGCTGGGGAACTGCTGGTGGATTATGCACGGCAGATGATGAATCTACGGCATGCGGCTAACACCGCCCTGCGCGAGATGCGAAATCTCCAGAACGGAAAGGTGACCATCAGCGCTAACGAACATACGGTCTTCTACCTCTTGCCCATCATCGAGGAGTTCCGCCAGCGTCATCCCGCCATAAAGATCGAGGTTCAGCGCGGGGTCGCGAGCCGCATCCCCGAACAGATCACCGCCCGCGAGGTGGAACTGGGGGTCATCTCCTTCAAACCGAACGACGCTTCGTTGCGTTCGATATCGGTCCTTAATGACGAGCTGGTCCTTATCGTCGCGCCCGGACACAGATTGGCCGACCGGCCGTCGGTATCGATCCGCGATCTTGCGGACGAGACGTTCATAGCCCACAACGCCCCGTCGCCCTACCGAAAGAAGGTGATCGAAACGTTTGATAAGTACGATACGCGTTTGAATATTTCGGTAGAGTTACCTTCCCTTGAGGCGATCAAACGGCTCGTGGAAAGGGGAACCGGGATCGCCCTTGTGCCCAAACTAACTGCAAAATCGGAGATCGCCGCCGGGCAATTGGCCGGCCTTTCCGTAAAGGAAATGAAACTCGAGCGTAAATTGAACATCGTCTACCGAAAGAACTCCGTGCTCTCGCACGCGTCCCAGGAGTTCCTCAAGATCGCGCGGGAAATGGCCAAATAAAAATCTCTTCCCAATCTGAGCAAATACATTTAGATTTAAGTTGCGTAACGGAAAATAAACCCTATGTTCGAACAATTCACGCTTGGCATCGAGGAAGAATTCCAGATCGTTGACCCCGTTACCCGCGAACTTAAGTCGCATGTGTCCGAGATCCTGGACGAAGGGAAGCTGCTCCTCGGTGAGCAGATAAAACCGGAGATGATCCAGTCGATGATCGAGGTCGGCACGGGCATCTGCCGGAACGTGCAGGAAGCCCATGAGGACATCACCAAGCTCCGGTGCATCATTTCGACGCTCGCACGTAAGAAAGGAATGGAGATCGTCGCCGCGTCGACGCATCCATTCTCAAAATGGTCCGAGCAGACCATCTACGAGCACGACCGCTACAAGCTCCTCGTCGATGAGCTGCAAATGGTCGCCCGCAGCCTGCTGATATTTGGGCTGCATGTGCATGTCGGCGTGGAGGACCCGGAGAGGCGTATTCATATCATGAATGCGGCCCGTTATTTCATCCCTCATGTGCTCGCCATGACGACATCCTCGCCATTCTGGCTCGGGTTCAATACCGGTCTTAAATCCTACCGGAGCGAGGTGTTCAAGAAGTTCCCGCGAACCGATATCCCCGACCATTTCGAGTCGTACCAGCAATACCAGAGCTATGTCGATCTGTTAGTTAAGATGAACTGCATAGAGGACGGCACGAAGATCTGGTGGGATGTGCGGCCGCATGCGAAGTTCCCGACGCTTGAGTTTCGCATTTGCGACATTCCGACGCGCGTTGAAGACACTATAGCTGTAACGGCTCTGTTTCAGGCGATAGTTGCGAAACTGAATCTACTTATTGATAAGAATCTTGGCTTCCGCCTCTACCACCGCCGCCTGATCCAGGAGAACAAGTGGCGTGCGGTCCGTTACGGACTCGACGGCAAATTGCTCGATTTGGGTAAACAGAAAGAAGTGCCCGTTAAGGACCTCATTCGTGAATTGTTGGAATTCGTAGATGAGGTTATCGATCCGCTCGGCTCCCGAAAAGAGATCGAGCACATCCATACGATCCTGGAACGCGGAACGTCCGCCGATGAGCAACTTCGCGTATTCGAAGAATCCGGTGGCGATTTCAACGCCGTAGTGGATATGCTGATCCGGAACACTCTTGAGAAGGTGCCGGACCCTTGTTTCGATTAAGTTAGTCCAGACTGGCCTTTCCACGTTTCTGGAACCCCTTGCCATATTAATCTTTATTTTAAATGGATAAATAGGGGCAACTTCGCCCTCAACTGTTCAACAATGTTTGCAATTGCTTGACATCGTGCAAATTAAGTAGTAAATAATGTGTGGGCGAAAATGCCCTCTTTCCGATAAACCGCCTCCCGGATCCGCAGATCATACCCGATCGAACGCCATGCAAAACACAGGTTCACAACGTAATGACGCCGGTTTTTCCTTGATCGAACTATTCATTGTTCTGATCGTGGTTGGGGTGTTGGTGACCCTTGCGGTGCTGGGATTTGGTGCATCCGCTTCCAGCCTGAACCGACAGAACATTTCGAGGGAATTCAAGGTAGCTCTCGAGCGGGCCCGCTACGATTCGGTCAAACGGCGACCATCAACGTGCGAAGATATGTCGCGGGTCGAGATACTGAGCAAAACGTCATTTCGACTCCTGACCGACACGAATCGCAACGGAACGATAGAGGCGGCAGAAGCCTCGATGTTTGATTTTGCAGGTCGAAGCCAAACGGAGATCGTCGGCGACGCCTCGATGGTGTTCCCGATAACTATCCGCTTCGACGGCCGCGGCAACACTTCATCGGGAACCTGCTCGGCCCAAACCGACACGTACGCCTCGACGACCTTTTGCGAGTTGCCGTGCACGATCACTACGGCCAACGCCGAGAACGCTACCGTTATTTACGTATCGCCGACGGGCACCACTGCACTGTTAGCCGGAGGTGAAAGCATCGCGAGCGTCGACCCTCCGCCGGTCTCGACAGTGAGCCCTACGGTGCAGGTAAATCCGCTTCTTGCGGTCTGGAACGCCATTACCAGCGGCAGCCCAACACCCGGTCCCAGTCCGTCTCCATCCATTCCGGCTGACCCTGATCCCTCCCCCACCACTACGCCTGACCCTGGGCCATCGCCCACTACTACTCCGGACCCCGGCCCGTCGCCGACTGGTACACCGGACCCCGACCCTTCCCCATCTACGCCCACCCCAAGTCCGACAGCCACCCCGCTTCCGGACTGTGCTAAGAATCAACGACCTGGCAGCCCGGCCGTGTGCGTGTGCAAATTGCCGTGGACTGTCGGTAACAACGGCAAATGTCAGCCTTAATTCAAAAGCGGTTTCAACCTCTCCGTCCAGGAGGACCGAGCATGAATATTTTTCGCACAAAACGATCGATGCCTTCCGTCAGTTCCTGTGAATCCGGGATGTCATTGATCGAAACCACCATCGCCCTCGTGATCATCATGATCGCGCTCCTGGGAGTCGTGCATGCATTCACTTACGCGGTGACCTTCAACGCGGGTAACGCCGTAAGGTCCGAGGGGCTCGCCATACTGCAGCGAGAAGTGGAGAAAATGCGCGCGGCAAAATGGACCTCCAGCGGAATAGCCCCGGAAGTCGCAGGCACCGGACCGACATGCAATCCGGTCGTTACGATCGATACTACAAGCTCGAACGGAGGGAGCTTTCAGATCGAACGCACTGTCGATGACGATCCCTTCACAGATGGGTGTCAGGTTGACGCGGCCACGCAGTTAAAGGAGGTCACCTTGACCGTTCGGCCGCCCGTCACGAACGAGGCATGGCGGTTCGCGGTGCCGGCCACCGTGGTATTCAGGCGAACTCGAGGGAACTGAAATGGTGATGAAAACGCATAAAGGCCAAAAAGGTTTCTCGCTCGTCGAATTGATCATCGCGACGACGGTCATGCTCATTCTGCTCAGTGTCGTTTCGACGCTGATCGCCCGAGCGTTCAGTGTCCGTCAGCGCGAATCGCGCCGTTCCGACGCTCTCGTTTCGGTCCAAGCCGCCCTGAACGTGATATCCCGGGAGGTTGGGAATTCCGGCTTCGGTATCTACAGTGATTCGCTGACTCGCGTGCCTAGCAATGGTATCGTCCTCGGCGATTCAAGTGATACCCGGATCCACATGCGTTCGAACATGTGGAACCAGGGTGACAAAGACGACTGCGACAATAACGTCCCGGACACCGCGTGCATGACTGACCAGGCAGGGGAGGACGTTACATACTATCTGGATCCGACAAGTCAATCGATAGTTCGATACGATCCGAATGACACCCCGACCACATCGGTGGTGGTCAATCGGGTAAGTTCACTCAAATTCTGGTACTACAATTACGATCCTTCGACCGGAATAGTTACTGAATCGGCCACACCAACGGCTTCGACGAGCCGAGTCAAGATCACCGTCGAGGCGGTCCTCGAACGCGTCGTCGGCCAGGTGAACCCATCGAGCGTTACATACGAGTCGCAGGTCACGCTGCGCAACGCGAGCTACATGCTCAAACAGTACTAGTTTTGGAACTATTCGGAGCTTGACCCGTATGAAAGCAGACCATTCAAATCAGTTGAGAAACAGGGAAGGGGAGCGCGGGGCCGCGATGGTGATGGCCTTGCTCATCTCGTTCCTTTTGGTTGCGGCCAGTGCCGGTTTGATCCTTTCCACGTCGATGAACTCGTCCAACGTAACGGATCTTACGGCCGAGCAACAGGCATACGCCGCTGCCGAATCGGGCATCCAGTCGGTCGTGAACGTGTTGAGGTATAAATGCACTGCCGCGGTTTCGCCTTGCAAGGTTCGCCCAAATCCGTTGCTGGACAACACGAAGCCCGATTATCACCGCGCCAACACTATCACCTATGTGCGTGCCCTTACGAATGCTACGTCGAATGGTGCTGGGGATACTTCCACTTCGGCCCGCCTCTCGCGTTGGATCAACTATGACGCAGCATCGGCCGAGCGCGTGAAGATCGCGCAACCGGCGGTAGGCTACGACCCCGCAACCGGTAACGCTTACTCTGTTTCGGTAACCGATCCGGACAATACGGGTTCGATCGTTTCGTTCTCAACGTTCGGCCGGTTCTTCTATCACGAAACGTCCGCCTCAAGTGTGATCAAATACGGAACAGCTCCGAATCAGGTGATCATCACTTACACCCCGACGACGGTGACGAACCTGGATATCGCGGATGCCTCCGAGGTGATGACCAACTACGGGAAGATCAATGTCCAGATAACCGGCACCGGTGCCCCGATCACAACGGTCAACCGTTTTGAGATCGGCGTGAACATGACGAAACCGTACAACGCCCAACGGCTCATTCGCGGGTTCGTCATGACTAACGGAAGCAATTGGACCACTCCCCCGAAGATCCTGTTCGATTCGGAAACCTACGATATTCGCGGAAGCCTGATCGACCTGGAACTCGCGGGATTCACCTTCCGCAATTCGGGCTCGCGGCCCTTTGGTTATGAGGGCAACGTACCGCTTGGCGACACGATTATTGCCGGGACGATGTCCGCTCCGGAGCCGGACCGTATATTGGTTCGTTCTATCGGCTATGGCCCCCGCGGTGCGAAGAAAGAACTTGAGGCGATCATTCAGAGCAATTATTTTAGCGGCCTCGGAGCTCCCGCCACTATCACAATGGTCGGCAATTCCTCGGGCCCTAACGGTAACTTCCTCTTCAACCCGGGCAATTCGAACGCCATGCTTTATTCAGGCGTTGACGCGGCGACGGGATCGTCCGACGTGATTCCACCGATCGGGGTTACCACAAATGTCCCATTCGGCGATGATGACCCGAACCTCCAGCACGTACTTAATGCCGTGGACGGCCATATCGCCAACAATGTACAAGGCGTCCCATCCAACGTCCGGGGAGAGCTTCCCCCGTGGATGACGGATCCGGCGACACTTGATGCAACGATACACAGCATTTACGATACGGCCTTGAACACGTTCGATCAGGCGAATCCGGCTGGTACGGGACGCGTGTTCACGAATGGAACGCAGCCAACCTCCTGGGGCGATAATTCCACTGGGTCGGGGATAACCTTTTGCGATGGGGATTGTGAATTAGGTCCCGTAGCGGGGGGCGGCCTTCTCGTTGTGACCGGCAAACTTACGCTTCGCGGTAATTTTAACTTCAACGGGTTGATCATCGTCACGGGCGGCGGCGGTATTCTTCGCTCGGGCGGTGGTACGGGGATGATCCAGGGCAATATCATCGTTGCACCATATGAGAACAGCCGGATCGCCGGCAATACGAATCCTCCTACTGGAGCTGACTTCTGGGCACCGCGTTGGGAAACCTCCGGCGGAGGTAATTCAGACATCCGTTACAACTCGAACAACCAGATGAACAGCCTGAACGCGATCAGCAACAACGTTCTAGGCGTTGTCGAGAAGTAGTCGATACATAAAATGAACAAAGGCGTCGTGAGTGAGCACTCACGACGCCTTTGTTTATTGAGCGTTTATATTTAGCCCTTATGTTCCGAAGCCAGTTTCAAAAAGTTCTCGAACAGTATCCGCCCGTCACGCGACTCGTTCGGGTGCTCCCACCGGGTCGGGTTTTTTGACCAATCCTCGAACGATTTTTCGAGGTGGAACTGAACGCAATAAATAAGCTGCCCCTCTGAACGCTTCACCATCATTTGATTGCGGCAAAGGTATGAGGTCGCGAGCAGTTTGAACCCCTCCGGAACGCCGTCCACCTGCACCCCGTGATTCTGCCACACGCGAAGGATGTCGTCCTCCTTGGTATAGTCCTGCCAAACCCCGGAACCCTGGTCCTTAATGCCTTCAAATATCGGATCGTTCGTATCCGTGATCTTGATGAACCGGTACTGATATTCGAGGACGCGGCCGTCTCGCTTTTCCGCTGGATCCAGATTGTCCAGCGTGGTCAAGTTCGCGCCGAACGACTCACCCACCAACTGGTGAGAGCCGCAAATAGCAAGTACCGGGATCTTTGTTGATCTGATGAACCGTTTGAAATCAGAAAGGTGTTCGGGTTTGTAATAGTCGAAATCGCTATACGTCCCGCTCATCACGAT
>JAEZJR010000338.1 GCA_023415725.1 Acidobacteriota bacterium
GCGAACTTTAATCTTGAGTTGCAGGCAACGCAGGGGATCGGAGTTTCACCCGATAGATAACTCTGCACGAACGGCTCCACCACGTCGCGCTCGAAATCCTTTTCGAGATTCAACACGTAAAACGGGATGCCGAGGCTCCCCGCCACGCGTCGGGCGTCGTAAACGTCGTCCAGCGAGCAGCAGCGCGACGGCAGCGGGTCACCGTTCTCGTCGACATTGATGTTGCGCCGCTGGTTCCACAGCTGCATCGTGAAGCCGACGAGTTCGTGCCCCTGATCTTTAAGTAACGCGGCCGCCGCCGAACTATCGACGCCGCCGCTCATCGCCACCGCTATCTTCATATCCCTCGCAAAGTTATAGAATATAACTTGAGATTAAGAGGAAGAAAGCCGGCCTGGCGGTTGCAATCTATCTGCAGATGAAGGTGCGTGACGGAATTCGACGTGCAAACCTCGCGATCGCGGTGCTCGCGACGTTGTTTTTAACGGCGTTCGCGGGTGATGCCGCTGCACAGGATAAATGCCTCAAGCCCGGCCGTATCGACCAGATCCGGGCGCAAATAAAGTCCGCCGAACCGCAGCCGCAAAACACTCCGTTATCCGAAGAGCTCGTAAAATCCGCCCGCGACATCTCCGCGGCCACGCGCCTCTACACCGTGGAGAAACGCGGCGACGAGCAGGCCAAGGCGGCCCTCGAAAAACTCTCCGGCGAGATCACCACCCGCATCTGCTCCGTACTTAACTCGCAGGGCTGGCCGGCCCGCTCGGCGATCGGGGCAGAGGGGATGAACGCCTTCGTCTTCCTCATTTCGAAAGCTCTCCCGATGACGATGCAGCTTGAGCTTTACCCCGTGATCGCCGATGCGTTCGATAAGGGTGAGGTCACCGGCGGAGAAACACTCGCGATCTACGTCGACCGGCTCCGCCTCGCGATCGGCCGCAAGCAGTTATACGGGTCGCAGGCTTACCTCCGCGACGGCTTTCTCGTCCTTGCGCCGCTGGAGTCGCCCGAATCCGTCGACGAGCGCCGCCAGAAGTTCGGCCTGCAGCCGCTGCGCGATTACGAACGGTTTCTCGAGATCTCCAATCAACTTCCCCTGATCCGCTCCGTCGGTGACGCCCCGCGCGATTCGGCTCCGGCCGCGTCCCCGACACCTGTGCCTGAAGGCACCGTCGGAGCGACCGGTCTCAGTCCCGCCGACACCGAAGAAGCGATCACCGTCGACACCGCCTTCGTTAATCTCGACGTTATCGTCGCCGGCAGCACTGACGCTCCCGTCGCCTTGGAGAAAAACGACTTCCGCCTCCTCGACAACGGCAAGCCCGTCTCTGTCGAAACCTTCGCAAAGGCCGACGCTCCGTTCGACATCGTCCTTGTGCTCGACCTATCCGCATCCACATCCGACAAGATCGGGCTTATCAAAAAAACGACGAAGCGCTTCGTCGGGATGAAACGCCCGATCGACCGTGTCGCCGTGATCACGTTCCACGACACGCAGACGGTCGTCTCCGAGCTCGAATCCGACAAGCAAGCACTTCTCAAACGCGTCGGAAAGATCGAGGGTAACGGTGCCTCCTACGTCTGGGACGCGATCAAGTTGGGGCTCGATATGCTGGAGGAAAAGTCCGGCAAGGACCGTCGCAAAGCGATCGTGCTGATGTCCGACGGGGTCGACAATTCGCTGAGCTTCACGGGGCGGATGGGCTCTCGCATTTCGTTCGCTGACCTCTCCGAACGCATCCAGCGCAGCACCGCCGCGATCTTCCCGATCTACCTCGACACCGAGGGCCCCGACCCCGCTTCGAAGCGCATCTACGCGATGGCACGCACCACGCTGAAATACATCGCCGACCAGAGCGCCGGAAACATGTACACCGCTCGCCGCCTCGACGATCTCTCCGGCATCTACGATCAGGTGCTCAAGGACGTCGGAACCGTCTACACGCTCGGGTTCTCGCCCGATATTACCCCCGGCGACAGCCGCTGGCATACGCTCCGCGTCGAGGTCCCCTCGCACCCCGGCCTCAAGATCAAGCACCGCCCGGGTTATTTCATCAAGTAGCCTGAAAGACCATCCGGTACACGCTTCGCGATTCATTCCCGCTCAACTTTTTCGCCCAAGAAGTCTCGATCTTCGCCCATTCCGGTGAAGCCATCTCGCGAAATTCGATCAGCGAGAACCCCGCCGACTCGTAATTCGGAATAAGCCCCGATCGGATGTAGGAAGCGTCTATCTGGGGAATTCCAAGTCTATGCAACTCGGCACGGTCCCGCTCTTGATCTACTCCAAGCAAGATCTCCAAAGCCGCTCCGGGCCGCGCGATGCTTCGAAGTGATCCCAAAATGCCCGCATCACCGATCGCTACCGCCCGAAGCAAACTTCCCCAGGGAAAGTTGATGTGGATCTCGCTCACCGCTCCCGCGAACTCCTCCGGCAGATTCTCGACCGCCGCCTGCACGAACATCGCGTTCGGCAGCCCGCCCTTCGCCGGCTTTCGCGTCGCCTTCATCGACGGCTTCTCAAGCGGCTTCACATTCGCGTCCACGCCGATGAAGAACGCGTCCGGGCGCAGCTTGGCCATCGAAGACACAAATCGGCCGTCCCCCGTACCGATGTCCAGAACGACACTCTCGTACGGGGTGATCACCTCACGAAATTCTTCAACGGATAGTTATCAGATAGTGCTGCCGCGGATCTGATTGATCATGAAACTGGTTCCTCTCCAATTTAACCGTAAGCATTGCGTTGGATGCCTCACCAGCGCGAAACGGATTGCTGCACGGCTAACAGATGAGCGATTTTTATTAATTTCCTCAAAAAAGGGGTTCACAAGGCCGCTTTTCTTGTGCTAAGGTTTCAGTTCATGTTTTTAGAGCTTGTCTAAATATCCGCCGTTGCTGTCCTGAATATCCGCTCCCCGCGGGTGAAGAGGACTGTCTCTGGCGCGGCTTTTTTGCGCGCCGCCGTTTCATAATTCGACTTTTTTATTTGGGGTTTTTATGTCGTTAGAAGGTAATATGCCATCTTCGATGGCGGAGGATAATTCGTTTTTTTCTGTAGTGCGAGAGGCGTTCGTCGGGACGAACCGTGATTTCACAAAAGGCTCGATCCCCGCGGCGCTGATCATACTCGCCATCCCGATGATCCTCGAAATGTCGATGGAATCGCTCTTCGCGATCGTCGACACGTTCTTCGTTTCCAAACTCGGGGCGGAATCTATCGCCGTGGTCGGCCTGACCGAATCCGTGCTCGCTCTCATCTACGCCGTGGGCGTCGGCCTCTCGATCGGCGCGACCGCGACCGTCGCACGCCGCGTCGGCGAGAAGGATCTCGACGGGGCGGCCCGCACCGCGACCCACGTCGTCTACCTCGGCGTGATCGTCTCGCTTGTGATGGCGGCGATCGGGGTGATCTTCGCTCCCAGGATCCTCCACGTGCTCGGCGCCGAGCTGCACGTGATCGAACTCGGGGTGCCGTTCATGCGGATCATGATGGGCACGAACATCGTGATCGTGTTCCTCTTTCTGCTCAACGGAATATTCCGCGGGGCGGGAGACGCGGCCATCGCGTTCCGGGTGCTGGTGATCGCCAACGGGCTGAACATCCTCTTCTGCCCGATGTTCATCTTCGGCATCGGGCCGTTCCCCGAGCTCGGGGTGACCGGCGCGGCCGTCGCGACGGTTTGCGGCCGCGGCGCGGGCGTGGTCTTCGCCGCATGGGCGCTTTTTGGGCGAAGGAACGGGCGGCTTGAGGTGCGTCGAGATCATTGGACCTTCGACCCGAAGCTGCTCTGGAGCCTGATCACGCTTTCCGCGAACGCCGTGCTGCAGTTCCTGATCGCCACGGCGAGTTGGAGCGGCCTGGTGTTGATCGTCGCGGGCTTCGGCAGCATCGCCATCGCGGGGTACCAGATCGGCCTTCGAGTGATCGTCTTTGTGATCCTGCCGGCGGTCGGCCTGGCGAACGCCGCGGCGACGCTCGTCGGGCAGAACCTCGGTGCCGGACAACCGGAACGTGCGGAGCGGTCCGTATGGATGGCCGGTGCCATAAATGCCGTGCTGCTCGGCGTCGCGGGGCTGTTCTTCGTGCTGTTCTCGGAATTTGTGGTCGGCATTTTCACAACCGATCCGCACGTCGCCGAGTACGGCCGCGATTGCCTCCGGATCGTCGGCTACGGCTACGCGTTCTACGGGCTCGGGATGGTGATGGAGAGTTCATTCAACGGGGCGGGCGACACATGGACCCCGACCTACCTGAACTTCTTCGTCTTCTGGCTGTTCGAGATCCCGCTGGCTTACGTGCTCGCGTACCATTTCAATTTCGGCCCGCAGGGCGTTTTCTGGGCGATCACGCTCGCCTTCTCCCTGCTGGCCGTCGCCGCCGCGTTGCTCTTCAAACGCGGCAAGTGGAAGCTGAAGTCAATTTGATAATGTAAAACGGAAAATGGAAAATTGAGGACTAGAAGCGGATTTCAGGTTTCATTTTCCGTTTTCCGTTTTACACTTTCCGTTGACCTTGATGTCTTTCCCGGATCCGCAAACTTACATGTTCCTCGAGTGGGTACTGTTCGAAGACTACTTCTACTACGCGAAGGATGTGATCTCGTTCGGCGACCCGCTCACTCAGGAGAACCTGGTCGACGCATATCACAAAGGCATCTTCCCGTGGTACATGGACGGCGTCCCGCTGCCGTGGTACTGCCCGGAAAAACGGGCGATACTCCGCTTCAAGGACCTGCACGTCCCCCGCAGCCTCGAAAAGGAACGCCGCAAGGGGAGGTTCACCTTCACGATCGACAAAGATTTCACCACGGTGATAACCGAATGTTCCAAAGCCCCGCGCGAGGGGCAAAAAGGCACCTGGATCACCGCCGAGTTCATCGACGCTTTCACCGGCCTGCACGCTAACGGAATGGCCCACAGCATCGAGGCGTGGGACGCTGACGGGAACCTCGCCGGCGGGCTCTATGGCGTCGACGCGGGCGGCGTCTTCTGCGGCGAATCGATGTTCTTCAAACAGCCGAACGCCTCCAAGCTTGCGCTGCTGTTCCTCATCGACCACCTGAAGAAACGCGGCTCAACCTGGCTCGACGTCCAGGTGATGACCCCCCACATGCGCGCCCTAGGCGCGACTGAGGTGGGCCGCAAGGAATTCCTGCGTCGACTCAAAGAGACCCAGGGCTTCGACCTGAACCTCTTCGACGCCAAAGCCAGCCGCGCCCCATAGAAATACCTTTGTGCTCTTTGTGTCCTTCCTCTGTGCCATTTGTGTGAAATAAAAGATCTAAACCATGGAACACGACAAAGCTCTCAGATACCACCTCATCGAGTTCCTCGACGCCCGCTCCGCCCACATCGACGTCGAATCCGCCCTCGACGGCTTTCCGCTCGACCGCATCAATGATCGGATCCCCGGTTCGCCCCACACGGCCTGGCAGCTTCTTGAGCACATCCGCATCGCCCAGTGGGACATCCTCGATTTCAGCACGAACGCCAAATACAAAGAGATGGCGTGGCCGGACGATTACTGGCCCAAGGCCGAAGCGACCGAAGACGACTGGCGCCGCTCCGTAGAACAGGTCCTCGGCGACCTCCAAAAGATGCGCGACCTCGTCGCCGACCCGAACACTGATCTCTTCAAACCGCTCGAGCACGGCCAAGGGCAAACGCTCCTCCGCGAAACGATGCTCGTCGCCGACCACAACGCCTACCACATCGGCCAACTGATGCTGCTCCGCCGCATCTTCGAGAATTCCTAAATGCCCCACCGCCAGCGCAAGAACATCCGCCCCGGCGTAAAGGTGGCGATCGTCCTCAAACAGGACCAACGCACCGGCCGACGAACCGTCGGTGTGGTGAAGGACATCCTAACCAACTCCCCAACCCACCCCCACGGTATCAAGGTCCGCCTCACCGACGGCCAGGTCGGCCGCGTGCAGGAGATTCTAAGCGAAGATTAGCCGCCGTCTCCCGAAAACTGGAAGCTCGAAGCTGATAGCTGACAGCTGGTTCAATAACGGATTTCTATTCCATTGCGGGCTTTTCCGATTGCTGGTAACTTACGTCCGTGACCCATGAATAACAACTTCCTCATCTACGGCGCCAACGGCTACACCGGTGAGCTCATCACGCGTTACGCCATCGAGCGCGGGATGAAGCCCATCATCGCGGGCCGCAACGAAGCGGCGATCAAAGCTCTCGCCGAAAAGCACGGCCTCGAACATCGCGTCTTCTCGCTGGACGAAACGGCCAAGCTGGACGCTGCTTTGAACGAGGTGAAAACCGTGCTGCATTGCGCCGGTCCGTTCTCGCTCACATCACGCCAGATGGGCGAAGCCTGCCTGCGGACGAAGACGCACTACACCGACATCACCGGCGAGATCGCTGTCTTCGAGGCATGCGCGGCCGGCGATCAATTGGCGAAGGATGCGGGGATAATGGTCATGCCCGGTGTCGGTTTCGACGTTGTCCCGAGCGATTGTTTGGCGGTGCATCTGAAGAACCGATTGCCTACCGCTAAGCACCTCACGCTCGCGTTCTACGGCATGGGCCGCATCTCGCACGGCACGCAATCGACGATGGTGATGAACGCCGGCAAGGGCGGGGCGGTCCGCCGTGACGGCAAGATCTTTCCAGTGCCCGCGGCCTGGCGCACGCGCGAGATCGACTTCGGCGGGGGAGTCAAAAAGCTCGGCGTCACCATCCCCTGGGGCGACGTCGCGACCGCTTATCACTCCACGGGCATCCCGAACATCGAGGTCTACACCATCGCTCCGAAGAGCGCGCTCAAGGCGATGAAACTCTCCCGCTATTTCG
>JAEZJR010000347.1 GCA_023415725.1 Acidobacteriota bacterium
CCTCTCAGGCCCAGGTGACAGAATCGCCCCTGCCCGGGTACACCGGCAAATCGTTCAAGACCGAAAAAGAGCGAGCCGAAGCTGCGATCGCCGAGTTTCAGACCGTGGTTGATAAACACGGCGGCGATGCCGGGGAGAAGGCGAAGTATTTTATTGCCGTGAATCGCGTGGCCATCGATCGGCCCGCCGCTGTCGCCGAACTTGAAGGGCTCGCTAAGTCGAGCAACGAGGTCGGTAAGATGGCTAAGTTCGCACTCGCTCAGGCATACGCCGGTGACAAGAAGTACGACCAGGCAGCTGCTATCTATTCGGAACTGGCCCAGATGTCCGATCCGATCATCGCGAAGGAAACTCTAAATCTTGAGCTGGCAAAGATCTACGAGGAGCAGGGCAAGAAGCAGGAAGCCGCGGATCTTCTCTTTAATATCGTTAAGTCGGCAAACGAGCAAAAGGACCTCGACGGCAACCCCGTCCCGCTATCGCTGACGGCCGAATCCGCGAAAGAGAAACTGACCGAAATTGATCCCGAGCGAGCGAAGCAACTCCCGCAGCCTGCCGGCACTTCAGCTGAAGGCCCGTTTTAAGTTTGATCATATTTAGTTCGAATAGGGCTGTCGAATGACAGCCTTTTTTCAATTGGAATACGCGAATTGCAAACTTGATATCGTTCTATTTATTTAAAGGTCTCGTTTCGACCGGCCGCGGAGAGTTTCCGGAATTCAAACTTTAGGTAATACAATTGGCTAATTTATGAATGGAGTAGGTAAATTCGGTCCTGGTACGCCTGCTGTTCAAGAGGTGGCCGTCCGGGTCGCTCCGGGCAACTATCTTGTCGCGCTCCTCTTTACTTCATTCCTGTCGGCGTTTCTTCTTTATGTTCAGGCGGACAGTTGGGCGGGTCTGCTACTGGTGTTTGCCTGGACCGTGTTACCGTATTTGGCTTTCACCGACCGCATTGTCTTTGACGGTCGGCGGATCCGGCGGACTGGCCTTATCCCCAAGCTATGGGCAGCTGCCACAGCTACGCGGGACCGTATCAAGATCAATGATGTCGAGACGGTCCATACGCATCTTGTCCGGACTATAAAGCGCGGTGCAAATCTGATCTACACGTACCGCACCACGATCTATGGAAAGGGAAAGTCCTTCACCGTGCATTCGAACAGAAGTGCTTACGGGACATTCATTGAACGGGTACTGCCTATACTGAAAGAAGATCTTCTGGATCGCCGTTCGATCGAGCTTCGGGATCACTTCGCCGAAAGGTCGGAGATTCGTGAACGGGCACGAGCCGCAAAGATCCCTCCGGCCGAGATACTGGAGGATTCCCTCGGCGGTCGAAAGGCGACAACCTCCGCCTACGGCGGCAATGCTGCGGAAGCCGAAAATGCCGAAAGAGCGGCATACCTTCACGATCTCGGAAATCAACTCCGAATTTCGGGCCTGTTGCCGCAATCGGTGGAAGCATTCCGCCGCGCCGCGAGGCTGATGCCGAGAAACCCGCGGCTGCTGTTGGATTTCGCCTTGTGCTTGAAGAGCTACGCCTCGGCTCGTAAGGACGGGCGGGTGGAGCGTCGGGCCCGCGCACTAATTCGGCTCGCTGAGCGTCGGGCCGGGGACGACACACACCTCCTTTCCCAAATCGGGGAAAGCTACTTCCAGTTTGGTGATTGGGACCGCTCGGCGGCTGTATTTAGAAGGATTGCCGACAGGACCGGACGCCAATTCAGAACGCTCATGGGCCTCGCCGAGATCTCGCTTCACGAAGGCAAGATCGCCCACGTCATCCACAACTTCACCGCCGCATTCGAGTCCGCCGCCACTCCGGCCCTCAAACGCTGGACCCGGCAGGAACTTGACTACTTCTCGCGCCTCAACGATGACGAGGAGTACATGGAACTTGAGATCAGCCGGCTTAACCTGCTCGATTCCATGGATTCAGTAAAACGATCGGCACTTCGGATCGCAATTGTCGGGTTCCCGGCGATCGCTATTGGCCTTCTCATTGAAGATAGCCTCGTCACCGACATCGGGTGGGCCGTATCTCTCTTCTCCTTTACGATCTGGGCGGCCATGATCCTCGGTATTAACATGCTATCAGCACGTATTCCGTACGACCATACCGATAAATAGCGAAAGTTCAGGCTTAAAGTATAAATAAGAGCCGCCCGAAAGCAGGGCGGCTCTTATTTAGGATCTAACTTTCAGGTAGTTATACCTTTTTCTTGCTCACTTTTGGTTTCGCGGGTGTTTCCGATTTCGCTTTTGCAGCAGTTTTAGTCTTCGACTTTGCCGGCGTGCGGGCGGAAGCCGTCGTGGACGTGGCGGTTACGGCCGCCTTTTCCTGAGCCGGCGGGTTTAAGAACGCCGACCAGCGATACCCCGGGACCTCGATGCCTTCGCCAAGCTTCTTGAAGACGAACTCTGTCATATTATCCACGATCCAGTTGTGGTTATATTCACCGACCGAAGCGAGTTCAGCATCCGGCGCCGGGTTCATGAAGTCGATCGCGTATGGGACGCCGTCCTTGATCGCGAATTCGACCGTATTCAGATCGTACCCGAGAGCTTTGCAGATCGTGATCACGTCCTGCTCGACGCGTTTATGAAGCTCCGGCGTAAGGTAATTTTCGATATTTACGTACTGCATGCCGCTGAGGTACGGCTTCGAAGGGTCGTACGGCATTATGAGCACCTTCTCCTGCCCGACGCAGTAGCAGCGGACAAAATGATCATATTCGATCCCTTCCTGCAAGGTCATGCAAAGAGTGCCGGACTGGTTGTACTCTGACCATAGTTCGTCAAGCGAATTGATCTTCGAAACGTTCTTCCAGCCGCCGCCGTCGTGGGGCTTGAGGAAAGCGGGGAAGCCGACGTAATTGACGATACCCTCCCAGTCGATCGGGAACTCGAGATTGCGAAGCGATTCGCTCGTGATGTCCTTGATATAGGCGTGTTGGGGGAGCAACACCGTTTTCGGGATGGCCACGCCGATCTTGGCAGCGAGCGAGTAGTTGAAGAACTTGTCGTCCGCCGACCACCAAAACGGGTTGTTGATCACGTACGTACCCTCGAGCGCCATACGCTTCAGCATCGCCCGATAATACGGCACTTCATGTGAAATGCGGTCGATGATTATGTCGTATTTCTTCTCCTCATCCAGGCGAATGCCGCCCACCGTAACCATTTCGGCAACCACTTCACCTTTGCCCTTCTCATTGATGCTATTGATGATCGATTCCGGGAACGTCACTTCTCGCCCCGCCAATATACCGACTCGTTTCATAAAGATATGTCCTTATACGTATGATCGTTGATAAAATCAGCTATAACCGAAACCCTTGATTTTATTCGATACAGGCTGAACGGGCAAGGAAATGAAAATGCTTGTGCAGCAATACGGTAACCCTGTATCATTAGATGGGCTAGCACAGGTTCCACGCCGGCTCGTTCTCGGCCTCGCACTGGCCCATTCCCGATACAGAATCAATTCCAATGCACGATTCCACCAGCCAACACCCTGTCGGTGCGCCTGCTTCTCCTGAGTTGCCACCGGTTCCGCCGCACGTCCAGTCCTTCCATAATGTCCTTAGGCACATGCTCAACGCCGGTGATAAGGTGAGCGACCTTATCTTTTCACCCGGCCGGCCTCCGCAGGTCGAGCTTTCAGGCGATCTCGAAGGAGTGAATATCCCCGGTCTCGAAAAGCTCAAACCGCAGCACATCCAGGCGTTCGCCGACATCATGCTTAAAGGGAATGAGCAGGGTCTCGAATCCTTGGAACGAAAAGGCTCCGCGGACATCTCGTACGGCGTACCTGGTTTTTGTCGCTTCCGCGTCAACATATTCAAGCAGCGGGGCACCCCGGCGATCGTGATGCGTGTTATCCCATCGACCCCGCCGAACTGGCGGGACCTTGACCTGCCGCCGGCGGTGATGAGTTCCGCCGAGCTCAAGAACGGACTCGTCCTCGTCACGGGCCCAACCGGATCAGGTAAATCTACCACCCTCGCCGCGATCATCTCGCTGATCAACGCTACGAAGAAGTACCATATCGTAACGATCGAGGACCCGATCGAGTTCATGCACGAACACAACCTCAGCACGATACATCAACGCGAGCTCCACTCCGACACCCCGGACTTTGCCCTTGCCCTAAGGGCAGCGCTCCGCCAAGCGCCAAAGGTGATCCTCGTCGGCGAGATGCGGGATAGGGAAACGATCGAAGTTGCCCTTGAGGCCGCTGAAACAGGCCACCTCGTTCTTTCAACCCTCCACACCATCGACGCGGCCAAAACGATCGACCGTATCATCGGCGTTTTCCCGAAAGCGGAGGAGGCGGCAATACGAACCCGACTCGCTCAATCCTTTCGAAGGATCATTTCCCAGCGACTTATGCCTAAGGTGGGGGGAGGGCGGATCGCCGCGATCGAGATCTTGGTCTCCAATTCCCGAACCCGCGAATATATTGAAAAGGGCGAAAAGGAAGGTCGCTCTATCACTGATGCCATGAACGACGGTGGCCTTGACGGAATGCAGACCTTTGACAAGGTCCTTGAAAAATATATAAGAGCGAGTCTGATAACGAAAGAGATTGGGCTTGCCTACGCTTCCAACGCTACTAATCTTTCCCTCGCAATTAGTGATATGGACGAAGGCGCAAACTCTATGCCCGCCGTTGAGCCGTCCTCCGGGGTGGGAACCGATTCGGGCCCCTCTTCGCCTGGTGATATCCTCATTGAGGGATTCGAAAGGTAAATGTCGATAAAAAGAAGAGAGGCCGGTATTCACCGGCCACTCTTCTTTTTAAGGGTTAGGTTTTAGCGATTGGCTTCGGGAAGTAACTGGTAATTACCCATTTCCCGGTTGTAAGCGTCCAACTGGCCAACATCGTCGGCGGTGGCGTCGAGCATTTGCTTCGTCATCGCGATCGAATCAGACAGCTGCTCGAAATCCAGAAGGGAAAATTTCTCGGGGGTGGACATCGTGACGATCTCGTCGTTCAGGTAACTAAAGAAGTTTTCGATGGACTGTAGCTGTCCCTCTACTAGCTTCACGCTACGTTCGATCTCGTCGAACGAGGCGATTCTACGCTTCAGGATCTCAACGTTCGTCTGTTGTATTCGCTTGGTCTTTTCATCTGTAGCCGATTCAGCTGCTCGATAGGCCTGGGAAAGCTGATTATGGACAGCCTGTCGATTGATCGATTTCAAATGCTGTTTCCTGCGGCGATAAACGTCGAGCAAGTCGACGAAGTCCTCCCACCTTGTGTCGAGAGTCTTGAGATTCGACGGAAGTGATCCAGCACCTGTGAACTTACGGTAATTGTCCTGGATCTTCTCCTTAAGCCACCGGAGGTATTCGACAGCCTCGCGTTCCCGGGGCGTGAACGATTTGATCAATTTTTCACGAGCTGCATGGGCCGCATCCAGCAGCCGCTGCTTTTCACGTTTTTGGACTAGCGATCGATAAGAAGGCAGATTCGGAACGATCATCGCATACGCGATCTCAGCGATGATCGCTATCAGAAGTGGGATCACGCTGAACGAATAGGCGGCAGCTACGGCGAAGCCGGCCAGGCCCCAAAAATTGACGGGTTCCTTGAGGGCTTCCTTTAAATAGCTGGAATTGAATTTTTGTAAGTCCCGCTGGTACTGCGCCAGATCTGCCATAGAACTCTTGGATGCCCGCCTTGTACTTTAGTGTTCGAACAAATTTTCAGTTCGAGCGACTGGTATCGTTCGCTTCGTTCACGATTACCTGCTCGAGGACCTCGCTGTCCTCGTTTGCACCGCTACCGGCCCCGATCTGTTTGCCGGCTGCCGGTCCGCTTCCGGTTCCCAAGAGTCCCATCTGCTGCTTGTATTCGAGCAGCTTGTCGTGAAGTTGGATATCCATAGCCTCACGCTCGATGTCGACCATCTGGGAATCCACGTTCGAGGTGCCCAGCTGAAGTTTCGCTTCTGCTGCGGCCACGCGACGCTCGATCTTCTCGCGCATTTCGTTGAACGTCGAAGCGTCGTCGCCGATGTTGAAACCTTCCATCGTCTGCGCGAGCTGCTCCTGGAGCTTTGCCTGCTTGGCGGCCGAAATGAGCTGCATCGCTTCGGCGGTCCGTTTCTTCATGTTCAGGACATAGTTGTCCCGGGCCTTGAGCGCGTTTTTCGAGGCCGCGCCCGCGAGTTCAAGCTGAGCGTCCGTCCTCTCGAGATCCACCTGGGCCTGCTGAAGTTGGCCGATGTAGGCGGTGGCGATGTCATCGCGGTTCATTTTTACGGCCGCTTTGATCTTGGAATCCAGCTCGACCACCTGCCTTTCGAGGTTTTCTTTGTTCTTCTGGAGGAGCCGTTCCGTTGCCATGACCTGGGCCACGGAGTTGTTCAACTCCGGCACCCGGTCTCGCATATCGCGGATGGTCTGCTGAAGGACCAATTCGGGGTTCTCGATCTTATCGAGTGCGGCCCCGGTACTGGCCCTGAATACTCTGGAAATTCTTGCCCACAATCCCATTATTTTTCCTGACGCGCTCCTAAAAAGTTAACTCCAAAGAACTTCTGCCACCTCATCTACGACGAGGCACAAATGGAAGTTGCAAAATCTGAACTCAGTATAACAGGAAAGTCAATTAAGTGAAGGAATTGTCGGATACAATGGTGGCCCCGAAATTGGGGAATACACGGTTTCTGGTTTACATTTGATTGGCCTTGTTCCGGGACCAGGCATATGGATCTCACATTGAAAGAAAAGGTGGCCGATCTGGATCGCGAACTCTTGCGCGAGCACCGGTACGATACTGCCCTGTTTTCGGAGTTGATCGAAATTCAGCGCGCGTCCGGCATCTTACACGGGAGTCGCCCTATCAGCCCATTCCTTCGCCCCTATTTTCTCGAAGCTTCGCGTTACGCGGCGATAAAGCGTGCGGCCCGCGCGATCAGTTCGGCGTTTGAGGCACTAACCGACGCGGTGCTTGAAAGCCCGGAGTTAATGCGCCGGATTGGCCTGACCGAGGCTGAGGAACGATTCGCACGGTTCGATCCGGGATACCGGACGGTATCCGTCACCAGCCGTCTCGACACATTTCTTGATGCCGGCGGCTTCAAATTCCTTGAATATAATGCTGAGACGCCCGCGGGGGTCGGCGACCAACACGAACTCGAGGCGATGATCACCCGTGTTCCAGGCGTTAGAGATTTTCTTGCGATCCATCCACATTATTTCCCGCAACCGCATATTCGCCTTCTTCAAGCACTCGACGCGGCATATCGGGAATATGGGGGAGAGAAGGAAAAGCCAAACATCGCGATCGTGGACTGGGCCGGCGTCGATACGAGTCCGGAGTTTGAGGTTCTTCGCGCTCACTTCGAGTCCTGCGCGTATCCTTCCCGGATCTTCGACCCTTCGGAACTGGAGTTCGACGGGGAGGTGCTGCGTTCAGGGGAGTTCGAGGTGGATATCTTCTATAAGCGTATCGTGATCCACGAGTTTCTCGAGCGTTGTGACGAAACTCACGCGATCGCTCAGGCCGTCGCTCATGGCGCGGTCTGCATGGCAAACTCGTTTAGGTCCAAGATACCGCATAAAAAATCCGGATTCGCGATCCTTAGCGACCAAAAATATCATCGTCTGTTCACATCGGGCCAGATCGCGGTCATACAAAAACATATCCCCTGGACGAGATTGGTCGAGGATGCGCAAACCTCCTTCCGATCGGGTGACGCGGACCTGTTGAAACTCCTTCGCACGGACAGGTACCGGTTCGTAATGAAACCGGTCGATGATTACGGAGGGAAGGGGATCGTTTTCGGTTGGGAAGCGTCAGGGTCCGAGTGGGATGACGCGATCGAGCACGCCCTCGAGGTGCCATACGTTGCCCAGGAGCGTGCCGGAGTGGAGAAGGTCGATATCCCCGTTTTCACCGACGGCGAAGCGCGTATCGAGACCCTCACGGTGGATTTTGACCCGTTTCTCTTCATGGGGGAAGTAGAGGGCGGGATGGTCCGACTGGCACCCGGATCCCTCGTCAATATTACGCAAGGCGGCGGAGAGGCCGCCCTCGCAATCCTCGAAGGCTTCTAAGAACCCGCAAGAATCCTTGACCCTGGACGTTCCTTAAACGGCTGAGCGCAATGCGTCGCTAATAAACTTCTTGCCTGGCCATGCTGCCGGCACTGTATCTAAATGAGAAAATTCACCTCCTGGCTGTTACTTTTGAGCACTTATTTGACGTTTATTGCTCCCGCGAGCCTGACGGTCAACGCGCAAGTTTTAGGGAAAACGATGGAACAAAAGCTTCAGAACATCCCGCCGGGACTGAACTTCCGTCTGAGTGAAGGATCGGCAGGAGCCGAATCACATACGGTCCAGCCTCCTGCGAATGCTGACCCACTAACCGCTCAAGATTCCGAGCGTATATTAGGTCGGCTTCCCAACATAAAAACCGATTCCGACGATAAGACCGATTTTGCTAAGCGAGCGGGCACGCTTCCGCCGCCGAAGACCGGGAACCGGATTCCGGTGAAGTTCCCCGCGGACGAGCAGAGGGGAACGCCTAAGGTCGTGCCCGGAACAACGCTCGAAGTTGTTCGATTCACGCCCGAAGGCGAAGTGCCGCTCGCACCTGATCTCAGCATCACCTTTTCGGAGCCGATGGTGGCGGTGACCTCGCAGGAGGAGGCGGCCAGGTACGCCCCGGTCGAACTGACCCCCAACGTAGAGGGCCGCTGGCGCTGGCTCGGGACTCGGACCCTGATGCTCGATACCGATAAGCGTTTCCCGATGGCGACCAAATTCACCGCCCGGGTGCCCGCGGGAACGAAAGCCGCAAACGGCCAGGTTCTGCAAAAGGATTTCGTATGGA
>JAEZJR010000107.1 GCA_023415725.1 Acidobacteriota bacterium
AATTATATGTTGCAACATTCAAATCTATGCTATACTGAAGAACCGTTTGGCGAGTTAGGCAAAAGGCGTCGAACGAAAAGAGATCCGCCGGTGTTTCGGGAACCCGGCGGATCGTTTTTTATTTAAATTGCTAACTCCTGCAGATTCAAAGTATTAGCTTCGTTGAATTCCGGGTTCATCGCATTATGGATCGCCCTTACCTGCTCCAAAAGCTGCTGATATTGGGACGGCGTAAGGGCCTGGGCCCCATCGCACAAAGCTTCCTCCGGGCAAGGGTGGACCTCGATGATAAGCCCGTCCGCGCCGACCGCGACGCCTGCTCGGGCTAGGGGTTCGACCATGTAGTTGTGCCCGGAAGCATGGGATGGGTCGATGATCACGGGCAGGTGGGAGAGCCGGCGTATCGCGGGTACGATCGATACATCGAGCGTGTTGCGGGCATGATCGCAGAATGTTCTGATCCCTCGCTCGCAAAGGATCACATCGTAATTACCCTCGGCCATGATGTATTCGGCGGCGAGCAGGAATTCATCTAGCGTTGCCGAGAGTCCGCGTTTCAACAATACCGGCTTACGGGTCTGCCCGACATACTTGAGCAGAGAGAAGTTCTGCATATTGCGGGCGCCGATCTGGATGCAGTCGCCGTACTTCTCAACGAGGTCGACGCCGCGCTCGTCCATCGCTTCTGTGATGATGTTGAGTCCGAAGCGGTCGCGAACGTCGGCGAGGATCTTTAGTCCATCTTCGCCTTTGCCTTGGAAAGCGTAAGGGGAAGTGCGCGGCTTAAAGGCTCCACCACGAAAAAACTTCGCCCCACTTGCCGCTACTACCTCAGCAGCCTTGAAGACCTGGTCGGCAGATTCGACAGCGCAGGGGCCGGCGATCATCGCGAGGGTGCCATCGCCGATATAAGCATTTCCAACCTGGATCGCCGACTTTTCGGGGCGAAGGTCCTTGGAGATGAGCTTGTACGGTTTGGTGACGCGTATTGCATCGGCAACACCGGGGAGATTCTCGAAATGTGTTGGGTCAACGGAACCTTTGTTGCCGGTAATTCCGATAGCGGTCCGCGTTTCTCCGGGGAGGGCGTGTCCGCGAAAACCAAGTTTGTCGATCACTTCGATCACCCGATCGATATCGGTCTGGGAGGCGTCGGGTTTCATTACGATTAACATAGAGATCCTTTCTGCAACTACAACAAAACTAAAACTCTAGATTTCCGCGGGCTCGTTTGCAACCGCAGGTAGAAGGGCACGAACGAAATCGGTTACTCGTTCGACAGTGTTTCCATCAGATATCGAACGCTCGATCTCAGCAACGATCGCGGAACCGACAATTGCAGCATCGGCATAACGCCAGACGTCTTCGATCTGTTGACGGGTGGAAATTCCAAATCCGACGGCGATGGGGAGATCCGTGTAACGTCGGGCTCGGACGACCAGTTCCTCGGCCACTGAACTCGTTTCATCTTGGGCTCCGGTGACGCCGGCCCTTGAGACCGCATAAAGGAAACCGCTGGCTCCAGCAGCGATGCGCTCGAGCCTTTCATCAGTCGTCGTTGGAGCGATAAGAGAGATGAGATCGAGGCCATGACTGCCCAGGACTTGTGCGATGACAAACGCGACTTCATCGACGGCATCAGTAACGAGGACGCCGTCGACCCCGGCGTCTCTCGCGTCGGCTGCGAGCCGCTCGATCCCGTGCCTGTAGAGCGGGTTGAGATAGCTGAACAAAACTATCGGCACTTCTGATTCCCGGCGAATATCTCGTACATATTGAAGGATATCGCCGAGTTTAACGCCCTGTTCCAAAGCGCGCTGCGCAGAAGCCTGAATTGTTGGGCCGTCAGCCATTGGATCGGTGAACGGCACACCGAGTTCGATGATATCTGCTCCTTCCCGCGCGAGGGCGAGAACGATCTCTTTGGATGTCGCGAGGTCGGGGTCGCCGGCGGATACGAACGGGATAAATCCACGGCGACCCGCTGCTTTTATGTTTTCGAACGTTTTGGAGATTCGACTCATTCTGGGATCGCGGCGGGTGCGTGCCGTTATATTTGATTCCTAAGCATTTCCGCCACGGTGCTTACGTCCTTGTCGCCGCGGCCCGAAAGGTTAACGATGATCACCGAATCGCGAGGCAGGGACGGTGCGGTTTTGAATACCTGGGCGATCGCGTGGGCGGATTCGAGGGCCGGAATTATTCCCTCGGTTTCGGAGAGAAATCGAAACGCCTCGAGGGCTTCGTCGTCCGTGACGCTTGTGTATTCTACGCGGCTTGTATCATGCAAATATGCGTGTTCGGGCCCTATTGAAGCGTAATCCAAGCCTGCAGAAACTGAATGGGTTGCGGCGACCTGGCCGAATTTGTCTTGAAGCAGGTAACTCTTCGTTCCCTGAAGTATGCCGACTGAAGCCCCAGCGATGAACCGGGCAGCATGTTGGCCCAGCTCGTCGCCTCTACCGCCCGCCTCGACGCCGATCATCTTCACCTTTTCATCATTAAGAAATTCGTGAAACAGCCCGATCGAGTTTGAACCGCCGCCAACGCACGCTATTAGAAGATCAGGAGGTCGGCCTTCCTTTTCGAGCACCTGCTGACGGGCTTCGCGGCCGATGATGCTTTGGAAGTCTCGGACCATCAGTGGATAGGGATGCGGGCCCAGTGCGGAGCCGAGCAGGTAATAGGTCGTTTCGACGTTGGTGACCCAATCTCGGAGTGCCTCGTTTATTGCGTCCTTAAGTGTCCGTGATCCTGAATCGACGCCGCGGACGTCAGCTCCCAAAAGCCGCATCCGGAACACATTTAATTCCTGTCGGCGCATGTCTTCGGTGCCCATGTAGATCACGCATTCAAGGCCGAATCGGGCGCAGACTGTCGCGGTAGCGACGCCGTGTTGGCCTGCTCCGGTTTCGGCAATGATCCGTCTTTTGCCCATTCGACGAGCCAATAGGATCTGCCCGACGCAGTTGTTTATCTTATGTGCACCGGTGTGGTTTAGGTCCTCGCGTTTAAGATAGATCTTCGCACCGCCCAAATTCTCGGTTAAGCGCTCCGCAAAATAGAGCGGGCTTGGTCGGCCGACGAAGTCCGTTAACAAGGCGTCGTACTCGGCCCGAGAGGCCGTGTCGTCGCGGTATGTAAAGTACGCCTCCCGGAGCTCGTCCAAAGGCGCGACGAGAGTTTCCGGAACGTAACGTCCTCCATATTCACCCCAATACCCAAACTCATTCGGCTCGTAGCTGTTCATGCTTGTTTCGCGCTCCTGATGAACGCCTCCACTTTTACTGGGTCTTTTCTCCCAGGAGCTGATTCGACGCCGCTGGCTACGTCGACCGCGAATGGTCGGACAAAACGGACAGCCTCAGCCACGTTCTCCGGGTCGAGGCCGCCGGCGAGGTAAGTGGGCACTCCAAGTCGTATCGCGGAAACTGCCTTGTCCCAATCAAAACTATTTCCCGTGCCTCCGAACTCGCCTTCGGTATAGGCATCGAGTAAGATCGCGTCCAACTTGAAATCCGATATGTAGGAAGCATCGAAGTCCTCCGAAACTCTGAATGCTTTGATTATCGGGGTCCTCGTTTCGTGTCGAAGTTCAGACACAAAACCGTGCGCTTCGACGCCATGCAGCTGAATTACATCGATCCGGGAAGTGTTCACTGTATCTAATATTTCTTCAATACTTGCGTTGACAAAAACTCCAAATTTTGGAATTTGGCTGTTTATTTGTTCGATGATCGACCTGGCCTCGCTCGTTTTGATGAACCGTTTGCTCTTCTCGTAAAAATTGAATCCGATCGCATCCGCGCCGAATTTAACGCAAATCAATGCGTCCTCGAGGTTTGTGACACCGCAGATCTTAACCTTTGCCATTGAGCCTCCTCAATTCAGCTTCAGGATCGCCACTGCGCATGAGGGTTTCGCCGATAAGAAAACCTGAGTAGCCGAGGTCGCGCAGTTCCGATATTTGGTTCGGGGAACTGATCCCACTTTCTGTCACCATTACCGAGCTCGTGTGCACATGTCGGATGAGTTCGCGTGAAATGTCGAGCGAAACGCCGAATGAGTGCAGATCTCGATTGTTAACTCCGATCAGTTTGGACCCACCTTTAATACGGTCAAGTTCCTCAAGCGTGTGAACCTCTATAAGTGCATCCATTCCGAGCTCATCCTCGGCGAGAGCCTCGAGGTCACGAAGCTGCGTGTCGCTTAGCATTGCAGCGATTAGTAATATCGCGTCCGCCCCGACCGCTGCGGCCTCATATACCTGGAACGGGTCGAAGATGAAGTCTTTACGAAGGATCGGTATATCGACCGCTGAACGGACGGCGACCAGGTCATCCAGAGAGCCTTTGAAATTGTCCTCCTCCGTCAGCACCGAGATGGCCGCTGCCCCGCCAGATCGATATGCCTCTGCAACTTCTGCCGGCGCCAGCTGTTCGTTAATTGTTCCTTTGGACGGCGAAGCCTTTTTATACTCGGCGATGATATTGATACTCGATCTGTTGGCGAGAGCCTGACGCAATCGATGGGGGGGAGCATCCGCATTTGCAGCCGCGGCACGTTCCTTTAATAGACCGGGTTCGACCGCCAGTTTCGCTGCCTCGACACGTTGGCGTTTAATCTCAACTATCTTTTCGAGGATAGTGCCTTTCATACCGTTATCAATTCCGCGAGTTCCATCAGTTTAGCGTGTGCCCTGCCGGAATCCAGACTTTCGCTGGCAAGCGCTGCGGCATCCTCAGGCGTTGGGGCAGCCCCGGCGATGAACAGGGCTGCCGCCGCGTTTAGTAACACAATAGACTCCGCAGACTCGTCGTGAGGCCTTCCCAAAAGCACGTTACGGATCATTTGCGCACTATGGGCGGGATCGTCAGAGCGAAGCCGGTTTGAGGTGGATCGCCCCATTTCAAAATACTCAGGATGGATCTCAAACGTGCGGACACCGCCGTTCACCTCGGCAACAAACGTTTTTCCACTGATCGCGATCTCATCGAGGCCGTTCTCGCCGAAGACCACCCATGAGCGTGTCGTTCCCAATCGGCACAATGCCTCGGCCATTTTTGGAACTAGCCTCTCCTCCCAAACCCCGATCAACTGGTGCGTAGCCGACGCCGGATTACACAGAGGTCCTACGCAGTTGAAAATGGTAGGGAAGCCGAGCCCTCGACGGACTTTCGCAAGCGTCGGGGAAAGACGGTGATAGTTTGGCGCGAACAAGAAACAAATGCCGACCTCGTTGAGGCACCGTTCCGCTATTTGCGGGGCCACCGCCGGGTCGATCCCGAGTTCCGAAAGAACATCCGAGCTTCCGGAATTGCTGGTTGCGGCCTTGTTTCCGTGCTTAGCAACCGGCAATCCGGCGCCAGCGACTACGAAAGATGCGGCCGTCGATACGTTGAAGGTCTTCGCTTTGCTCCCACCGGTTCCCACTATGTCTGCGATTCGATCATGATTAGAATTAACTCGGTTCATTCGGTCACGCATGATCTTTGCAAACTCGTAGATCTCGTCTGATTCGATGCCTTTTCGATGCCACGCAGTAAGAACCTTGGCGATCACTGATATATCGGACTCAGAGATCAATGCGTCTAAAACGGCTTCAGCGTCCGACGGGGCAAGTTCGTACCCCTTGTCGAACCGCTCGATCGTTTTTTGGAGGATCGAGATCATTACAATGAGGCCTCCTGCGGTGCTTCCGATATTTGATCATTTTTTGAGCAGCGCGCAGCATCTTCAGCCACGTCGACGGCCTTTAGCAACGCTCGCGCTTTATTCACCGTTTCCTGATATTCAAGTTCGGGCACCGAATCAGCAACGATACCGGCACCAGCCTGTATCTTTGCGACTCCGTTTTGTAGTGATAGCGTCCGGATCGCGATGCAGGTGTCCATATTGCCGGCGTAATCGAAATAGCCCACGGCTCCGGCGTAGATTCCCCGTGGCGTGGGTTCCAGGTTGCGGATTATCTCTACCGCGCTTACTTTAGGAGCTCCCGAAACGGTGCCGGCAGGGAAGCAAGAAGCAAGAGCGTCGAAGCGGTCCAGCCCCTTTCGAAGTGTGGCGGAAAGGTAAGTGACGAGATGCTGCACGTGCGAGTACTTTTCGACGTGCATTAGGCTATTGACCTTCACACTACCGTATTCGGCCACTCGGCCTAGATCGTTTCGCCCGAGATCAACGAGCATCAAGTGTTCCGCGACTTCCTTCTGGTCCGCCTGCATTTCTATGGCGAGGCGGGCATCTTCGTCGGGGGTGACCCCTCTGGGGCGCGTACCCGCGATGGGGCGATATTCCATATCTCGCCCTCGCACTCTTACCAACATTTCCGGCGAAGCACCTATCACAGACTTTTCGCCCGTACGGATCAGGAACATATAAGGCGACGGATTAAGAGAACGGATCGCTCTATAGATCGCCACCGGGGTAGCGGAGGTGGGTTTAGAAAAACACTGCGATAGAACAACCTGATAGGCTTCACCCGCTTTGATCAACTCTTTGATTTGGTGGACGTTGTTTTCGAACAGTTCTCGCTCGGTATTCGATGATGCGGGACTTTGGGGCTCCCGCACATTGCTAGAGGGAAGTCGGGTTTCTCCGTTTTCGAGACAATAGCGAATTCGGCGATTGTTCGAGACAGCGGAATCGAATAGGGATTTTAATTTCGAATCGTTCCCGTCAGCTTCATCGGTAAAAACAAGCGAAATAATTTGTATTAATTGTTTGGCGTGATCGAACGCCACGATCGAGCGGAAGAACATCAGGCTTGCTAGGTCGTCGGTAAGGTCGGTTTGTTTCAGGGACGGCTCAAACCATGAGACACAGTCGAAATTTATCGAGCCGATAGCACCGCCAATAAAGCTGGGCAACGTTTCATCTTGATGTACTAGATACTTGCCGAAATGCTCACGCAGGAATTGGACCATCGGGACGGCTCGTTCGGTTGAGCCATTCCCGCTGGTGACCCGAACCGATTTTTCGTCTCCAACGGCAATAGACTCCGGGTCGGAACCGATGAACGAGTAACGAGCAAGCGTTTCTCCCCCTTCCACCGATTCGAGCAGGAAGGAGTTCTTAGACTCCGCCGAGATCTTGAGATACACCGCTAAAGGAGTGAGTAGATCGGCCGGCAGCGTGTCAACGACCGGGACCACGTTCGCCGCTAGTGTCTTTTCCTTGAATATTTCGAAATCGTCCATTCAGTTAAACAAAATAAAAATGCCGCCCTTTTTCTAAGAGCGGCATTTTTATTGATCGATCCGTCCTGGGAATAAAGACGTTAACCTTAAGAGTTTCTCTCGACCATTTGCAAAGCCGCAC
>JAEZJR010000142.1 GCA_023415725.1 Acidobacteriota bacterium
CTCTTAGGGCCGCGTTACGTCAGGCACCGAAGGTGATACTCGTCGGCGAGATGCGCGACATCGAAACGACAGAGATCGCTCTGGAGGCTGCAGAGACCGGGCACCTTGTGCTTTCGACGCTGCACACCATCGACGCTTCGAAGACGATCGACCGCATCATCGGGCTTTATCCGAAGAACGAAGAGAAGGTGATCCGCACCCGCCTCGCTCAGACGTTCCGTTACATCGTTTCTCAGCGCCTTATCCCCCGCTCGGACGGCAAAGGCCGCATCGCGGCGGTGGAGATACTTAAATCCAACCCGCGCACGCGCGAGTACATCGAGAAGGGCGAGAGCGAGGGCAAGACGCTGCTCGACGCCATCCGGGACGGCGAGATCGACGGGATGCAGGACTTCGACACGGTCATCCGCAAGATGATCGAGGCAGGCATGATCACGCTCGAAGACGGGCTGTCGTACGCGACCAACCAGAACAATCTTCTTCTGCAATTGAAGGGGCTTTCCTCGAAGGAGGATTACCTGAACAGCGGAAGGTCGGCGAAACCGATCAATGAGCCCGTCGTCCCCCAGGCGATGCCGAAATCCCCTGCGACCTCCGTCCTCGACATGATGGAATAAGTTCGTCCGTTGATCGCTGCCGCATATGGGCCGCGTATCACCATAAGCGAACGAAGGATCTGCCAGAACGATCTACTAACCACGAACCAACACAATGATCATCCGCTGCGACAATTGCTCAGTTTCTTTACAGCTTGACGAATCGAAGATCCCGAGCGGCAACTTCACCGTGCGGTGCCCGCGTTGCCAGAACATGCTTCGAGCAAACAAGGACCAAAAGGGCGCATCGATGGCGCAGCAATTGGAGGCGAACAAACCCGCCGCAGCGGTCGGTACGGCCAACGGCTTCGCGGAGAAGCAGTCCGAGTTCGAGATCAACAACGCGTTGAAGATGCTTTTGCAGGCGCTGAAGTCGGGTAACGAAAAGATCGAGGCTTCGGACGACCCGGTAGAGAAACCGCGCCGCGTGCTTCTATGCCTCGGCGGCAAGAAGGACGAGGTCGCGAAGATCCTGACGGATGCCGGCTATCGCGTTTACATCGCCCAGACGCCTGCCCAGGCAAACGAGCGGCTTCGTGAGGGGAAAACGGAGATCGTCATCTTCTCCCCGGACTTCGCCCCCGAATTCGGCGGAGCGGCGATCCTGCAGCAGAAGGCGAATGCCCTGTACTCTTCCGAAAGGCGAAGGCTTTATCTTGTATCTCTTGAGGATGAGGGAACGACGATGAACGCCCATGAAGCCTTCCTGCGAAATCTGAACCTGATCATCAATACCGCCGACTTACCTCAGCTTCCGCTCATCCTGAATCGAGCGATCCTCGATTACAACGACCTTTACCACTACCTGAACCGCGGATTGGGCCTCGAGGCCATCTAAGTCATGCACAGCCTCGCGAAAGCCGCTCGGCTTTCGCAAGAATTGTAGGGGCAGAACCCCGCCCGGTCAGTCTTCCTTTCCCAGGCGAGACTTCCGCGGGCAGCATTTAAGTTGCTGCCCCTACAATACAATTTCGAGCAGACGAAGCCTCCGCGAAACGCGTGGGCTTTCTCTATGCAGAGGCTAGTTCGCAGACGAGCATTTCGACCTGCATCCGTGCGCCTTTCGGGCCGGACCCGCCAATGGAGGTTTTGATAGCGGCGTCGGTTTCGGCGAGGCGGGTAACAGCCTTTTTAAGGCCGCGCAGATCTGCTCGGCGGGCGGCGGCAAGGAAGGGCTCCTGGTCGTTGTATCGCAGCTTCACGACTTTTGCCACCTCGGAGCGGTCGACGCCGCGTTCCATCATATCCTTGACCATCAGGAGCCGACGGTAGTTGTAGGAAAGCAACCCGACAAGAGCGATCGGGTCAGTGCCGTCGTCAAGGATCTTCTCGAGCGTTTGAAGCGCACGCGAGCGGTCCCCCGAGACGAGATGTGCGGTGAGATCGAAATTGGATATCTCACGAACGTTCGTGACGAGGGAATCGACGAGGTCTATATCGATCACTTTTCCGGGAAGCGCGGCGGTCGCCAGCTTGGTCAACTCGATCGTGAGGCGGCGTGCATCCGGGCCGGTGCAGGAGATCAGGTGCCGAAGTGTACGATCGTCGATCTCAGCGTCGAGTTCCCTAAGCTTCCCCCGGACCCAGTGGATCAACTCGCCATCGTCGAGCGTCGTGAAGTCCACGCACATTGTTTTATCACGGAGGAGCTTACCCATCCGCCGCGTGCCGTTCAGTTCGTCCGCGATGAAGATGACGATCGACGTGGCCGATGGGTTCGAGAGATAGGCCGATAACGCATCGAAATGCTCTTCCTTGAGCGTGTCCTTGGCGGCGGAGGAACTCACGCGGACATCCGTGATCTTCACGACGCGTCGCGAAGCCATCATGGGAAGCTGGTCCGCTGCCGCGAGAGCGGATTTGATGTTGTCCGGACTATTCAGGCTGAATTCGTTGTCATTGAAATCACGGAAATCGCCCTCACCGAAAGCCATGTCAGCTATGGTTTTCGCCGCGATGTCGCGCAGGTAGGTTTCGTCGCCCAAGAGCGCGTAAACCGGATGTAGTTCGCGATCTTTGACCTGTGCTTTGAGTTGTTCGCGGTTTATCGGCATCGCGGGAGGATCACTTCTTCTCTTCCTTCACACCCATGCCGTTGACGATCGTCGACACGACCGACTCAGCGAACGCGCGGGCCATGCGTTCGACGGCCGGGTCCTCTTCGTTAAAGAAGGATCGCGGGTCTTCAGAAAATTCGAACGAATCGCGGAAGACGAAGTTCTGGTTGTCGTAAAGGATCTTGTTCGCCCGCAGATCTCGAATGGTGACGGCGGAGGTGATGACCACCTCGTAAACGCGAGCGCGCCCCTCGCGATCGAGCAACACGCCGCTAAAATTGAAGTCGCGGATGTTCCCCTCCACGACCGCGTCTGCCCCTTCGAGTGAGCCCTGCACCTTCAAACCGCTGCCGCGGCGGATGATCTCCCGCGTGACCGCTTCGGTGAAGCGGGACTCGACCCGATAGCGGATGCCGGTCGCCTCGAATTTGAATGCGGGCACAGCAATTGTCTTGATGTTCTCCGGCAGTCCGGTGCCGGTCACCGGCTTATAACATTCGGTAAAACCGCTGACGAACAGCAATAGCCCCGCGATAGAGATTGCTTGTATAAACCTCATACTTTTTTCCGATGCAAGCAGCCGGCCGATCAGGGTCTTAAATCTGCCCAAGATCTTTATCTCTTATTGCCGCGACCATCCTCACCACGTCAACGGTTTGTTTTACGTCGTGTGCCCTTATGATCGCGGCGCCGTTCCAGACAGCGATGGCGGCGGCCGCCAGTGAACCGGCGAGCCGCTCGTCGGTGGACGGGCGATTTAGCACCTTCCCGATGAACGACTTCCGCGACGCCCCGACAAGAAGCGGGAATTCCGGAAACACTGCCAAAAGTTTATCAAGTTTAGCGATCAGCTCTAAATTCTGCTCCCGGGTCTTGCCGAAGCCGATACCGACGTCTAGAACTATTTGGTCACTCCCGACACCCGCCGCCTCCGCGCTATCGACCGATCGAGCAAAATCGCTTGCGACGTCCTCGACTATGTCGTCCACGGGCGGTTGCGAGTGCATCGACTCGAACTCACCGAGGGAATGCATAAGAATCAGCCCTGTTCTTTGATCCGCGGCGACATGGGCGAGTTGCGGATCGAATCGGAGACCGGAAATGTCGTTGATGATCTCAGCGCCCGCGGCAACAGCCGCATTCGCCACCGCTGCTTTGCTCGTGTCGATCGAAACCGGTACGTCAAAACGCGACTTTACCGCTTCGATCACGGGAGCGGTTCGATCGATCTCTTCACTCTCCGGAACGCGTTTGCTTCCCGGCCGCGTGGATTCGCCGCCGACATCGACGATGCCGACACCCTCATCGATCATTTCTTCTACGCGCCGGATTGCAGCATCTAACGAAGCGAAGTTGCCGCCGTCGGAGAAACTATCCGGAGTGACGTTGAGGATGCCCATCACGACCGGAGACGTGAGGTCGATCTTTCTTTTAGAGGTTCGCCAGAGCACAGTCTGTTTAATAAACAGCTTACAGTTATCAGCTTGGGGCTTCCAGCAAAGACAGAAAAGGGGAAGAGTTCAAACTCTTCCCCTTTTTTCACTTTTTCACTATTTCCGTTACTTACGCCGTGGCCGGGTTGTTCGGCGTTATCGGCGGGAGGATAGGTTTCTTGAACGGAGAGGTGGACGATTCCTCCACTTTCTCCTCTGAGCCCTTGTCGTCGAACGAGGTGGACGGTTCGTCACCGTTCACCGGCAAACCGGCGATCGCACGCTTCATCTGGGCGAGGTCGAGCGATTCATGCTCGAGCAGGGCCGCGACGAGGCGTTCCATCGCTTCACGGTTGTCTTCGAGGATCTTCGTCGCACGAGCGTATTGCTCGGAAACGATCTTCTTGACCTCCTGATCGATCTTGATCGCCGTGTCTTCCGAGAAGTCACGGTGCTGGTTGATCTCACGGCCGAGGAAGATCTGCTCGTCCTTCTTGCCGAAGGCCAGCGGTCCAAGATCAGACATACCGTACTGGCAAACCATATTGCGCGCGAGTTCGGTCGCCTTCTCGATATCGTTCGAAGCACCGGTCGTGATCCGGCCGATGAAGAGCTCCTCAGCGATGCGTCCGCCCATGGCGTTCGCGATCATCGCGAGCAACTCTTCCTTTGTGCGGCCGAGCACGTCCGCCTCGGGCAGAAAGAACGTCACACCGAGTGCACGTCCGCGCGGTACGATCGTCACCTTGTGGACGGGATCGCTCTCGGGAATGTTCAAGCCAACTAGCGCGTGGCCAGCTTCGTGGACCGCGGTCAGCCGCTTCTCCTTATCGCTCATCACCATACTGCGACGCTCGGGCCCCATGAGGACCTTGTCCTTCGCGAACTCGAGGTCATACAGCGTGACCACTTTCTTGTTCTGCCGTGCGGCGATCAAAGCGGCCTCGTTGACGAGGTTCGCGAGATCGGCACCAGTGAAGCCGGGGGTGCCGCGAGCGATCACGTTCACATCGACGCCCTCATCGAGCGGGATCTTGCGTGTATGCACCTTGAGGATACCCTCGCGGCCACGAACGTCCGGGTAGCCGACAACAACCTGGCGGTCGAAACGGCCCGGGCGAAGCAGCGCGGGGTCGAGAACGTCAGGGCGGTTGGTCGAAGCCATCAAGATCACCCCGTCGTTCGATTCGAAACCGTCCATCTCGACGAGGAGCTGGTTGAGCGTCTGTTCACGCTCATCGTGTCCGCCGCCGAGGCCGGCACCGCGATGGCGGCCGACCGCGTCGATCTCGTCGATGAAGATGATACACGGGGCATTCTTTTTGCCCTGCTCGAAGAGGTCGCGAACGCGGCTCGCACCAACGCCGACGAACATCTCAACGAAATCGGAGCCGGAGATCGAGAAGAACGGAACGTTCGCCTCACCGGCAACCGCTTTTGCAAGAAGGGTTTTACCCGTTCCTGGAGGGCCCATCATGAGGACACCCTTGGGAATCTTACCCCCTAGCTTCTGGAACTTCTGCGGATCTTTGAGGAACTCAATGATCTCTTGGAGCTCTTCCTTCGCTTCGTCCACGCCCGCGACGTCCTTGAACGTCACACGCTTCTGCTGGTTGTTGAGCAGTTTGGCTTTGGATTTGCCGAAGCTGAGGGCCTTATTTCCGCCCGCCTGCATTTGACGAAGCGTGAACGCAAGGAAGCCGATCAGCAGCAGGAACGGGAGTGCCTGAATGAGGATCAGCCAGCCGAGGCCGCTGGAAACCTGCTCTTCGGTGATCTTCACCTGCGTCGAAGTTTCCTTATTGGCTTCGTTGAAACCGTTGATCGAGGTGACCAACAACTCGCGGGTCGGGTCGCTGCCGAGCGTGGTCACGAACTTATTGCCGTTAACGTCGGTAAATTCCACGGACCCCTGTTTGAAAGCGGCCTCTCGGAAATCTTTATTGTTTATACGGGAGATAGCTTCGTTGATCGCCAGTTCCTGCGGGGTCTTCCCCTGCTTGCTCTGTAGGAACCACACGAACGCCAGGGCGGTCGAAATGATCAGAAGCCACAATAAAACTTGTTTTGCTTTAGAACTCAATTTATAGCCTCCAAGCCGACTTTCATCTCTTTCAGAAAGCGGTTACTGCCGTTGGATGAAAGTCTCGAAAACGGCGTTGTTCTAGAAGCGCAAGCGCACAATGCGCAGGGCCAACTTTCGATTGTATGAGCGGGAAACCCAATTTTCAAGCTTTTTCGGCCGTTTTAGGGTGCCATTCGAGGCGGCCTTCGTGCTTGACGACGGCCCCGCCGGGGACCTGGGCGAGCCGCCCGCTCTTTGTGGAATGAATTAGTTCGGCGATCGCGTCCACGTGTTTCAGCCCGATACCGCGCAGGCTGCCCCGGCGAAGGCGGATCCAGTCACGCAGTATAGGGTAAAGATCGCCTCTGGATAGAGTGCGAAGGTGTTTAAGATCGAGGTTCCCGGTCGGGTGATGGGTATCGATGGGCGGTTGAGGCGTTACACCGGGCGACCGCAACAATTCAGCCGTGCGGCATAGGGTTTCGATGATCTTGGGATTCGCATCCTGCAGCATCGGGATCAGCACTTTCCTGATCCAAACGCGGCGGAAATTGAGGTCCTCGTTCATTGGGTCGCGGGTGAACGCAACACCATTTTCACGGCAGAATCCTTCGGTATCACGCCGTTTAGCCCAACGGATAAGCGGACGGACCAGTTTAACCGAAGGGGCGGGGAAAGGAAGGAACGGCTCGTCGTCCTCCGGAGGAGTATCGAGTTCGAGTTTAAGGTCGCGAGTCGGGTGCATACCGCCGAGGCCCTCTGGGCCACTACCTCGGATGAGGTTCATGAGGACCGTTTCCGCCTGATCATTCATCGTGTGGGCGGTGAGGACGTAATTCGCGCCGAGATTTTCAGCAGTCTTCAGCAGGAAACTGTATCGAGCGTCGCGAGCACTCTGCTCTAGGTTCCCGCCCGGTTGGTGATGCCATTCGCCGTGGGCGAGTTCAAATTTTTGCGTTTTCGCGAGTTCCCGCACAAATTCCAGATCGGAACGGCTGTCATGCCGGAGGCGATGGTCGAAATGGGCGGCGACTATACGGAGTTCAAGCTTTTTTCTCTTTCTGAGTTCGTCGACGCCAAGCAGCAACCCGACCGAGTCTGCCCCGCCCGAAACGGCAACGACGATAGTTTGCCCCGAAAAGGGCAGCCCGAGTCGTCGCCATTCAGTGATCAGGTTGCGGGCAAAGTTGTGCACGCAGGGATTATAGCCACAAATTCACAAAAATGGCTTTCCGTGTGGGAATGTCATTCTTGGGGCAGAAGGGCGGGCCGCTTCTGAAGAAGAACGGAGCAACGGCCGGTGCAGACGAGTTTGCCCTTCTCGTTCGTGATATCGATCTGCCAGATGCTCAAGGTGCGCCCGGGGAAGATCGGCGTGGCGGTGACGGTGATCATACCCTTGCTGACGGCTCGGATGTGATTTGCATTGATCTCCACGCCGACCGGAGTGACTTTTGTCAGGTCTGCATTCGCGACGACGCCGATCGACGCTGCGGTCTCCGCAAGATACATCGAGACGCCGCCGTTCATTATCCCGACGTACTGGTGCACCTTCGGGGTCACTTCCATCGTGAGAACGACGCGATCGGGCTCAGTCTCGACGATCTTCACGCCGAGAAATTGCATCAGCTCGTTCTCGGCCGTACCTTTTATCAGTTCTGCCTTGTCCATTTCAGCTGTCGAGGTAGGTTTTCGCCGAATTTAGGGCTTCGCGGACGCGTTCCGGTGAGGTGCCGCCGATAGCCGATTTGCTCGCGAGTGTTCGGTCCAGGTCGAGAGCCACGAATACGTCTTCGCCGATCTCCGAGGCGACCCGCTTCATTTCGTCGAGGGACAATTCACCTAGTTCTTTTCCCTGTTCGATGCCGAGCAGCACGAGTTTACCCACGACGTCGTGCGCCGTCCGGAACGGCATGCCTTCCTTTACAAGGTAATCGGCGAGCTCGGTCGCGTTCAGGTACCCAGAGGTTGCTGCCTCCCTGGCCCGGTCCTCATCGACGATCGCATTCTCTACGACGATCGCCGCCGCCCGGAGGGATATCTTCACCGTGTCCACGCAATCGAACACGGCCTCTTTATCCTCCTGCATATCCTTGTTGTAAGCGAGTGGGAGACCTTTGATCGTCGCTAGCAAAGCGGCGTGGTGCCCGAAAACCCGGCCGGCCTTACCGCGAAGTAACTCCAGAGCATCCGGGTTTTTCTTTTGCGGCATCAGGCTCGACCCACTCGAGACAGAGTCGCTCAATTTCAGGAAGCCGAACTCCGTAGAGCAATAGAGGATCATATCCTCCGCGAGGCGAGAGAGATGAACCATCAGGATCGAGCAAGCCCCGGCGAACTCGATCGCGAAATCGCGATCGGAAACGGCGTCGAGGCTGTTCGCTGTAACGCCCGCGAACCCGAGGTCCGTTGCCACAGCTTTCCTGTCGATCGGGAAACCGGTGCCGGCGAGAGCGCCCGAGCCAAGCGGCATCACGTTGACGCGTTCGAAAACGTCGGCGAAGCGTCGCCGGTCGCGCCGCAGCATCTCGAAATACGCGAGACACCAATGGGCGAACAGAACCGGCTGCGCACGTTGGAGGTGGGTGTAGCCAGGGATAACAGAATTTTGGAATCCTTCGGCGATGTCGAGGATCGCCGCCTGAAGATCTCGCACGAGACCGTCGATCGATTCGACCTCTTCCCGTAGCCATAAGCGAAACGCAGTCGCGACTTGGTCGTTGCGGCTTCGGCCCGTATGGAGTTTGCGGCCGGCATCGCCGATCGCGGCGATTAGTTTCGATTCGATGAACGAGTGGACATCCTCGGCTGTGGAATCGAAGAATTTCGGATCTATCGCGGAATCCGTGAGGAGCTGGGTGAGCCCGCCGGCGATCGCGTCGGCCTCTTCGTTGGAAAGCAGCCCGGCGCGCTGCAACCCTCGCGCGTGGGCGATGCTGCACCTCACATCAGCCGCGAAAAGGCGTCTGTCGAACGGGAACGAATCGTTGAATTCGGCGAAGGTTTCGTGCGGTTTCTGCGTAAAACGCCCGCCCCAAAGGTTTGCAGTTCTCTCGGTCATCGCGATCTAGCGCTGCGCTATCAGCCGAAGAGCTTTATCCCGATCATATCGAGGGCCTGCCCGACGAGCATAACTAGCACGGCGATTGTAATAATCGCGAATGTACCCCAGCCAAGCAAGTTGTAGACGGGCGTATTGCGCAATGTTCCCACAAGCCGTTCGTTATTTATCAGGATTAGGATAAATACGAGAATGATTGGAAGCAGTACGCCGTTAAGCACCTGAATGCCGACGAGCAGCGGGAAGATGGGGATGTCGGGTATAAGCGCAACACCCGCACCGAGCACGATAAATGCGGAGAAAAGTGTGAAGAACGTCCTGCCGCGACGGAAGTCGAGATTGACGCCCTTCGGTATACCGAACGCCTCGCTGATCGCGTAGGCCGTTGCGAGCGGCAGTACACCGCCCGCAAGTAGTGAAGCGCCTAAAAGGCCGACCGCAAAAAGCAGCGATGCCGAAGCTCCCGCGACAGGCTCGAGAGCCTTTGCTGCATCTGCGGCGCTCTCGATCTCGCGATTGCCCGCGACATAAAGCGTCGCGGCGGTGGCGACGATCATCGATATCGACATTAGGTTGGAGAATACCGAGCCGGCGTAAGCGTCGAGGCGCTCATCCCTGTAATGTTTCCGTGCCGCACCGCGCTCGACCGTTGAGCTTTGCTGAAACACCTGAATGTACGGCGTGATGGTCGTGCCGAGAACGCCGACCAGCAGGAAGATGTATTCGGATTCCCAGCGGATGGTAGGGATGAATGCCCCCTTAGCCACCTCTCCCCAATCCGGCTTCCCGAGGATCGCCGCTATCGGGTATGCGAAGAACACCAGCGTCATCAGGAGAAATATCTTTTCGACTCGGGCGTAAGACCCGAAGATGACGAGGTACCAAAGAATCACAGCCGCGATCGGGACGGATATATAACGGCTCACCCCGAGCAGCTCAGATGCTGCCCCGATGCCGACGAACTCGCTGATTGTCACGCCGCCGTTAGCTATGACGATTATCGCTATCGCGAAAAGCGTCCAACCGATCCCGAAGCGCTCACGAATGAGATCCAGCAGCCCACGTCCGGTGGCGGCGCCCAGGCGAGTGCACATTTCCTGAACTACCGCGAAGGAGAGGGTGAGCAAAACCATCACCCAGATAAGATCGTACCCGAACTTCGCGCCGGCGGAACTGTACGTCGCGATGCCGCCGGCGTCGTTTCCCGCGGAGGTGGCGATGAGACCGGGCCCGAGGATAAGCAGCCAGCGCCATATCCCCGTCGGCGGCAGGCGAAGCCCCCGAAGGTAGATGCTTCGCCCGCGAATATTTAGACGTATGCCGGTTGGGACGCTTTTCGGGGTGCTGATCACGCCGGAACGTTCGACCTCTTCGATCGGCTCGAGTCCTTCGACCGCGTCCTTCTTGATCATGAGAACACCCTCACCCCGCGCAGCCCGCTCGAGGCGGGCACGAGCTGTGATATAGCAGACGAGATCGTCATCGCCCCGATAAGTTTTCCACCCGCACCGACAACGGGCATTGCTTCCAGCTGCCCGCCGACAATGCGATGTGCGGCCTCCTTTGCTGAATCGAACGGGTTGAGCGTAGCCACGAATGGATCCATTTCCCTTTCGAGGGATCCGGCCGGATCCGCAGACAGAACCTCTCGCAACGAAATGACGCCGCGTAGTTTGTCTTCGGGTTCACGGTCAACGATGAAAACGAGGGAGATGAAGTCGATGTGCTTTATTTGCTCGTGGATGTGTGTCTGCGCTTCGCCTACGGTCAGGTCGGCAGGTATGACCACCATGTCGTTCGTCATCACGCCGCCAACCGAGTTCTCGGGGTAACGAAGCAATTGAACGATCTTATCCCGGCGTTCGGGGGGAAGTTTCGCCAGGTACTTCCGCATCGTATCGAGATGAAGACGCCCGATAAGGTCGGTCGCAAGATCGGAAGACATCCTCTCTAAAAGCCGTATCGCTTCATCCTCTGGCAATTCCTCTATCACCTGCAGTTGCCGCTCGATCGGCATGGACTGCAGTACATCTGCGGCTTTGTCATCGGGTAGCAGATTTAGTAGCTCGGCCGCATGAAGGTACGGCACGTAGTCGGCAAGGCGAGCGATCTCGCCCGCCGGGAGCCGGTTGATGCGTAGGCGGTACCCAGCACCGCTGTCGACGGCGGACGGATCACCGCGCAGGAATTCGACATATTTCCAATCGAACAGCGACTCTTTCGCAACGCGCCCGATCCTCCCCCCGGTCACGCGCCTGATCATCGCCCCCAGGCCTGCGTCGGCTCCGACAAGGCGCAGAACGCCGTCTTCCTCCCGCAGTCGGAGGTCGCCGACGCGCGTTGTACGGCGGCCCAGCAGATCCAGCACGAGAGCGTCCATTATGTCTCGAACCAGGAGCACATGCTTATCCTCTTCATCCTGCTCACCGCAATGATCCAGGTCGTTCATCACGATGCGCTTTTTCGCCCAGTCGAACTCGGCCACATTGCTTAGTTCCTCCTGACACTGTTTCCCTTCGTGGTCGAACAGGATATGGGTAACAGTAGGATAGTCGTCCTCAAGCACGTCGATGCAGAGGTCGGCGACACGAGCGGAACGCCCCGATCGGTCCGAAATGTCATAACGCAGGATCTGCGTGAGCATTACCATATTGCGAACCCGAACCGATAGGGGTAAGTTAGAACATTTGGAATAAATTCACTCTCAAGGGCGTTCATAATGAATAAATCGATAAATAAAATTGTTTTAGCCTACTCTGGCGGGCTCGATACGTCCGCTATGTTACTTTGGCTCAAGGAAACTTACGGTTGCGAGGTCGTCTGTTATACGGCTGACGTGGGCCAAGGAGAGGAGTTGACTGGGCTAGACGAAAAAGCGAAGGCGACCGGGGCCTCGAAGCTCTACGTCGAGGACCTCCGCGAGGAATTCGTTAAGGATTTCGTCTGGATGGCGGTGAAGGCGAACGCGTTGTACGAAGGCGTTTATCTGCTCGGAACGTCGCTCGCTCGACCGGTTATAGCGAAACGGCAGATCGAGATCGCACAAAAGGAAGGAGCAGACGCGGTCGCTCACGGTGCCACCGGGAAAGGCAACGATCAGGTGCGGTTCGAGTTGACCTATTATGCGCTGCAGCCAGATATCAAGGTCGTCGCGCCGTGGCGCTCGTGGGAATTCAAGGGCCGTGCGGACCTGATCGCGTATTGCCAAAAACACGGCATCCCCGTCACCGCGACAGCCGAGAAGCCGTACTCGATGGATCGCAACCTGATGCACATTTCCTACGAGGGCGGAATCCTCGAAGATCCGTGGAACGCCCCGCCGGAAGACATCTTCATCCTTACGAAATCGCTCGAGAAAGCTTCGGATAAACCGCAGGAGATCACGATCACTTTCGAGAAGGGCGAACCTGTTGCGATCGACGGCGAGAAGTACGGGCCGGTCGATATGCTCTCGAAGCTCAACTTCCTAGGCGGCGAGCACGGCATCGGGCGCGTCGATCTCGTGGAGAACCGTTTCGTCGGGATGAAGTCGCGCGGCGTTTATGAGACGCCCGGGGTCACTATCCTGCAAACCGCCCACCGAGCTCTGGAATCCATCACCATGGACCGCGAAGTGATGCGCCTTCGCGACTCGCTCGGCACTAAGTTCGCCGAATCGGTTTACTATGGCTTCTGGTTCGCCCCGGAGTTCGAGATCCTGCGATCGATGATCGACCAGACGCAGGAAACGGTCAGCGGCGACGTGCGACTGAAACTCTATAAAGGCAATGTCACAGTAACGGGGCGCAAATCACCTTACTCACTCTACAAAGAGCGCGTCGTTACCTTCGAAGACGACGCCGGCGCCTACGATCAGCACGATGCAGAAGGATTCATCAAACTGCAGGCGCTGCGTTTGAGATTGAGAAAAATGGATTAATAGGAGTATATGAAATGTTTGGCGTGCGGCAGCGAGGCCCTGGTCGCGGGTTCTGTCATGAACAGTTCGGACGGCAGCAAACCCGTGTTTAAGATCGACGCGATCTCAGCGTGGAAGAGCCTCTTCGGGATCGGTACCCGCAGCATCAGGGCATACGGCTGCGTGCATTGCCAACACCTTCAACTCGCGGTCGATTTCACCGAAAAAGACCTCCTTCGGTATCAGCAGTTCGAGGGCGAGCAGCCTGATGTATTGAAACGGATCAACGCAGAGCCTTGAACAATAGGGGACAGGAAGGGCCCAAAAATCAATACGGAGGAATTGTGAACAGCAATACTGTAAAGCTTCATCGCGTTTTCGCGGCAAAACCGGAGCGTGTTTATAGGGCATTTATCGATCCCGATGCGATGGCCAAATGGCTCCCGCCGAACGGCTTCACCGGAAAGGTGCACGAGATGGACGCTCGCGTGGGCGGAATCTACAAGATGTCTTTCACGAATTTCTCGACCGGAAGTAGTCATTCGTTCGGCGGGGAGTTCGTCGAGATGGTACTGAACGAAAAGCTTGTTTACACCGACAAGTTCGACGACCCTAACTTGCACGGCGAAATGCGCACCACTGTCACGATAAAGCAGGTTTCCGTCGGCACGGAAGTGAACGTCACTCAGGAGGGTATTCCGGATGCGATCCCGGTCGAGGCGTGCTATCTCGGGTGGCAGGAATCGCTAGCTCTTCTCAAGATGCTTGTCGAGCCCGAGATCCCCGACGCCTGAGCATCTCATCACGATCCGAAACGGCGCCACGCGTGTAACGCGCGCGGCGTTTTCGTTTGCGAGCTTCCGCAACTCGTCAGGGTGAAATCCTCTCAAAACCGACAACGCTCCGTCCTGAGCGACAAGGGGAGAGATACGAAAAGCAAGGCAAAACAATTTGTACAGGAAGTAAGCGGCTGGGTGACGGTGCAGGTCGATAACGAATACGCTGCGGCGAGAGACACGCGCCATTTCGCTTATAACCTGCGGGATATGTTCATCCCTCAGGTGATGAAAGAATAGCGATGAGATAGCGTAGTCGAACGAACCGTCCGCGAAAGGAAGACTGAATGCGTCGCCGCGAACGTAGGCGATCTCGGGGAACATCGATGCTTCCGATCTCGGCATCGTGGAGAAGGACAATTCATTGAGGTCAATGCCGGTGAGTCGGGCCGTGCGTTTCGATTGGTGCGCGAAATCGGCGATCCTACGAAGCAGTTCCCCGGAGCCGCACGCCACATCGAGCACCGAAAATTCCCGCAGGTTCTTTTCCTCGACATCGCGGAGCAGCGACTTGCGAAGCGCGCGTTCGTCGCCGAGGTGGTGATTTATGAAGCGGATCTCGCGGAGGAATGTAGCGTATTCCGCAGGAGTGTAATCGCCCGTGTCGATCCTTTCGAGCTTTGTGCTACGTTTTTCGAACACGAGTACAAGAATAGCCATGAGATCCAGCAAAATACACGGCCATTTGGACTAAATGTGTATCCTGCCTTCTTCGCGGCTATTTCTAACTGATGAAACTTCGAAATTTCGAGGCGTCAGAGTTGTAGTTCGGAAAGATCGATCTTAGGTTTTTCGCTCCTAAATGCTTTTGAGCTATCTCGCCGAAAACGTCTCGGAAGTCGGTGGTCACGGCGAGGTCGCGGCCTTCGTTCAGTTGGTCGTTACGCATTCCCTTCCATTCGCCGTATACTTTTCCGCCTTTCACGGTATTTCCAAGCACGAGCATCGCGTTGCCGTGTCCGTGATCGGTGCCGCGGCTTCCGTTCTCGCGTGCCGTTCGGCCGAACTCGCTCATGGTGAGAACGAGCACGTAGTCCATCCGCTTCCCAAGGTCGGTCGCGAATGCAGCGATCGCCTGCGAGAATGTGCCGAGGAAATTCGCTAGTTGTCCGCGGGCTCCGCCCTGATTGCTGTGCGTGTCCCAACGGATATCGCGTCCTGTATCGGTAAATGCCATCTCGAGCCCGACGCCGGCTTTGATGAGCTGTGCTATCTGCATCATCGAACGTCCAAACTCGGTGTTGGGGTAGACCGCACCATTCTCCGGCTTATACTGCGCGGGGTTAGCAGACTTAAGGAAGTTGACCGCTTCGAATGTTTCCTTTCCGGTTGCTCCGAGGCTGTCCTTTGCGTTCTGCTCGTATATCCCTTCAAACCCGCCCTTCAGATCGGTCGTATATAGTCCTGCCTTTATCGTGAAATCGGACAGGTTCGTCATCGCCACAGAGGGAGCTTTCCCATAAAGTGCGCGCGGCAGAGACTGCGTCATCGATACTGCACGGAAGGGCGACTCCTCTTTTCCGGCGGTCGCCTGTAACGCTCGATTGAGCCACCCATCGCGGGTGCCTTTCACGCCCGGCGTGCCGGATTCCATATAATCCTGCGCGTCGAAGTGTGAACGCGTGTTGTCGGGCGAACCGGCAGCGTTTATGACTGCGAATTGTTTCGATCTCCAAAACCGCTCGAGCGGCCGCATCGACGGGTGCAGGCCGAAGTGTCCGTCCAGATCGATCGCTCCGTCGGTCCTTCCCGGTTGCGGTACGGCGATGGACGGTCGCAGATCGTAATATTCCGCATCGCCGTGCGGTACGATCACGTTGAGCCCGTCGACTGCTCCGCGTTGAAAGATGGTGACCAGCACCTTCTTTTTTTCGAAAGCGTTCTTCGATTGTGCCGACGCGAACTGACGAAGGAAATCCGGGGCAGCAGCCATAAGGCCAAAGCTTGCCAGACCGATACCGCTTGTCTTCAGGAAAAATCGCCTGTCCATAGTGACCTCACAAACAAAAACCGTTCACCCGGTTTCTTCGTCCGTTGCTTTAGACGCGGGTGAACGGCAAATGGTCAGCTAAATTTTCAGATAAAGTCAGAACGTGTAATACGACGCCCTAACCGGTGCGGTCGGGTTACCGATCCCGCGAAGCGACACCTGGCCGAGGCGAGTATAGTTGATGGATTCGCCAAGGATTCGAGCAGCTTCCTCAGGTGCGTGGAAGCCCATCGAGTTTTCCGCTTCGACGAAATCCAGATAGAACTGCGCGAAACGCTGATTCTGCCGGGCGGCCGCCAGTTGCTCGTCGGTGGCTCCGGCGTTCTTGGCATTCGCGATGTCCTGGATCAGTTGCACGAGCGCGTCCATCGCGATGCCGCGCAGGTTGTAGGTGCGTTCCTGGATGGTCTCGATCCGGAACTTCAATTCCTCCTCAGACCACTTGTGACACGTTTGACACGATTGATTGATCGTCAGCACCGGGCTCTGCACATGGTGGCTGCTGATCTTCATCGCACCCTCGCGGTTGTAGGGCATGTGGCAATCCGCACACGAGACGCCCGAGCGGGCGTGGATGCCCTGGTTGTACATCTCGAACTCGGGGTGCTGGGCCTTGAGGACATCCGCACCGGTCTGCTTATGCGTCCAGTCCTTATGCTTCACCTCCTCGTAGTAGGCCATGATGTTCTCGATCTTCAGGCCTTTCAGCCACGGATAGGTGAGCGTCTTTTCCGGCCCCTTGAAGTAATACTCGACGTGGCATTGCCCACAGACGTAGGTGCGCATTTCCTGGCGCGTCGCGTCGCGGTTGACGTCGTAATTTTGGATGCCCTGTGAGGCTTTGACGGCCTTGATGCCTTCCATGAACGCGGGCCGCGTGACGCGTAGCTGCATCGACTGCGAATCGTGACAATCGATGCACGCGACCGGATGGCTGACCTGCTTGCGAGCCTCTCCGTAGCCGATCTTGTTCAGCTCATGGAATCCCTGGGTTATATCGCCGTTGCCCAGCTTCTTGTAGACCGTGTAGACGGAGGCGTGGCAATTCACGCAGGTTCCCGGCTGCTGCGTGACGATCTGCCGCTGCGTGAAGGTTTGGTCCTCGAGCATATAGGCATGTCCGCGTTCCTCCCGGAAATCCACCGAGAACGCGTACCCGTCCCACATCGTCTTCAGCCGTGGGTCTTCCTCTAGGCGCGATTGTGCGACCACAGAGCGAGGATCGGCGTTATTGGGCGTTTGCGGCACAGCCTCGCTGCCTCCGTAGCGCGTACGGGTTTGGTCTACGGTACGCAGGTATGAATCGTATTGCAGCGGGAAGTTCTTGCCCCAGACGGCCGGATCGTCCGTGTCGTCGGTGAGCTCTACCACGCGGAAGAAGGGATTACGAGCCTCGTTCTTCCGCTCCATGATGTTGGTCAGCAGCGCGAGGCCGAGGATCGCGGCGGCGAACGATGCGAATGCCACGAGCACGACGACCTTCAGGCTAAAAAAACGCCTCGGTTTCTTTTCTTCGGGTTCTCGTTTTTCCGTCGTTGTTTCGTTCGTTTCTTCGCTCATGATCTTTTCGTTTTTAATGAAGATGGCCGACATTCCGGTGACAGCGGATGCAGGACATTTCCTCAGAATCCTCTTTGTCTCCCGAAACGGTTATCGAGTGCACCATGTTCTCGTGGCAATACCGGCAGGATTCTTCCGCAACCTTGCGGTTCAGTTCGGTGATGCGGATCGGCTCGTGGAACGTACCAGTCGTGAAGTAGTAGGAGTGCCAAAAACCGTTCCACGCCTTAACGGCGTACTTGCCGGCTAGATTGTGCGGCGTGTGGCAATCATTGCAAGTGGCGACTGAACGGTGGCTCGATTTGAGCCAGCCGCTGTACTGATCGTCCATGACGTGGCAGTTCGCGCACGACGTGGGGTCGTTGCTGAGGTATGAGTAGCCTTTGCCGTACCAGAAGGTGTATATACCCACCCCGAAAGCCAGGCCGAGCCCGACACCGAGAACTATCAGTTTGAGCAACTGCAAATTCATGCGAGAGAAAATGCCTTACGGAACTAATGAGACAATATCCTACTACATAAATTTGTGACAATGGTCACCTATCGGACAAACACCTCGTCCACGAAGATCCACGGGTCGCCGCCAGCCCCCAAATGCCACGCAGGGATCTTGCCGATGTTGTAAGCGCGCACGCGAATGTAACGAGCTTTGACTGGAGATATCGCTTGCCGAAACTCCTTAACGCTCGGCGTCATCTCATGCTGCGGGAAACCGGGTTTGATCTCGGCGACGCGTGTGAAATTCGCACCGTCGTTTGAGATCTCAAATTCTATCCGGTCGGGCATCCATATCCACGGGCCCGCAACCTGCAGGAAGCTTCCACCCAATTCGTGCAACTCGGTTTCGCGTTTCAGATCTATAACCGCCTCGTAAGGCTTACCCTGAACGCCTTGCCACTCGCCGCTGGCGAAGTTCACCGTCCCGCGGATCCCGTCAACGATCGCATTTTCACCACCGCCAGTGTATTGCGTGCTGTATCCGGATATTACCTTGACCGTCCAATCGTGCGGGCGGCGCGTCAGTACCGATTCAACGGGGAAGCTTGCGGTTCCGTTAGGGCCGTAAGCGATAGCCCTGATCGTTGCTGTGCGGTCAACCTTGAAGGGTTGTGCGTACAAAGATGACTTGTCTGTCGGGGTAGTTCCGTCGGTCGTATAGCGAATGGTTGCATTTGGCGTGAGCGTCGATAGCGACATGGTCGTACTCTCCGCAAATGTGCGTTCGGCTGTTATTACCGGTACCGCTACGGTTTCCGCTTTGATCGATGAGACCGGGAATTCATCGAATGCAGTTTTCGACGGCGAGTCGGACATCTTGAACTCGAGAACGCCGCCGCGAATCAGATCATTGTGCGTGATGAACGATTTTCTGTAGGCAGTACCGTTGAGTTTCGCTTCTGAGATGTAGATGTTCTTCGGCGAGATATTTCTGGCGCGGATCGTGAACGACTTGCCGTTTTCCAGCCTGTACCTCATCTCCGGGAACAGCGGCGTGCCGAAGGCGTAAACCGGAGAGCCTGGTGCGACGGGATAAAAGCCGCCGGCACTCATCACGTACCATGCGGACATCTGCCCGCAGTCTTCATTGCCGATCAGCCCATCTGGGGCATTCTTGTAGAAGTTGTCTATTATGTATCGGACGTACTTCTGCGTCTTCCACGGTTCACCGGCGTAATTGTAGAAATACGTGATGTGGTGCGAGGGTTCGTTGCCGTGGGCGTACTGACCGATCAATCCGGTGAGGTCGGCCTGTTCGCGACCGGCGAGTTTTTGGTCCGTCGTTAGTAGTTCATCGACTTTCGCTATGAACTTCTCTCGCCCACCCATCAACTCCATCAATCGTGCTACATCATGAGGAACGAAGAACGAGTACTGCCACGAGTTCCCTTCAGTGAAGCCGAACGTGACTTCGTTGGGAGCGAAGGGTTCGACGAAACCGCCGTTCTTTTTCGGGCGGAAGAAGCCGGTTTTGGCGTCGAAGAGGTTTTCGAAGTAGCGAGCGCGCAGGTTGTACTTCTCATGATCCCCTCGATATGACTCGCTGGCAGGGTGCCGGCGTTCCATGATCTTCGCCATCTGGGCGATGCACCAATCGTTGTAGGCGTATTCGAGGGTTCGCGAGACTGACTCGTTTTCGTCCTCCATTGAGATGTAGCCGCGTTTCTTGTAGCCGGCGAGGCCGAAGTGGTCGAGTTCGGCGGAGTGCTTGGCGGATTTGTAGGCTTTCTCGTAATCGAACCCCTCGATCCCCTTCGCCATCGCGTCCGCGATGACGGAGACGGCGTGGTAGCCGATCATCGTGTCGGTCTCCTCACCCCAAAGTTCCCACACCGGCAATCGCCCGCCCTGTTCGTAAATCCGTATGAATGTATTAATGAAATCGACCGTGCGTTTCTGATCAATGATGGTGTAAAGCGGGTGGGCCGCTCGAAACGTGTCCCACAAAGAGAAGACGGTGTAATGATCGCCGCCGTTTTGAGTTCCAGCTTTAGCTGGCTTCGCCCGCCCCGAGGCGTTTCGTGGCGACGCGGGCCAACTAAAGTTGGAACTCAAAGTGTGGATCTTTCCGTCGTGGCCTTTGTACCTCCCGTCCACGTCGTTGAAGACGCTCGGCTGGATCATCGTGTGGTAGAGGGCGGTGTAAAAATTTGTCGTCTGCTCATCCGTCCCGCCCGACACCTCGATCTTGCTCAACTCCTTGTTCCAGGCCGCCTTCGCGTCAGCACGGACCTTATCGAAATCCCAGTGCGGCAACTCCGCTTCGAGATTCTTGCGGGCTCCTTCGATCGAAACGAATGAGATGCCGACTTTTACAGTGACCGTCTTTTCGCTTGAGTTTTGGAACTTGATTGATGCGCGAACTGGCCCGTCCCCCCCTATACCGGCCGAACCAACGCGCTCGAAAATTTGTCGGTCTTGATGACCTTCGCCGCTGGCGACTTCCATTCGGCGGACCTGCCTTGAAAACTTCGCAACAAAATAGATCTTTTGTTTTTTAGCCCAAGACGTAGACTCACGATATCCTTCGATCTCATCAGTTCCATTAAAGGTCAAAAGCGAGTCGATGACACGGTCGCGCCAACCGAGATCGAGAATTACACTCGCATCGCTGCCCGAAGGGAAGGTGTAGCGGTGAAAACCAACGCGTTGTGTTGCAGTCATCTCCGCTAGGATTCCATCGTCGTCAAGCTTTACCGAATAATATCCAGGCTCAGCCTTCTCATTTGCGTGCGAGAATTTCGACGCGTACCCGTTGACCGACTTTCCCCCCTCTTTGACGAAGAACTGCGGTTCACCGACGGTGGGCATGAAAAGGATGTCGCAACCGTCCGGTATACCGGTTCCGCTCAAATGTGTGTGCGAGAAGCCGTAGATGATGTCGTCGGAGTAGTGGTAGCCTGAAGAGCCGTCCCAGTTGTCGATGCGGGTGTCGGGGGATAGCTGGACCATGCCGAATGGCATGGTCGCCCCGGGGAATGTGTGACCGTGCCCGCCGGTGCCGATGAACGGGTTGACCCATCGGGTGTAGTCCTTCGCTTGCGCGGATGCGATCAGGGCGAGCAGGAGGATCGAACCGCATAGACGCATAGGCACGGAGAGGGTTTTCATAGTGTTGTAGTTTCATTGCCCGCGAATCTCCGCAAATAAAACGAATGAAGAAAGATCATTCGCGAAAATTCACGTTCATTCGCGGGCAAATAATTCTTAATGCACGAACTCGCCGCCGTAGGCCTGGTTCAGGCCCTGGCCCTTGACCCCCCAGCGGAAGCGGAGGTTAACGTCGCCGCCGCGGTGGTTGGAGCGCAGTGAGATCTTGTGGAGGCCGGCCTTGAGCGGGACTAGGGTGCTGCGTTTTTTGCTCGCGGCGGTTCCTGCGTCATTGATGATCATCTTGCCGCCGAGCACGACGGTGGTGTCCCAGGTCGATTCGACCTGGAACTCGTAAACGCCGTCGGCCGGCACCTTGAAATACCCATCGTACGTAAGAGCGAAAGGCTTCTTCAGATCGATGCGCTTTTCGAATTGTGTCAGCAATATCCCGCGCGTTTCACCCGTGAGGCGCGTCTCCTCGCTAGCTCCCTCGCCGGCCGGTACAACGATCTCGTAATTCACGCCTGGCTTGCTATCAGCTAGCGTGTCGGGCTCGCGCATCTTGCCACGAAGGAAGGTCGCCGCGTAAACGCTGCTTTTGCGGCCCGACGGAAGCACGACGATCGCCTTGATCGTAACGGTCTCGTCCCCGTTCGGGAACACCGGTATCATCTGCGGCGCTTCGGGTGATTTCTCGGTCGGTGTGGAACCGTCCTTGGTGTAATACACCTTGGCGCCCGCGACCGGTGGGCTCACTTCGAATGCGTGGGCCTCCGTTTCGTTCAGCAGAAACGCTCCGACCGGTATCGGCTCCGGAATGCGGTAGCTGACACCCGCCTTATCGAGCCGCGGGAGAATGTTGTGCAGGCGGTTCTGGAAGTCCCCGAAGTTGCGATCCTCCTGCCGCGACCACAGGACCTCCGACAGCGCGAGCATCCGTGGGAAAACCATATACTCGACGTGCGACGGCGTCTTTATGTACTCGGTCCACAGGTTCGCCTGCCCGCCGAGGATGTATTTGGCTTCTTCGGCTGAAAGCTCCTTCGGGACAGGGTTCCAGCCGTAAACTTTTTCGAGCGGAACGTAGCTTCCGATGTTCAGCGGTTCATACGACGGGTCTCCCTGGCCGTAGTCGAAATAGACGTATGTGTTCGGCGTCATGATGACGTCGTGCTTTGCTTTAGCCGCTTCGATGCCGCCTTTCTCGCCGCGCCAGCTCATGATCGTCGCGTTCGGGGCGACGCCGCCCTCGAGGATCTCGTCCCAGCCTATGATCTTCTTGCCCTTAGAATTGATGAACTTCTCCATGCGGCGGACGAAATAGCTCTGCACCTCGTGTTCGTCCTTCAGGTTCTCGCGCAGCTTCAATTCCTGGACGAACGCTGACTCTTTCCAGTGGTCCTTCAACACCTCATCACCGCCGATGTGGATGTAGGGCGAATCGGGGAAGAGTTTGATCGTCTCGTCGAGCACGTTCTCAAGGAATTTGAACGTCTCCTCCGTGGGGCAGAAAACTTCCTTGAAGATGCCCCACGTCGTTTGCACCTTGTACTGGTAATCTGTCTTGCATCCAAGGTTCGGGTACGCCGCCAGGGCGGCCGACGCGTGTCCGGGCAATTCGATCTCCGGGATCACTGTGATGTGCCGCTCCTTCGCGTAGGCGACGACATCTCTTATCTGCTCCTGTGTATAAAATCCGCCGTGCGGGATGCCGTCGCCTTTATACGGGGCGAAATTTCGCTCCAACATCGTCTCCGGCCGCTTGGAACCGATCTCCGTCAGCTTCGGGTATTTCTTGATCTCGATCCGCCACCCCTGGTCATCCGTAAGGTGCCAGTGGAAGCGATTGAACTTGTAACGCGACATCTGGTCGATGTACGTCTTGACGAATTCGACCGGTTGGAAATGCCGCGCTATATCGAGATGCATTCCGCGGTATTGGAAGCGCGGAGCGTCGGCGATATGAACGCCCTGTATAACAAGCGGGCTAACAGGCCGTACCGGCAGCATCTGCCGAAGCGTCTGCAAAGCATGGAATTTCCCCGCCTGGGTTGAAGAGCTTATCGTGATCTCGTTGTTCCCGACAGTGAGCGAGTAAGAGCCGGGTATAGCCCCCGTTTCCTTTGCGCTTGCGAAGACGACCTTTGGCGTGTTCCTCGGCGCGGAATTCGCGATCTTCAGCTTTAAACCTTGGTCGGCCAGTATCCCGTTAAGATCATCCGCGAGCGCACGATCCTCACCTTTCGCCACGATCGTAACCCGCCGGTCGATCAAAAAGGCGCCCGATCTTTGTTCGACGGATGTCGGTCGCGGAACGATCTGCAAGGTGCCGTTTTGGGCGGAGGATGAAGTGACAAAGAGAACCGAAACGAGAAGGAGAAAGAGGAACTTTTTCATTTGAATGAGTTGAGACGGGGGAATTGTTTGCTCAAATCATAACAAATCGAGGAGTTCTTTCAATTCATTGGGTAATTCCGACGTGAACGACATTCGTTCTCCCGTTTCCGGATGCGTAAAGGCGAGGTGTTCGGCGTGGAGGAAGAAGCGGTCGAGCTTCTGGACCGCCTTTTTGATATCGGGGTTCGCGATGGTGTTGTCGCGGCCCTCATTGTAGGTGGCGTCGCCGACGACCGGATGGTTAATGGACGCGAGATGAACGCGAATCTGATGCGTGCGCCCGGTCTTTATCTCCACTGCAAGCAGTGTAAATTTCTCGAATCGCTTTCGGACCTTCCACAAGCTCAAGGCCTCTCGACCGTTCGCCGCCACCGTCATCTTCGTCCGGTGCCAGCGGTCCCGCGCTATTGGACGGTCGATCGTTCCTCTGTTTTCACTGACGGCGCCGTGGACCAGCGCGATGTAGGATTTCTCGACCGTGCGGCTCTTGAACTGTTCAGCCAGTGACTCTTGTGTCTTCTCGTCCTTCGCGACGAGTATGATCCCCGAGGTGTCTTTATCGAGCCGATGCACGATTCCCACTCTGTCAGAACCGCCACTGGTAAGCGGCGGGTTGCCGAAGGCGTGCTCGGGGGGTTGAGTCGCCTCGTCGCTATCGCTGGCCTGTGGCAACCCGCCCGTTACCACGGGCGGTACCGACTTGAAATGCCACGAGATTGCGTTCGCCAGCGTACCGCTAATCACTCCGGCGCCAGGATGCACGACCATGCCCGCTGGCTTGTTGATCACGGCCAGAGATTCGTCCTCGTAAACGATCTCGAGCGGGATATCCTCTGGTTCGAATCTGGCCGTGGGAGCCTCTGTAAACTCCACGTCGATCTCGTCGGATTCGCGGAGTCTATACGAAGATTTCGCCGGCTTCCCGTTCACCAGCACATCGCCGCCCTCGATCAGCCTTTGCAGGCGAGCCCTCGACCAGCCTTCGATTTGTTCGCTCAGAAAAGCATCGAGGCGTTTGCCGGCATCATCGGGCCCAACGGAGATGGTAGAGAGCTGTTCGGACAATATGAGGGGATTCTAACAGACCTTCGGGAAGCGGTGTATTCTCGATACAGCTTCCAGTCGTCAGCTTCGGGCTCTACGCTACCAGGAAAACAAGCTGTCAGCTGATAGCTATTAGCTGGTTGCTGATTTTGAAAACTCCTCCTTTTCGCCCGTAGCTCGTATTCGCCAGATCATGAAAACGATCGAGCAAGCCGCCACAAAAAGGCTTACAAGCTGCGAGGTCGAAAGGCCTGTTAGCGTCGTGAGGCCGAAGAGGTCACCGCGCGGGTCGTCGCGGATGAATTCGATCGAGAAGCGAAAGATGGAGTAGATGATTCCATAGGCGATGAGCACCTGGCCGTCGAACTTCTTGCGGCGGTGCAGCCAGAACAGGAAGCCG